>JAITVP010000197.1 GCA_031285725.1 Bacteroidales bacterium
ATCAATCCGGGGAGTCCATCTCCTTCCCCGTTCACTAATCGGAACATGTTGGTTCTCGAATCGTTAAATAATCCCATTGATTTTCTGTACGAAAGCGCCGTTTCTATTTTGCCTCTCCAAAAAGAAAGGTCGGGAACGATCTGTTGAAAACTGAAAATTCTAACTGCGATGGAGTTATTGTGGTAATGACCGGTCGCAAGGTAATTACCGCTATAATCACAAACCTCCACGATCTCTCCATCATTCACTGCATTATCGTGCTTGTGAATGGCACCGGAAAAAACCCACGGATGGAAACGCTGTAGCGATTTTTCTTTTCCCTTTTGGAGAAATATCTTTTTCATAATCAATAAGTTATCATTTATATTTTTGAGCAGACCGCACAATGGACGCATAAATGAAACCTTGGAATAAGGGATGCGGCCGGTTGGGTCGTGATTTAAATTCGGGATGGAACTGACACGCCACATACCACGGATGATCCTTTAATTCAATCATTTCCACAATACTTTCATTAGGAGAGGTTCCGCTGATGACCAATCCGCTTTCCACCAAAACATTTCGATATTCATTGTTCACTTCATAGCGATGGCGGTGCCTTTCTGCTATTTCGTCTTTTATATACACGCTGTAAGCCTTGGTGTCTTTCTTCACTTTGCAGGGATATTTCCCTAACCGCAACGTTCCACCTAAGATGCTAAATTCATTCTGTCCAGGCAGAAAATCAATAACCGGATAAGGCGTTTGCGGATCAATTTCAATGCTGTTCGCATTTTTCAATCCGGCCACATTACGGGCAAATTCTATGATGGCGATTTGCATACCGAGGCAAAGTCCCAGATAGGGAATGCGCTTTTCCCGTGCATAGCGCGCAGCATTGACTTTCCCCTCAATTCCGCGAATGCCGAAACCGCCGGGAATGATGACACCATCCATGTCTTGCAAAATCACACCTGCACTTTTTTCCGTAATATCTTCGGAGTCAATCCAATGTATTTTCAAATCAGTTTGATAATGGATGGCGGAATGTTTCAATGCTTCTACCACGCTCAAATACGCATCTTGTAATTCAATGTATTTTCCGACCAGTGCAATGTCGGTCTTCAACTTTTTAACACGACTTTTGTCCACCATTTCTTGCCAATCGGACAAATCCTTCTCCTTACATTGAATGCGAAGCCGTTTGATGACTTGCTCCGCCAAACCCTCCTCTTCCAATGCCAGTGGGATTTCATACAACGAAGGCATATCGGGATTTTCAATGATATTCTCCAATTTCACATTGCAAAAAAGTGATAATTTTTCTTTAATCTCTTTTGCAACAGGATATTGGCTTCGACAAACCAAAATATCGGGTTGAATACCGATACCAAGTAGTTCCTTGACACTGTGTTGCGCCGGCTTGGTTTTCAATTCGTTACTTGGGGTAATATTGGGAATTAACGCCACGTGGATATACATACAATTAGCAGTCCCTTCTTCGGCGGAAAATTGCCGGATGGCCTCCAAAAATGGCAAACTTTCGTAGTCGCCAACGGTGCCGCCCACTTCCACAATAGCGACCTCCGCATTGTTGCTTTGCGCATTCAACCGTATTTTCTCTTTAATTTGATTGGTAATATGTGGGATCATTTGTACGGTTGCACCAACATAGAGTCCATTTCGTTCATTATCAATAACTTGATAATAAACTTTTCCGGCAGTTACATTACAGTGTTTGTTTAGATTTTCATCTATAAAACGCTCATAATGACCAATATCCAAATCAGTCTCACCGCCATCTTCCGTCACGAAAACTTCTCCGTGTTGATAGGGGTTCATGGTACCGGGATCCATATTCAAATAGGGATCCAACTTTTGCATGGTTACTTTGATCCCTCTGGATTTGAGCAAACGACCCAACGATGCCGCTGTAATGCCTTTCCCTAGCCCTGATACCACGCCACCTAAGACAAAAACATATTTCGTATTCATAAAATCATGATTTTTAAAAGTGGCAAAAGTACATGATTTTTTTGGAATAACTATGTAAACAAAATGATCATTCTATTTCGTTTCGGCAAACATAGAAGATTTTTTCAAGAAGATATCTTTTCATGTAAAGTCTTTTTTGTAAATTTGTCACTTAAATCAAGTAAGATGTCCCGCTACAACCCGATCATCGATTTAATAACATTACTATCATAACTAAAAGACTCATTGAATACTATGATGACTGACAAACAGAAAACCGGACAATTGGGCGAAGAAATCGCCATTAATCATTTAGAACAACAGAAATTTATCATTTTGGAGAAAAACTGGCGATACGGTCATCTTGAGATTGACATTGTTGCCAGAAATGATCGATTTATCGTTTTTTGCGAAGTGAAAACCCGAAGTTCCTCCAGTTTCATCGCTCCTGAAACCGCCGTCACATGGCAAAAACAACGCAACCTGATTAAAGCGGCCAACAACTATGTGCTAACCAAAAAAATCATCGCCGAAGTGCGGTTTGACATCATTACAATCGTGAAGAAAGGCGAGAGTTATCTGTTGAATCATATTGAGAATGCTTTTATGCCACGATGGTAGGATTTAGAAAAGAGGAAGGGCAGCCTTTCTCCTAATTTTATATCTTTGCGGATGGATTGAAATTATATAGATGCGATGAAAAAAATAATTGTTTTTATAGTTAACTTATTTCTGTTAAGCCAGTTGATCGCCCAGGATTCGACAGTACAGGTGTATCATTTTTTCATTGACGACAACATCGCCAAGCCGTCATTACGAAAAACAGAGAAAGCGATCGAGCGGGCGCAGGAACTGGGGGCAGACTTGATTATCTTGCGATTGAACACGTTCGGCGGAGAATTGGAGTCGGCAGAGAAGATCCGAACGATGTTGCTGGAGTGTCCCATTCCTATTTACGTGCTAATTGACCCGAACGCCGCTTCCGCCGGGGCACTCATCTCGATCGCCTGCGACAGCATCTACATGGTGCCGGGCGCAACCATCGGGGCTGCATCCGTAGTGGACCAGGCGGGTGACGTGCTCCCCGATAAATACCAGTCATATATGCGCGGCATGATGCGCTCCACCGCCGAGCAACAAGGGCGCAACCCGCTAATCGCCGAAGCAATGGTGGATCCCGACACCCACATTCCCGATATAACAGAACTTGGCAAGGTTTTGACTTTCACCACGAAAGAGGCCATACAGCATGGCTATTGCGAAGGGGAAGTAAACAATGAGGAGGAACTGCTTGCCCACGTTGGCATTGCCAACTACGAAATCACTGAACAAACTTTCAAATGGACAGACAAAGTGATCGCATTCCTGATCAATCCAGCCATCAGCGGGATTTTGATCATGCTGATCATTGGCGGTATCTACTTCGAGTTGCAAACACCCGGTATTGGTTTTCCGCTGATCGTGGCAGTCATCGCTGCCCTACTCTACTTCATGCCGCATTATATCGAAGGATTGGCTGCGCATTGGGAAATCCTGCTCTTCTTGGTCGGGGTGGGTTTGTTAATTGTCGAGATTTTCGTCACACCTGGGTTCGGGGTCGCCGGTATTTCCGGTATAGTGTTGATCGTTACATCATTGGTTTTAGCGATGGTATTTAATATTGGTTTCGACTTCACATTCGTTCCGCCCAAAGTTATCCCAAGAACGATCCTGATTGTTCTCACCAGCGTGATTGGTGGGTTTCTTGTTTCGTTGTGGGTTGCAAAAAAGCTGCTGGGCATGAGCACGCGATTCGGTTCTTTGGCTCTGAAAACCAACCTCTCCTCCGAAGATGGCTATGTGTCTGCGGACATGAGCATGGCTCAGCAGATAGGAAAGAACGGCACGGCCATCACCATGCTGCGCCCCGCCGGCAAAGTGGAGATCGAGGGCGAAATCTACGACGCCGTTTCCGCTCTCGGCTTCATTGATCAAGGTACCCCGATAGCGGTAATGGGGTTTGAGAATGCACAGTTGGTGGTGGAAAAGATGTGAGATGGAAAGAAGTAATTCGAGTTTATAGGGTGCCAGATGCATGAATAGAAAGTAAAGTAATTTCAAGAGAATGGACAAAACAAATCGATTTTGGCAAATGATTTTGGATGCATTGCATGTAAACAAATTAAACAACTATATTATGAAAAAAATCCTCCTCCCCTTTCTCCTCTTTTCCCTCCTCGCCTCAGGAATGGCGCAGACGCCGAAAAATGCCAAGGTGGTCAATTCAGGGAAATTGCTGACCGAAGGCAAGGCATTGCACGATGAAGGACGATTCGTAGCCGCCGAGGAAAAATACAAAGAAATTCCCATTGGAGATTCTCTTTATACCATGGCTCAATACGAATTAGGATACACATATTACGCTTCAGAAAAATATGAGGAGGCGTTGGCCGTTTTGCAGTTGATACTTGACATACACGATGATGAAGTTAAAATGCCTGATGTTTACAACTTGACAGGCAATACGTTAAGTGGTTTATCACGATACGAAGAGGCGATAAGGACGTACGAGGAAGCGTTGCGTTATTTTCCTTACAATTATTTGCTGTATTTCAACAAGGGGATTGTTTATCTCAAAATGGAGGATTGGCTCAATGCAGCCGCTTGTTTCGAAGAGGCGATTTTCCTCTATCCCTTCCACCAAACCAGCCATTTCCAGTTGGGAGTCAGCTATTTAAATATGGGATTGACAATTCAGGGGATTTTGGCCATTAACTACGCAGTCATGTTAAATCCAGGTTCCAACGCAGGCATTCACGCTTTGCAATACCTGGAAAATGTTTACGGAACCGGGATCGGCGAGATGTTTGGCGGAAATAAGGTGGATTTACCTGAGACGCATAAACTGGAGAAAAACCGGATGAACAAGTTGGAAAACATCGTGAAAACCAATGTGTACACGCAAAAAAACTTTAAGATTGTCAGCAAAGTGAAGCATAGCATTGTGTATCAAAATCAAATCATTTTTGAAAATATCACGCCTAAAGCCAATGCCAAAGATATTGTCAATTTTTTATACATACCTTATTTTCATAGCATTGGCACATCAACAAAAGATTTCGACACATACTCGATCCACTTGTTCAGCGGGACGAACTTGGATAAAGGCAAGATTTTGCAATTGGCTAAAAAGAAAGCGGCTCAAATTAACGATTTAATGTACCGTTCCGTTGTGTTTTTGAATCAATCGTTAAGAAAAGGATTGGGAAAAGAGAACAAAGAGGGGTTTACTTACGTGTATGATAATGATTTCTTCTTGAATCATTTTGGGAAAATGCTGGAAAATCAAACAGAAGGGTTGATTTTTAACGGTGAAATTACTTTTCTCACTCGTTATGGCTGTGTGGAAAGTCGCAAGGGATATAAAGAAGGCGTGAACAATGGGTTGAACAAGTTTTATTATGACGATGGCACTATCCAGCAAGAAGTTCCTATTGAGAACAATAAGATTCACGGCAAGGGAGTCGTCTATTTCCCCAATCTCTATAATACAGGCAAACCGATGGTCAGTTTGGAAATTAATTACAAGCGGGGCGAGATAGATGGCGACTTCAAGCGATACGATCCGTCAGGCGTGCTGAACGAGCATTGCGTTTACATAAAGGATAAATTGAACGGCAAAGCGCGGATCTTCCATCCCCAAGGCACGCTGTTGCGACGGATGATGATGAAAGATGGTGATTATGACGGCGTTGTGTATAATTTTTTCCCAAATGGCGACACGTCGGAGATCGCCTACTATCTTGAAGATGGTGAGACGGGTGAATACAAGTCCTTTTACCACAATGGCGCTTTACACACCGAGGGTTCGTTACGAAACCATATTTGGACAGATGCTTACAAAGTGTATAATAGCAATGGAAAACTCTCTTTTATTGCAAATTATGGCTTTTCTGGAAAAAAAGAAGGTGCTTTTTACGAATATTTCCCCAACGGAAATATCTCCAAAGAGTGCAGTTACATGAATGACAAACTCTCCGGAGATTTGAACGTGTACACGCAAGACGGGAAAAAACGATATATGGAAAAATATCAAAATGACGAACTTGCGGAAGTGGTCATCTATAATCAGGATGAATCAGTGAACAAAAAAATAGCATCAAGCAACAAAACCATTTCATATCAAATTCCGAGTATCTATGGTTTTCCGGAATTTAGCACAACCGTTAAATATGGACGAAAAGCAGCCGCACAATATGTCCATTACTGGGCAAACGGAAGCATTTTCCGCGAATATTCCGAGGTGAACAAGCAACGGGATGGCGTGTTTAAGTCGTATTACACTAATGGGAAACTTTATACTTATCACGAATATAGCGAAGGTAACGTCAACGGCTTGTATATCTCGTATTATCCCAATGACACGATTTCGGAAGAGGGCTATTATTTGAACGGAAATAAATATGGAGCTTGGTATTCCTATTTTATCAATGGAAATGTTAAAGAGGTCGATATTTACAACAAAAACGGGAAAATATTGAGTTCCAACAGCTATAAATATGACGGCACGCCGCACATCAAACAAAAATATCTAAATGGCATGATCTATGAGGAGACCTTTTTCAACGAAAATGGCGAGGTGTTCAAAACCGACAGATTTGACTATGGAAATGGTACTCGGAGATTATATTACTACAATGGAAACCCGCGGTTTGAGGTGGCATTGAAAGCAGGAGCGGATATTGGAAAATCAAAATCATTTGATTTTCAAGGTAATGTACGTGAAGATGAGGGACAGTATATCGAAGATCGATATGATGGATTTTACAAAGAGTATGATCCGGCGGGATTTCTAAAATCGACCTCCGAATACATCATGGGAAATCGCTATGGCCAGACAAAAATATACAATATTGACGGGCTATTGCAAATGGAATATTTTTCATTGAACAATGAGACGCATGGCGAATTAAAACAGTATTATGACAATGGGAATCTCTATTTTTCTGCAAATTATGAATATGATGAGATTGTTGGGATAGCCCATTCTTATGCGGCAGACGGTTCTTTGGCTTTCCAAACGCGTTCTCACAACCACCAGATTGTGGAGTACGCATATCGTGACCAGAACGGCAAAATGACCGATTTTATGTCCATGCCGGAGAAAGTTTCGTTTACTTGTTATTACGCCAATGGGAAAAAATCGATGGAACTCGCTTTTGAAAACGGCATGGAACATGGGGAACAACGCCTATACTATCCCAATGGTACGCTGCATCTCGTAAAAAACACACATCATGGAAATTTGTTAGGGAAAACAGAAAAATATTACGCCAATGGGAAAGTGAGAAGCTCGGCGAATTACTATTATGACGAATTGGATGGAGAATATAAATTATATTACGAAAATGGAACTTTGAGGTGTGAGGAGTATTATGAAGGCGGTTATCCGCAAGGAGAGATGAAGTTCTACGACAACAAGGGGAAGTTAAGTAAATGGCAGAAGTATCATTATGGAATTGTAGTTGATGAGGTGCGATATTAGCATATTGTTGATTTTTAATTAGTTATCAATTTTTATACAGATGAAAAAGATTTTAAGTGTTATTGCAGGCATGTTGTTTATTTTCAATTCTTTTGCACAATTAAGCAATGAAGGGACGCCCGAATTTGAAAGGCTTTTCACGGTCACGATTGAAGAGGATTCGTTGTACAAAAAAGATGGTATTTTCGGCCTGCTCTCCTCCATCATGCGGGAATATAAATTTAACGCAGAAGGAAATTTCGAGCTTCACCTCACGGGGCACCGCATTTACAAATTTTATGATCCTGTGAAGATCAAAGGATACAACAAGCTTGAGTTTCCCAAGTCTGTGGTTGAGAATTTGCTCGCTTGCGAGGGACAACTGATTCGTAATGGCAAGGTTGTCAGTAAGTTGACGAAGAAAGACTTGGTAACTGTGGATGTAGACGAGGATTTGGATGACGAAGAGAATGAGGAAGATGGAGAAGAGGAAAAGAATGAAGCCCTCATTTTCGATGATGCACAACCCGGCGATATGGTTGAGTTTTACTTTGTTCGCAAATTGGGTTCGGTTTACGAGTCTGGGCGATTCTCCATGCAAGATGATTTCGCTTTGAAAAACGTTACATTTCAACTCATCATGCCTTCGCATCTGAAAGCAGACATGCGGCTTTACAATGCTGACGAAGTACCCGTGGATTCTGTAAGTGAACAGGATCAAAAACGATTCACTACCGTTTTCATTCCTTCTGTGAAAGCCCTCAAAGAAGAGTCAACGTCATTTTGGTTACCCAACGCAGTTTGCGTGGATTATGTTTTGGCTTACAACTACGGCGCGCGCAAGCAACGTTTCAATACCATTGCAGAGTATGGCGTGAATCTTTACAATATGATTAACACGGTGAGTAAAGCAGACAAAAAAGTATTAAAAAAGATCAAGTCCGAGATCAAAATCGACAAATCCATGAGTGAGGAGGAGAAGATCAGAACTATCGAGAATTCGATCAAGGAGAAATATGGCACACTTCAACTCTATTATGACGCATTATCCACCATAGAAGGACTTGACCAATATGGTTTTGGGAACACACGGGCTTATCTTCGCTTGTACTATCAACTTTTCGACCAATATGGCATTGCTAATGAAATCGTTTCAACATCCGACAGAACCCGCATAACGTTTGATCCTGATTTTGATTCTCAGAGTAATTTGGAAGAATACATCTTCTATTTCCCTCGCATCGATAAGTATATGTCCCCAGATATCAATTCATTGCGATTGGGATTGATTCCCGATAACCTGATTGGGCAGCACGCCGTTTTTTTCGAACCAACAACGATGGGAAGTGTATCCACATATCTACACGAGATCAAGCAGTTGCCTGTTCCAGGCAAGGAAATCACCGGTGACACATTACGGGTGAACGTCTCTATCAATCCCGAACAGGAGTTGGTGAATGCGCATGTGTATCGTGCCATCACCGGATATAACACCCCATTCCTGCAAGCCAACTACAACGATCTGACAGCTGAGGGGAAAGAGTTCATGCTCAACCACTATCTGGCGTTAGATGACGACAACAATGTGGTGAGGAACGAGGTGTTTCGTAATTACGAGTCTGGTGATGTGGGAGTGAAACCGTTTGTCCTGGAGGCTGATTTCACCTCTGCGGCACTTACTACACAAGCACAAAACGGCTTCGACCTCAAGGTCGGCGAACTGATCGGGAAACAAGGCGAATATAAACAGGAGGGCGAGCGGCAATTGCCCGTTCAAACAGCGAATAACAAACATTATTACAGAGTGCTAACCATTCAAATCCCAGAAGGATATGTGTGTGAGGATTTGGATGATTTCAATTACGAAGTTTATGACCGGGACGACAAGAGCAAAGCAACCGCAGGTTTCACCGTAGAAACGAGACGGGATGGGAATACGATAACGATCGTCTGCACAGAGTATTATGAATCCATCTATTACCCCTCATACGAACACACCGGCTATGGCAGAGTAATCAACGCCGCTTTCGATTTCAATAGAATGAAGATGAAGTTTACGGCTCAATGATTCAATGATTCAATGATTGAGTTATTGCCGATTAAAAATCCGGATAAGAAACTGTCCGAAATTAAGATCAACGGGATAGATACCGCCGGCTTTGAAAGAGAGTTTTGCGGTGGTAGTCGCATTAACCTCAACACCAGTGAGCGAAAGGAAAGTAGGCAAGCGGCCTGGTTGTCCGAAAACATCAACTTTGCCGCCTAAAAATCCGTTATTTTCCACTTTCACATACTCCCCTACTTTGTTTTGATAAGCGATATATTCGTGCGGAGCCAACACTCTATCAAGACCATTGAAAGTGAGTTTCCGTGATTTGCCTCTTAATAACAATAGATCGCCTAAAACATAAACCATATTTCTTGGATACAACTTGAAATTTTTTTCCAAGGCCTCTTCATTCAAGTAATATGCGCTGATTCGCACGTAAATCGTGTCTGAGGAGTTCTTCACTTCATCCACAGTGAATGCATTGGCCCCGAGACTGTTGGCCGTCTTCCAATAAGAATTGAACAGATTGGCCAGCGTGTGATTCCCTGAATTGGTCGTACATCCTTGAAAAGCCACGATCTTCTCATAACCCGACAGATCGAAATGCTCGTCAATAAACTCAAAATCTACGAGATCTTTCTGTTTCACGTAATTCGGATTCCGTTCAACAATGTCGAATCGTTGAGCGTATGATGAGAGGGAAAAGAAAAGCAAGCTTATCATCAAAAGTTTTTTCATAACGACTTTTTTGAGTATGACTTGTGCCTAAGATAGTTTATAAATTCTCCACTACAAATTCTGTCAATTTCACATACAAATGATACCGGGCATTGCCAACGTTGATAAAATGGTTCATATTTGGATAGAAGAAATGGTCGAATTGTTTGTTGTTTTTGATCAATGCGGTTGTTAAATCGATGGCATTTTGGAAATGGACATTGTCATCGGTCATACCGTGGACTAACAAGTAATTTCCCGTCAGTTTACCGGCGTGAGTGATGGGCGAATTTTCATCGTATCCTTTGGAATTTTCTTGTGGAGTTTGCAGGAAACGCTCGGTATAGATGTTGTCATAGTAGCGCCAAGTGGTCACCGGAGCCACCGCAATAGCCATCTTGAACAGCCCCTCCCCTTGAAACATCGCCAACGACGAGAGATAGCCGCCGAAACTCCATCCCCAGATACCGACCCGAGCCGCATCCACGTAGGGTAGTTGTTGCAAATAGCGAGCGGTTGCCATTTGGTCTTCCGCCTCCAATTTGCCCATTTGCTTGTAAATTGATTTCTTGAACGCATCGCCGCGACCGGCCGTGCCGCGACCATCCACGCAAACCACGAGATAGCCTTTCTGCGCGAGCAACTGATACCAAGCAAAATCAGAACTTCCCATCCAACTATTTCGAACCTGCTGCGAACCGGGACCGCCGTATACATACATCAATACCGGATACTTTTTATTCGCATCAAAATTGAACGGTTTGATCATCCATCCGTTCAACGAAATGCCTTGATCTGTGGTGAATGTGAACAGTTCTTTATGTGTAAATCCGTATTCTTTCATTGTCTCGTTTAACCGTTCGTTTTTCTGTAATTCCCGAACGAGGGTGCCATCACTTTTGCGCAACGAATAGACCGGCGGCGTTTGAATATCGGAACAGGCATTCAAGTAATAGTTCATTGTATGATTAAAAATTACTGTATTCCAACCTTTTCCGTCGGTAATTATTTTCTTTTTTTTGCCATCAAAACTGATGATATACAAATCCTGATTCAACGTGGCAGACTCATTGGAAAGATAGTAAATAAGCTTTTTCTTTTGATCAATGCCGGAAATTTGAGTCACTTCCCAGGCTCCTTTGGTGATCTGCGCGATCGTACCGGCAAAATCCACCTTGTAGATGTGACGATAGCCGTCTCGCTCCGAAGCTACGATCATTCCCTTACTGTCATCCAAGAATACAATATTGTCGTCTGCCACTTCCACCCAACATTTATTCTCATCAGTAAATAGCACGTTCATCGCTTTCGTCAATGTATTGTAGCGTATCAATTCCATTTTGTTTTGACGGCGATTCAACTTCATCACAATCAAGTCTATGCCATTGGGCAACCAATAAATTCTGGGAAAATAGACCTTGCTATTGTCGCCCAAATCCAACTTTGTTTTCTCTCCGGTGGCAACATCGTAAATAAAAATATCTACTAACGAATTGTCTTCACCCGCCTTAGGATATTTGTATTTGAACTCTTCGGGATATAACTCCCCAAAATAGGTCATTGAAAACTCCTTCACCTCAGACTCGTCAAAGCGCATGAATGCCAATTTCGTCCCATCGCCCGACCATTCAAAAGCTTTTGACAAACTCAATTCCTCTTCATACACCCAATCACCCATCCCGTTGATAATACGATTGATACGGCCGTCATTCGTCACGGCAATCTCTTTACCGTTGGAAATATCGACCACGAAAAGATCATGATCCCGCACAAAAGCCACCTTGTCGTTATTAGCGGAAAAAGCCGCAAAACTTTGCTTTTCTTTGTTGGTATCAGAGAGTAATATCAGTTTATCTTTCTGCATATCATATACATAGTAATACGCTTTGAAAGAACGGCGATAGATATACTCCAAATTTGTTGCCAGTAACAGTTTTGTTTCCGTTCTGTCAAACTGATAATCATCAATATCCGAAATTTTTAGTCGGTTTTCGCTCACCGCTATCAATTTCTCATTCGTCAGGATATCGGTCACTTTCTCGCCAGTTTCAAAACTGTGTTTTTCGATACCGTTCCGGGTGATCACGCTATAGAAATCGCCAAATTTCATATTGTCGAAACCCGGCACGCCCTGGGGGGTAAATTTGTAATTAACCCAAATATCTTCGACAGTCACCTCTTTTTGGGCAAAGATGGAGATAGAAATAAGGGTGATGAAGAGAGCTGTGAAAAGGTTTTTATTCATCTTTTATTTTAAATAAATATCATTAAGTAGAGGTTATATGATTTATTATCCTTGTTGGCATTGTACTACATAATGTGTAAAAATACTAAATCTTCAAATAGTTATTTATCACTTGAACGCCGTTTCCGCCAAGCCATCCCCATCTAATGCCAAACGGTTAAGGTAATCGGGCACTTCACACCCCATGAGTTTATCAACATAGATTTTGGCAAAGTATTGGCCAAGCATGAAGCCGTGGCCGCGTAGCCCCACGAGGAGACCATTCTCCGGATCGATGATGTAGCGGGGTTCCACGTAATAGCCCGCCCAGAAGGCTTGAAAGGTCACTTCCGACAATTGGGGAATCCAGTTGGAGAAGACTTCCGAGGAGATTTCGACATACTCCTTGGTGTTGATTTTCATATTCTTGCCGGAATCCTGCGCATCCGTGGCCGGTGACGCACAAGCGATGATCTGGCCGGTTTCCTTTAACTGCTGACCGTACACCGCCGTAAATCCCTTGTAATGACGGCGATCAATCAACATACCCAATGGCTCACCGTTGATCCCCAGCATCGGCAAACGGCGAGTGATGAAAGCCTGGTGGCGAACTGGGAAAAGTCCGATTTCTAATCCCAATTGTCCGGCAAACTTTGCCGCCTCTTCCCCTAATGCGTTGGAAAAATGCTTACAATGATATTCAACATACTCTTTATCATGGGTTTGTACTAAAGCGATAAATCCCTTGTCACTCTTTTGCACTTCCAACAAACGGCAATCTTCCAGCATCACGCCGCCATGTTCGATTCCAATATGTCGAATAGCATCAATCACCAAGCCTGGCGTCGCTTGCCAGCAGTTACGCGTGATCAACGCCGCTTGGTAGGTGTTCAGATTCGGATTAAAATAAGGGGAGATCTCTCGTCGAAAATCCGTCTTATCTACCATGTAAGCGTCCGACCACGCCATGGATGCTTCCAACGCCTTATAGGTTGCGTCATCGTGCGCAAATCCCACGTAATGGGTCTGTTTAAAATTGATATTGCTTTTTTGTTGAATATCTTTGAATATCTGTAAATTATGATTGGCTATATCCGCAATTTCCGGCATGGAGAAAGCGGGACGTCC
>JAITVP010000011.1 GCA_031285725.1 Bacteroidales bacterium
GCTAACTCCTGCAACTCATCCACCACAACCGGATCGGCGATGTAGGAAACATCCAATCCGATGGAGGTCGCAATGCTGTCGGCGATCAGTCCACCTAAATTGGAAGCGTGCTCGCCGGAATAGCCGATGCGTAAATGCTCTCGCATCAAGTCATTAATCTTGAAAACGCCCGATGGCACCGGTTTGATCAGTCCGCCACGCCCAATCACCGCATCCAACGTGGTGATGTCAATATCATTCATTTTCAGCTCTTCCAAAATAACCTGTTTACGGAAATCATATTGATCGACAATGGATTTGAAGTTGGCTAATTCCTCTGCAGAATGTTTAATATTTTTTATAAACATCTGATTTTCACCGTCAAAAATAGCGATTTTAGTCGATGTTGATCCTGGATTGATTGCAAGTACTCTTTTTCCCATATTGAATTATTGTTGTTTGTAAATTTCAAAAATCAAGGAAGCAAAAATATAAAAAAGACAGTTATGTTCAATGCGTGAAAATTTGATGCACAACAACTATTGACTTGTCTTCCGCGTTGTTCCTGCTTTTATACTATTTTTGTAAAATGAAAAAAATCGAACTTCTTGCTCCGGCGAAGAATTTGGAGTGTGGCATGGAGGCGGTTAATAACGGAGCCGATGCCGTTTACATTGGAGCCGACCGATTTGGAGCGCGCTCGGCGGTTGGAAATTCTGTGCAGGATATTGAAAAATTGTGCCAATATGCGCACCAATACTACGCCAACGTCTTTGTGACACTCAACACGATCCTTACCGACCAAGAATTGGAAGAAGCGCAACATCTTATAAACCAATTGTATGACATCGGAGTGGATGCATTGATCGTTCAAGATATGGGCATTCTGATGCTTGACCTTCCTCCGATCGCTTTGCACGCAAGTACCCAAACCGACAACCGCTCCATTGAAAAGATTCTGTTTTTGAAAAATATTGGTTTTGAACGTGTTATACTGGCAAGGGAGTTGTCGTTGGCACAAATCACCGAGATCGCCAACCACACCGACATTGAGTTGGAGGCATTCGTGTATGGCGCTGTTTGCGTGAGCTACAGCGGACAGTGTTACATAAGTCAGCATTGTGCGGGACGAAGTGCCAATCGGGGAGCGTGCGCGCAGTTTTGCCGACTTCCTTATTCGCTGATTGATGGGATGCAAAACGTATTGATCCGTAATAAACATTTGTTATCGTTGCAAGATATGAATCGTACCTCCGATTTGCGTGATATGATCGATGCCGGCATCACCTCGTTCAAGATTGAAGGACGTTTGAAAGATGTGAACTATGTGAAAAACGTGACGGCATGGTTCCGGAAACAACTGGATGCGGTGATGGAAGGAAAGCACGAACGCCGGGCTTCCTCGGGGCGGGAGATTTTCACATTCCACCCCAATCTCGACAAGACGTTCCATCGGGGCGGTTCCGACTATTTTCTGCACAACCGCCGACGGAATGGTTACTGGTTCGACACTCCGAAATCAATCGGCGAGGCGGTTGGAATGGCCGACACCGTGCGGCACGACGGACTGACCATAAAAAGTGACCACATCTTTGCTAACGGCGACGGACTCTGTTTTTTCAATGCGGACGGTGAATTGGATGGTTTCCGGGTGAATCGGATCGAAAACGGCAAAATCCACCCCGATATTTCCACCCCGACGTTGTCAAGTGGAACCATGCTCTACCGTAACCACGACCATGCGTTCAACACCCTGTTACAGAAGGTGAAAACCCGCCGCAAAATCCCCATCGACCTCATCATGGAAGAGAATGAGGAAGGATTTTATCTCACCTTCACAGATGAGGACGAAAACCGTGTTTCATTTTCCGTCATCGCTGAAAAGCAGGAGGCGGTAAAGGAGGCGGAAGCCATTGAAAGCACCCGACGGTTGTTTGCCAAATTGGGCAATACCCTCTTTTATCTCAACCATTTTTCCCATTACTTTTCCAAACCCTGGTTCATCCCGGCCTCGTTGATTTCGCAATGGAAAATACGAGGTATCGAGCTGTTAACGGCGGAACGAAATCATCGTTTTGATGAAGAAAAAAAGACTCGTTTCCGCAAACCTCCCAAAACATCCACCCAGTTTTTCGATAATCAAACCTTGGATTATCTAAGCAACGTGATGAACGGTAAGGCGGAGGCGTTTTACCGTTTCCACGGTGCCAGGGAGGTTGCACCGGCTATGGAACTGCAAACCCAGCAAAACGCCGTGTTAATGCAATGCAAGTATTGTCTAAAACATGCGCTTGGGGCTTGTCCCAAAGAAGAAGACCCACAAAAAATCACCGAACCGCTTTACCTGAAACACCAGCACCACACGTTCGAATTGCAATTCGATTGCGGGAAGTGCGAGATGAGGGTGATCGGGTGATGTTGAGGTGTTAAGACATTGTGTAATAATTCTTTATTTTTGACGATACGATCGTGAGTAAGCCCTATACGGACGAAAACGAAGTGATTTACTGGCATTGGGATCATTGAACTTACGTATCATTCTTTTTTTCAACAGTTAACTTTTGACAACTTCAAAATAAAAAATGGAAAAATTCGTTATTTTGCATGCGTTTTTTGTACAACAGATAAAAAAATAGCAACTAACAGAGAGTAAAAGATATGACAAATATATATAACCTCCAGCAAATTTCTGAGAATCAGTGGCAAGCTCGCTATCATGGAAACTATGGCATTTATACCATAAAATTGACTTTGGATGATGCGTTTAAAGTAAAAAAGTACTCCTGCACCTGTCCAAGCAGCTATTCTCCGTGCAAACATATCGGATATGTGCAGGAGGAAATTAAGAAAAAAGAACAGTCATCACAGAAAAAATCACGGCAAAATGTGGTTACAGTAGAAAGCGTCTTACAAAATGTTTCGTTTGAAGAACTGCGTCGATTTGTTGCAGAAAAAGCAAAGTACGACACTGATTTAACGCAGGCGATAATGTTAAAGTTTGCAGAGAAAATTGTAAAAACAGACAACGAAATCCTTCCTGAAAAATCGTCCGAAAGTTCAAATCCTTATTCGTCCATTATTGCTGACGCATTGAGCAATATCGAATTTGACACCGAAGAATATTATAATTATGACGAATATGAGATTGATTTGGAAATACTGGGCGAATGGTACGAGAAAGCAAAAGATTTTGTTGTGCAAAAAAAATATGACGATGCCGTTTTGATTTGCAGAGCATGTATCGAAGAATTTGCAGAATGGCTTGACGAACAGGATGATTCGGAATATGACGTAGAGGATTTTATTTATGAGGATTATGTAAGTGATTTTTTCGACTTATTAGAAAAAATCACTGATAACGAGCCGGTTTACAAAAAGATTCTGTACGAGTATTGTAGCAATGAACTGAAAAAGAAAAAATATAGATATACATCCATTTTTAACTGTTTCAATGATTTGATAGCAACATTAGCGGCGGTTAATCCCGAAGATTTTATTGTTTTGCAACAAAAACAGTTAGAACAAATTGAAGACAAATCTTCGCACGAAGCGGCGGCTATTCTACAACGTCTCATTGATTTTTATATTTCCGAAAATCAAAATGACATCGCCGAACAAATCGTTGAAAACAATTTACAAATCGACCATTTTAGAGAGATTACAATAGAAAAACACATTGAAAACAAGCAATTTGCAGAGGCTAAAAAATTAATCAACGAAAGACTGAAAATCTGCAATAACTGGCAAGCCGACAAATGGAAAGAACTGCTTTTGAAAACCGCACAGGCAGAAAAAAATAAGCCTGAAATGCGTAAAATATCACGCGAATTTCTTGAAAACAGATTTGATAAAAAATACTTTACAATCTATAAATCGACTTATATAGACAATGAATGGATGGCTGCATTTGAAAAATTGTTCCGTCATTATGAAATGCCAACAAACCAGTGGGACAAAGGTTTCAAACGAAATGTAACCGAACTGCTCAAAGCCGAAAAACAGTGTGAAAGGCTGCTTGCTTATTTTGAGAAATATCCGTCAATAGAGAACTTGGAGCAGTATTACGATGTTTTTGCAGACGAATTTTCAGGAAGGACATTAAGTTTATTCAGAAAATCACTTGATTTTTATGTTGAAAAAAATACAGGACGCAACTATTACGAATATGCAGTGAAAATTATGCGCAAGATACAAAAAATCGAAGGAGGACAGGAAGTTGTGAATCAGATGATTGCTAATTACCGCACGCTATACAAAAACCGAAGAGCGATGATGGAAGTTTTAGGTAAAATGGGAGAAAATAAATAGTTAGGAGTTGTCAATAAATTAAAATATCAAATTAGTGCTATCTCCTCCAATTGGTGATCTTTTTACCGTTCATTGGGTTGGCGATTTTCTCATTGCTGGCCAATTTGGACATTAAAAATCTGACGATGGCCGTGGTGGATCAGGATCGATCGCCTTATTCGCAACGACTGGTAGAAGAAGTAACCTCTTCGCCCTACTTCAAACTGTCGGGCACGTTCAGCACATATGAAGAGGCCTTGCAGAGCGTGGAGAATGACCGTTCCGACCTCATCTTGGAGATTCCGCCGCACTTTGAAAGAGATCGCGGTGCACAACTCTACACGGTGCAACATTTCAACCCTACGCTGCAATACATCTACTTTATGATCCCCGCTTTGATGGTGATGATTATGGCAATGATCTCGGGATTTCTGCCGGCGTTGAACATCGTGGAAGAGAAGGAGAACGGCACTATCAAGCAGATCAACGTCACACCGGTCAAAAAACGGACGTTCATTCTATCCAAACTCATCCCTTACTGGATCATCGGTTTCGTGGTGATCAACATCTGCATCAGGGTTTCGTGGTTGTTTTACGGCTTTCTGCCCAAAGGTTCAATCTTCACACTTTACATCGTCTTCATCTTCACCTTTTGCGGTTTGGGGTTAGTCGTCTCCAATTACGCCGCCACTATCCAGCAAGCCATGTTCATGCTAATCCATACCTGTTTAAACCCGTCGTATTCTTTCCGGCATGGTTATATGTGTCTCAGTTATTCCCATTTCGGGAATTTTATATTACCTTTGCCCTTGAAAAACAAAGGATATAATGCGAATATGAAAAACACACATCCCGACCGATGTCCTTTTCCAATCTCATTTAATACGCTAATACCTCAGTCCCATGATCTTCTACTTTTCAGGAACAGGAAATTCCCTTTACGTGGCACAAACGATCGCCCGGCAACAAAACGACACGATAGTCTCCATTGCAGAGTGTATCCAACAAAGCCGGTTCACTTTTCCGTTGCGGAAAGACGAGCCGATCGGCTTCTCTTTCCCAATCTATTTCTGGGGAATGCCGATTATCGTGACGGAATTTGTGGGCAAACTGTTATTCGAGAACTATGAAAACAATTACTGTTATGCTGTGTACAACTGCGGCGGTAGTATCGGCAACACCGACCATGATTTTGCTAAATTATTGAATAGCAAGGGATGCAATATCGACACGCCGTTCTCGGTTTTCATGCCCGACAACTACATCCTGATGATGGACCTGTTGACTCCGGCCGATGAAATCCCACCCCTGCTCTTCCGCACTGATCAGCGGCTGATCACCATCAACGAAACGATCGCCCAACGAGGGCCCTCGCCGTTAAAACTGCATAAAAAAGGATTCCCGAAATTATCATCGGCGATCATGCACCCCTATTATCTGAAACACCGCAGTGTGAAGCCTTTCCATGCTACCGATGCCTGCACCGGCTGCGGTATCTGCGTGAAAGTATGCCCCTATCAAACCATCCGTCTGGAAAACCGAAAACCTGTCTGGCATGGCGAATGTACCCAATGCTTAGCCTGTCTCCACCACTGCCCCGAAAAAGCATTGCAATACGGGAAAAAAACGACGAAAAGAGGAAGGTATTTGAATCCAAATTGTAATTTGATACAGAAACACAATGGATCGTAAACTAATTATCCTTTCCGCACCTTCGGGTACGGGTAAAACCTCAATCATGAAACACGTGCTGGGGCAAGGTCTTTCGCTCTCTTTCTCTATTTCGGCGACCAACCGGCTGCCGAGGGGCAATGAGAAAAACGGTCGAGATTACTATTTTCTATCGACGGCGGAATTTAAGGAGAAAGTGGTATGTGGTGAGTTTTTGGAGTGGGAGGAAGTGTATCCCGGCCGCTTCTACGGCACATTGCGATCGGAGGTGTCACGAATCTGGGCAGATGGGAAAAGTGTGGTTTTCGATATCGACGTGCTGGGTGGGCTGAACATCAAGGAACAGTTCGGAGAGCAGGCGCTGGCCATCTTTATCAAGCCGCCAAGCATGGAAAGTCTACGGGAACGGCTGGAAATCCGGGGAACGGAAACCGAAGAGTCGCTGAAGGAACGCTTGGCGAAAGCGGAGTTTGAACTCTCCTTCGAAGATCGCTTCGATGTGACCGTAGTCAATGAGCGTTTGGAAAAGGCTCAGCAAGAAGTGGTTGCTATCGTGAAAAATTTTATACAATAAACAACATGTCCAAAACAGGTCTCTATTTCGGGACGTTTAATCCCATCCACATCGGCCATCTGATCATTGCGGAGTACATGGTGGAGCACACCGACCTCACCGATCTTTGGTTTGTGGTTACGCCGTCCAATCCGTTGAAAAAGAA
The DNA here is from genome assembly GCA_031285725.1 of Bacteroidales bacterium. GTDB lineage: Bacteria > Bacteroidota > Bacteroidia > Bacteroidales > WCHB1-69 > JAGVVH01. The sequence continues at coordinate 6,657 of JAITVP010000011.1, forward strand.
AAGTGCGCTGCTGGACGAGCAACACCGGTTCTACATGGCTAATCTGGCAGTGGAAGACGATCCACGCTTCCGGATCAGCGACATCGAATTCAAACTGCCTTATCCTTCGTATACCGCCAACACGCTGACTTACCTGCAGGAAAGGTATCCACAAAAAGAGTTTGTGTTGATCATGGGGGAAGACAATTTACAGACCATCGAGAAATGGCGGAATTGGGAGTTTATCTTGGAGAATTTTAAACTATACGTCTATCCACGACCAGGTTACGATGGCGGGAAGTTCAAAACCCATCCGCACGTTCGTTTCGTAGATGCACCACAAATCGAAATCTCCGCCACCATGATCCGGGAGAGCATTCGGGACAATATCGAAACAAAGTATCTTTTATTGCCAAAAGTGACGAAATATATTGACGAAATGAACTTTTATAGGAAGTAAAACAATGAGCAGAAAAAAACAATATACCATTGAAGGATTGGAAATTATCGATGCGGGTTCCGAAGGAAAAGCCGTGGGGAAACACGAGGGACTGACCGTTTTCGTGCCGTTCGCCGTGCCAGGCGATGTGGTAGACGTACGGGTTTACAAACAACGGAAAAGTTATGCCGAGGCGGATTTGCTGAATATTGTGAAACCCTCACCAGATCGTATAACAGCCGTGTGCCAACATTTCGGACTTTGCGGCGGATGCAAATGGCAGGTGATGAGCTATGCGAAACAGCTGGAATACAAACAAAAACAGGTATTGGATAACTTCACTCGTCTCGGGAAATTCGATTTTCCTGATATTAAACCGATTGTCCCATCCGATCACGAATATTATTATCGTAACAAATTAGAATTTACGTTCACCGACCGACGATGGTTGGATGCGAAGGATATGGAATTGCAGCAAACCGGCACCATCGAAACCCACGGACTGGGATTTCACATTCCCGGGAAATTCGACAAGATTTTGGACATACAACACTGTTACTTGCAAGCCAATCCGAGCAATGCAATCCGGCTGGCAATCCGCAATTACTCTATCAATCAAAATCTTACGTTTTACAATGTACGAAGCCACGAGGGATTATTGCGCAACCTCGTCATCCGGAGCAGCACTGCCGGCGAGCTGATGGTGATCGTGATTTTTGGCGAACCGTCGGAAGAGATTTTCCCTTTGCTGGATTTCGTGGCGGAACAGTTCCCGCAAATTACTTCGTTACAATACGTTATAAATGCCAAGTTGAACGACACCATCACCGATCAGGAGATTTTGTTACACAAAGGTAATTCGTTTATCCAAGAGGAAATGGAGGGGTTGACTTTCAAAATCGGGCCGGTTTCGTTTTATCAAACCAATAGCGAACAGGCATACAAATTGTATCAAGTGGCTCGGGATTTTGCCCGAATCACGAAAAATGATCTCGTTTACGACTTATACACGGGCACCGGTACAATCGCCAACTTTGTGGCCAAACAGGCGAAAAAAGTAGTGGGTATCGAATACGTGGAGGCTGCCATCGAGGACGCTTGGATCAATTCCCGTAACAATCTCATTGACAATACTGTGTTCTATGCCGGCGACATGGCGAAAGTACTCACTTCGGAATTTGTAGTCGAAAACGGTCACCCCGACATTGTCATCACCGACCCGCCACGAGCCGGCATGCACCCGAAAGTAATCGAGCAGCTGTTGATGGTCAAACCACAACGGATTGTGTATGTGAGTTGCAATCCCGCCTC
>JAITVP010000135.1 GCA_031285725.1 Bacteroidales bacterium
CTGCGGAATCACCACCGCACTCACCATCGGCACGCCGTTTCGTTTGGCAATATTCTTGCGGTCTTCGGCATCCAATTCCGCATAACCTATGTCTTGCAGTCGTACTATTTTGAAATCGTCTTCTTTGATAATGAGATTGTTAAACTCTTCCGGTGTCTCCATCAATCCCAATGTGCGGATGGACAGCTCAATCCGGTCGCCTTCGATGGAGCCGGAGGGCAACTCGACGTTTTCCCTGTCGATGGCGTTTTTCACATCCAACGGCGTGAGGCCGTAAACCGCCATCCGTTGCGGATCGAGCCAGAGCCGCATCGAGTATTTATTTTCACCCCAAATTTCCACCCCGCTCACGTTTTGAATGGTTTGCAACCGCTCCTTGATGGTGAGGTCTGTGATCTGGCTCAGCTCTAAAAGGGAGCGTTTTTCACTGAGGATAACGATCTGCATGATCGGATCGGCATCGGCATCGGCTTTGGAGATAGTGGGTGGGTCAGCGTCTTCGGGAAGGTATCTTTGGGCACGCGACACCTTGTCGCGCACATCGTTGGCTGCTGTCTCCATATCAATGCCCAGCTCAAATTCCACGGTGATCCGACAACTTCCTTGGTTGCTGGTACTTGATAGCGATCGGATACCCGGAATCCCGTTGATATTTTGCTCCAACGGTTCGGTAATCTGGTTCTCGACTACCTCCGCATTTGCACCCGGATAGGAGACCGAAACGGTGATGATCGGGTTATCCACATTAGGATACTCCCGTACGCTAAGGTAGGTATAACCAATGATTCCAAGCAAGAAAATGACAAGGACGAAAACCGTGGAAAGAACAGGCCTTTTGATACTTAGTTCCGATAAATTCATGGCGTGTGTTGTTTTTTAAAGAGGGCAAAAATACAGAAAAAGGAGAAAGAAGAAAAGGAATGAAGAACTAGCCCGGTATTGTTCCGATTTGAAACACCAAAAAGCTCACAATCCAGGCCAGTGCCGTAGTATAAAATATGGTGACAAGGGCATATTTCCACCCGCCGGTTTCGTTTTTAATGGCGGCGATGGTGGCGATGCAAGGGAAATAGATCAATACGAAGAGCATATAGCTGAGTGCGACTAACGGTGTGATGGGCAGGCGATGGCCGAGATTAACACCATCACCTTCCTCGCCGGTGTAGATGACGCTCAAAGAGCTTACAACAAGTTCTTTGGCACCTACTCCCGCCAGCAGTCCGATACCGAGTTTCCAATCGAAACCCAACGGCTTGATGGCCGGTTCAATGGTTTTTCCGATCTTGCCGATATAAGAATTTTCTTGTTGTTCAATCAACGTTTCGTATTGACCTTGAGGGAAATATCCCAAAAACCAGATCACGATGGAGGCCACTAAAATAATTCCTCCCATCTTTTTGAGATATTGTTTTCCTTTGTCCCATGTGTGGCGGAAAATGGACTTCGCCGTGGGTATCCGGTAAGGTGGCAGCTCCATAACGAAAGGCAGGTCATTGCCTTTGATTATGAATTTGCTGAAAATCAACGACATCAGGGCTGCTAACAAAATTCCGGTCACGTAGAGACCGAATAGGATTAAACCGCTGTAGTTCGAGAAAAATGCCCCGACCAACACAAGATAAACCGGCAGACGGGCACTGCAACTCATCAGTGGGTTGATCAGTATGGTGACCAACCGTGATTTCGGACTTTCGATTGTGCGGCAAGCCATGATGGCGGGCACGTTGCAGCCAAAACCCATGATCAGCGGAATGAACGACTTGCCATGCAGTCCGATTTTGTGCATGATTTTGTCCATGATGAAGGCGGCGCGTGCCATGTAGCCCGTGTCTTCCAAGAAAGAGATACAGAGATAGAGAATCAGGATGTTGGGCAGGAAGACGAGCACGGCTCCCACGCCGCCGATGATCCCGTCGGTGAGCAGGTCTTTCAGCGGACCGTCGCTCATGCTGCCCTGCATGATCCCAGCCAGCCAATTAATTCCCGACTCGATCCAATCCATCGGATATTGCCCCAGCGAAAAAGTCAGTTGGAACATCAGATAGAGGATGGCGAAAAAGATGGGAAAGCCCCAAATTTTGTGGGTTACTATTCTGTCAATCAGACGAGTGTACTCTTTCTTTTCGATATGATTATCGATGTAAACCTCCTTCAATGCCCCATCGATAAAACCATATTTCGCATCAATGATGGCCGATTCGCTGTCTTCTTTGATAGTGTTTTGCACTTGTTCGGTCATCTCATCCCGAATCTTAAAAATGGTGTCCGCATTCGAGAGTTGACGGATAATTTCCTCCACTTCCGTGTCTTTTTCTAATAACTTAATGGCCAAAAAGCGAGTGGAGAATTTCGCCCGTATATTGTCATTTTCCGCAATCACGGCTTTGATCTTGTTGATTGCGTCTTCCAACAACGGACCGTGGTTGATATGGATATGGCGGTAAACCTTGCTGATTTTATACGGAATTTCCTTGCTATCGTGCACATAGTCTTCCAGTTGCGGTGTGTGGGTTTCATCCACTTCTTTTTCGTGCCAATCTTTCAGATATTTCAGGATTTCAGGATCGATATTTCCTTTTTCATTGATATAATCTGAACCTTCATATAGATTGATGATGACGTGGAAAAGATTGTCAATACCCCAATTTTTTTTGGAGATGGTGGGAATCATCGGCACGCCCAACAGTTGACTTAATGATATGTAATCCAGCTTATTGCCGCTGGCTTCAAGTTCATCGTACATATTCAATGCTACCACCATTCGCACGTTCATGTCGATGAGTTGCGTGGTGAGGTAGAGGTTGCGTTCCAGATTGGAGGCATCCACCACGTTGATGATCACATCGGGCATCTCGTTCACAATGTGTCGTCTAACATATAGCTCTTCAGGAGAATAAGCGGATATCGAATAGGTTCCCGGTAAATCTACGATCTTGAAATTATAGCCTTGGAAGCGAAATTTGCCCTCTTTGGCATCTACGGTCACGCCGCTGTAATTACCCACGCGCTCGTGCCCGCCGGAAGCGATGTTGAACAGGGTGGTTTTTCCGGAGTTCGGGTTGCCGACCAACGCCACATTGATGGTGCGCCGTTGCCGGAGAGCGAGGTCTTTCAGAGCTTCCTCACTGATTTCCACCGTTTCGCCAATTGGTTTATTTTGAACCTTTTCCTGTTCCTTCAACCAAGTTTCGGCATCCTGTTCGGTCAACACTTCGATCAGTTCCGCCTCTTGTCGCCGCAATGACACTTCGTAGCCCATCACCCGGTATTTGATAGGATCTTTCAACGGGGCATTCAGGATCACTCCGATTGTTTTCCCCCGGATGAAACCCATTTCCACAATCCGTTTACGGAAGCCGCCATGTCCTAACACCTTGACGATGACACCCTTCTCGCCGGTCTTTAAATCCGATAGCCGCATATAATCTATAATTAATTGACAAAAATAACATTTATGTCGAGGGAGAGATATACCTAATTGTGGTGATTTTAATTTGAAGATTTGTCAATTTGAAAATTAGGGGGAACAGAAAAAATCTCCCTTCATTTTCAAGTTAATTTCTTTCAAACTCTTGAATCTCTTCCGAAAGTTCAAATAGATTGAACGGGTATTTGACCGAGAGGGCTTGGCGTATCTCATGATCGAGTTCATTGAAAGATTTGTTCCAGAGAGCCTGCGCCTGTTTCTCCCGAATGGTATCGATCGCCTTTTTGGTGAGCGACACGATCGCCATGTAAGAACCGAACGAGTTACGATCTTGGATGTAGAACTTCACGACATAATCGGGATTGGCCATGATCAATGTTTCCATGGTTGCGCAATATTTGCTCAACGAAGTGGTAAACTCTTTTTTTTCCGGATAACTAATCCCAATTTTCACTTTTTTATGTGTAAGATATTTTACTTCAATGACATTGGACTTTTTACCAAGCGACAAGAACGTCTTTGCCAGTTTCACACTATCCTCTTCCCAATCAAAGTTCTTCATTGGGAAAACTGGTGTTTGGATTTCGGGATACTGACCTTGCCGCGCCACTTTGACATCAAAGAAAAGTTGTTTTTTCCCATTGCGGGTCAGTTCGTTCTTTACTTTATTGACATAACCCATCTTCACATTCTCATCGATTGCCAACCTCACGAGATGACGTTTCACATTTTCAACATTTTGATTTTCATCGGATTCCCGTAAGGAACGTTCGATGTTTTTCCGGTTAATGGCGATACTTGGATAACTCTCCAGCGTATCGTGTTCCCATTTGATCGGATTGTTTTGATAAGTCACGAGATCTTTCTTCTCCTCAAACTGACTGATAATGAAATTGTACGGAATGCCATCCGGTGCTTCAATGTAAGAATAGGCATACGGAAGGGTGAACTCCTTCTCCGAAATCGAATGGCGGATCAAAAAAAATGCGGAAACTAACGCAATCCCGATCAGCGTGATTACGTAAAAATGCCAAGTTAGCTTGATTTTCTTCATGAGGCGGAGATTATTAAATTAAAGGCCAAAAATAGTATTTTTTGGGAAGTGAACAAGTAAACGAGTAAACAAGTGGACGAGCGGTTCAATG
>JAITVP010000183.1 GCA_031285725.1 Bacteroidales bacterium
CAGATTTCCTTTTTTTATAATGTGATACGGTTTTACTTGTTTACTTAATCCCTTATGCCTAAACGCATAATTGGCGCAAACCACGTTAAAGTCAGCTGTTTTTAACCTTTTATTCAACGCATCCAATCCGTTGTCAAATTCATGGTTTCCCAACGCTACCACGTCGTACTTCATCATATTCATCAACTCCACTTCCACATAGCCATGGAAAAAATTGAAATAAGGAGTTCCTTGAGAAAAGTCGCCGGCATCGAGCAGCAGCAACGGTGTTTCTTGTATCCGGATCGCCTGGATCACACTGTCTCGCCGGACATAGCCGCCCACGTTTTCCAACTCTTTCGTGTTAAACGGCTCAATCTGGCTGTGTGTATCGTTCGTGTGCAAAATCGTCAACACCTTGGGCTGTCCGATAAGCATGACCGGCCAAAAGAGAATCACAAACAGTATAATTTTACAATATTTCATCATGATTTCATTGCGGTTTCTTAATATGCGGTGTAATCATCACCCGGTCATCCCGACGGGGCGTAATGGTTTGCCCTTCGGCGGCCATCTGTTTGATCTCCTCAATCAACACATCCCGGAAAAGCTCCCCAGTCTCCACTATGTCGGTGTATTTAATTCCTTTAAGGATCCCATCACCGCCATTTTGAATAAAATCCAACGTAACAAGATAGTACACTTTATCATCCTCAATCAAATTCCCATTAATTGTTATTTCTCGAGGAATACCATCCAAATAGACTACTTTCAACTGTGAAAAGGGTTGATTTTTCTTATCGGTGAAACGATTGAGTGCCTTCTTCAATTCACTACCTTTCAATCCAATGATCACGGCATAGTTCTCAAAAGGTGCGATTTTGTAAATATCCCCAACCGTAATGTCGCCTTCCGGCAACACATTCCTGATCCCACCAAAATTAAGCAATGAAAGGTCGGCTTGCAAACCATGATAGATTTTCATGTAACGATTTCCGTAGTCAAACAATAAGTCGGTCAACAGATTAGATAGCGGACTGGCCGGTTCAAACGAGACCTGTATTTCGGAACTTCGCCCTATCACAACTTCCATCTCTTCGGAAAGCAGGCTGTGGTAATGCGCTATTTTCTGCATGACGGCCGTTTTCGAAGCATTGTCGTAGGTGGTGGAATCTAATAAAATGGTCGCCCGCTGCATTGTGAATTTTGCCGGCTGCTGACCCGACACTCCCAATGGACGGCAAATGGACATAATGGAGAAAGAAAGGCAGGAAATAAACCGTATACTCTTATTTGTCAGCATTTTGTAATATTATTAATCGCTCACAAATATAATAAAAATTAGAAATCTCAATTGCAACTTATGCAACTTTCTTACAAAATATTCGTTGCCCTGCCCCTTTCATTCCCCTTTTCGTTTTTTCTTTAAATTTGCAACTTTAAAAAAGCCTCATATCATGAACATTTATCTAATAACCTTGATCTATTTGCTGGCGCCGTTCTTGATCATTTATCTTTTCAGAAAATACAAGATTGTCAAGCAGATAGGCACTGTGATTGTGGCGTATACCATTGGGATTGTATTAGCTTTGTTGGGCTCCATGCCATCGAAAGGCACTGCCGATTATGTGCAATTGGGCGAGATTCAAAAACTGATTCAGAATATCACTGTTCCTTTAGCCATTCCGCTGATGCTGTTTAATTGCGATTTCAAATTGTGGACAAGATCGCTTCCTAAAACGGTGGCGGCATTGTTAGGTGGCGTAGCTTCCATCATCATCGCCGTAGGGACTGGATTTTTCGTTTTCCACCATGCTGGCATTGACGATTTTGGAAATGTAGCAGCCATGATGACAGCCATTTACACCGGTGGAACCATGAATTTTTACGCCTTAGGTTCCGCCCTTCAAGTGGATCCCGACACGATCGTGCTAGCATACACGTTCGAGGTGCTGATCACATTCCCATTCATTATTTTCATTGTGGGTGGCGGATACAAGCTGTTTCGCAAACTCCTCCCATTCAAGGATGAATCTACTTCGATCAACACGGCAGACATGAAGAACGATAATCAACGCTATAAAGACATTGAAGAGAACGGTGTGGAGAACTATTTTAATATTTTTAACAAAAAAATATTCCCAAAAATGATATTGGGACTGCTGATTTCGGTATTGTTCTTAGGCGTGTCCGCCGGTATCTCCTTGCTAATCACAGGAGGATTAAATGAATTAGTTATCATTCTCTGTATCACGACCTTCGCTATCGCCGCCACATTCAATGAAAAAATACGGGAATTGCCCAAAACGTTCGAGCTGGGCATGTTCTTCATCCTTATTTTCAGCATCGTTGTTGCTTCACAATTCGACATTTACAGCATCAACACCAAAGCTATTTCCTTAGCTGGATTTATCCTGTTTGTCCTGGTAGTTTCCGCTATCCTCCACATCTTTTTCTCAAGGATTTCCAAAGTTCCCGGCGATCTGTTTACTGTGGCGCACATCGGTTTGTTATGCTCCCCGCCGTTCATCCCCCCGATTGTCGGCGCTATGCAAAATAAAAAAGTCCTGATCAGCGGTATCGTGATCGGACTGGTTGGTTATGCGATAGGGACTTACTTAGGCGTGTTGATCGCACAGTTCTTTAAACTATTCGTGTAGAGTCTTTTACCGTTCCCCTAATTTCAGCAAATATTCTCCGTATCCGCTTTTTCGTAACGGCTCGGCAATATTTTCAAGTTGGGTTTTGTCGATGAATCCCATGTTGTAGGCGATCTCTTCGATGCATCCGATTTTCAACCCTTGCCGTTCCTCCACCACCTGCACGAACTGGTTGGCTTCGATGAGCGAGCTGAAGGTGCCGGTGTCCAGCCAAGCGGTTCCGCGGTCAATAACACAGACTTTGAGTTTACCTTGCTCCAAATAGTGTTTATTCACGTCGGTAATTTCGTATTCACCACGTTTACTGGGTTTTATGTTTTCCGCAACCTCCACGATGCTGTTGTCATAAAAATACAAACCGGGAACGGCGTAGTTTGATTTGGGTTGCGTCGGTTTCTCCTCAATGGAAATCGCCCGCATCTCTTTATCAAACTCCACCACGCCATATCGTTCAGGATCAGATACATGATAAGCGAAAACGATACCACCATCGGGATCATTGTTCAAGTGCAAATTCTTCTCAAAAGCCGTGCCATAAAAAATATTGTCTCCCAAAATCAGGGCACACTTATCATGTCCTATAAATTCGGCACCCAACACAAACGCCTGCGCCAATCCATTCGGGACCTGCTGTTCCACATATTCAAAGCGACATCCGACACGTGAACCGTTGCCCAATAATTTTTCGAAGTGCGGCAAATCATGCGGCGTGGAGATGATCAAAATCTCGTTGATGCCGGCTTGCATCAGCGTGGAAATGGGGTAATAGATCATCGGTTTGTCGTAAATTGGCATCAATTGTTTGCTCACCGCCAGTGTGATGGGATGTAGTCGCGTTCCGGAACCTCCGGCCAGTACAATTCCTTTCATAGTTTTATTTTTTAATAAAATAATTAGCTAACTCCCTGGGAATGAAAAATGTGTTGAGTTTATCCACATAAACCGCAACGGTGGATAACGGAATCCGATTACCGTTAAATTCCGCATAATTCGTGTAACTCTCAACTTTCAACATATTTTTCCCCATCTTAACAGTTAAGACGTAACGTTCTTTTCCTAAACTGTCAATTTTAACATTCTTGAATCCTCCAAAAATTTCCTGATGAGGGGCAAAGTAGTCATTATTTAACTCTTTAAATTTGCCCTCGAGTTGAAGTTGGCGACAAATATATTGATTCATCTCGACATTCGTGATCATACCAACCGGAATATCACCATGTGGATGATAAACGGCCAAAAAGACATCCTCGCCAGTGTGGCCATATGTGGTGAAACCAATATAGGAACGGTTGTCGTACAGTATTTTGTTTATAGCATACTCCAGTGGGATACCAGCAGTACGTTCCGCTTTCTCGATGGGTGATTTATCGTAGTTAGTCGTGTTATATAAAACAGTTAATTCCTCGTTTGTAAGATGAATATTGTGATATTCTTGAAACAAATTGGTCACATTTTCAGGTTCAGTTCCTTTGATCAGTTGGGCGAGTTTATAAGAGGATATCGTATACCGAGTCAGCGGTTTTAGAAAAGAATCCAGAGGAAGTTTGTCGTACCCTTTGTTGGAGCGGCGGTTTCCGAAGACAATCCCGCTATTCCCGTGATCGGGAAGGATGATAACCACGGTTTGACCGTCACGTTTAGCGAAGTCGATAGCTGCACCCACGGCCTCATCGAAAGCTAAAAAATCAGTGATCATGGTTTTGGCGTCGTTGTCATGCGCTGCCCAGTCGATTTTGCTCCCTTCGACCATGAGGAAAAATCCGTTCTCGTTGGCGGACAGCAGCTGGATGGCTTTGCTGGTCATTTCCGCCAACGACGGGATTTGCGCAGGATCGTTATCAATGGAATACGGCAAAGATTCCTCCTCAAACAATGCCCACACGTTGGGATTTTCATTGTTACGGAACCCCTCTAAATCGTCTGAAAAAATAGCATAGTTCCGTTGTTTCAACTCTGCCCGTAAATCATCAGTTAAGAATTTATTTCCACCTCCGAATACCACATTGATCTGATTGTGAACCATCTGTTTGGCGATGACGGGATACTGGCTTCGCTTGTACCAGTGGGCGGCGCAATCGGCGGGTGTAGCGTGGGGAAACTCGCATGTGAACACCAACCCTGTGGATTTTTTTCCAAAAATCCGTGCGCCTTCCAAAGCGGTTGCTAATGGATAATACGCTAATAATGAATCTATTTTAACTAAATCATGCATTGTTTTCCGTGGATACATAGAAACAAAGCCCGTCTGCGTGGGCTGTCCGGTCATGTAGCATGAGGTAGTGGGGGCAGAATCGCCGATGGGACAATCCGAAGAATAGGTACGCACCACACCGCAAAGGTACGGATCCACACACAACTGTTTCGCCTCTGGATTCGTGTAATGTTGATACCAGCGGGAAAGCGAAAGCAAGTTGATCGAAGTGCCGTCTGGAATCATCACAATCACGTTTTTGACCTCCTGCTGGGCGAAAATCGTTTGCAAGAAAAACAATGGAATCAATAAAAAACAGACGAATAGGTTAGGCTTTTTCATAATCCTTTTTGGGTAAAAATATAGATGCGAGAATGCAAGTCACCAAAATGCCGAGAATGATAATTAATGAAGCAATGGTGGGAATGTGGTACGGTGAAACAAACGGCAACACCATCTTCACGCCGATGAAAATCAACAGCAATGACAATCCGGGACGCAAATATGCAAATTTATTTACGGCATTTTGCAAGACGAAAAAGAGTGAACGCAATCCTAAAATGGCGAAGATATTGGAAAAAAAGACGATAAATGGATCGCTGGTCACCGAAAAAATGGCGGGTATGGAATCCACAGCAAAGATCACGTCGGAAAACTCCACGATAATCAGCACCACCATTAGGGGGGTCAACATCCAGCGGCGGTCTATTTTAACAAAAAAACGACCGCCATGATACTCTTTTGTGACCAATCTGCGCTTGGACAGAAACTTCACCACGGGATGCTTGTCCACATCAATCATCTCGTTCTTATTTCGATCTATAAATAACTTTATGCCCGAATAGAGTAAGAAAAGTCCGAAAACTAACAATATCCAATGGAAATGGTTGATCAACGTCGCACTCAGAAAAATAAAGATGAAACGCAACACAATGGCACCCAAAATCCCATAAAAAAGCACGCGGTGGTAGTATTTAGGATCAACCTTAAACGAAAGAAAGATCAGCAATATGACGAAAATATTATCCAACGACAACGCCTTTTCAATCAGGTAGCCGGTGAGATATTCCAACGAGAGCGTTTTGCGAAAATGGTCTATATTTTCCTGATAACTGAGTTCCTCACTGACAAGCAAGTCTTTAGCATATAATTCTTTATATTCATACAATCCCGCCATGTCACGGATGCCGTGAATCCATTCGGCGTGGAAAAGCACGAGAACGAAGAACAATAACGACACGCCAATCCACACCACCGTCCATATTGTGGCTTCTTTAAAAGAAAGCACATGACTTTTCTTGTTTAAAACCCCCAAATCAAGCGTGAGTATCAAGACGATAAACGCAATGAAAATGATGAAAAATAGGACTTCGCTCATAGTGCTAAAATTGAGGGGCAAAGGTACGAAAAAAGCAAGTAGCGCTCCATATTTCAGCCAAAATACACCCTTCATCCCATAAATTTTTCTAATTCTTCAATCAACTTTTCTAATTTCAACAATATTATCACCAAATATTTGCAAAAATTGAACGTATTAAAACCGTCAAATCCAAGAAAAAAAATATTTTTTTCACTTTTTTCGATTCGCATTGATTTTTTCTTAAATTTGCCGCGGAAAACCAATCATTGCATAACCATAAAAAACCAAACTTATGAAACACAAATTGCTTCTCCTCATTCTTTTATCGGCCGCTTCCCTGTCCGGTCAAACCGTCCGGGACGGCATTCCGTTGCTGTGGTACCGGGCGGACAGCGCGCGGAACG
>JAITVP010000010.1 GCA_031285725.1 Bacteroidales bacterium
GGATACTTTCGGGCAAAGAGATGTTGCAAGACCGTTGGAAACGAGTGGTCGGCACGGTGGACGGTGCGTTAGGCGAAGCGGTGGGACAAATGTACGTGGAAAAATATTTTCCTGCGGAATCGAAAGAAAGAATGTTAAATTTGGTCAATAACCTTTCCGATGCATTGGGCGAACGGATAACAGGAAACACGTGGATGACGCCAGCTACTAAGAAAGAAGCGTTGGCAAAATTAGCCACTTTCCATGTGAAAATCGGCTATCCAGATACATGGAGAGACTACAGCGGCTTGAATATTCATAAAGATAGCTATTACGCTAACGTGATGCGAGCCAACATTTTCGAAACACAATACCAATTGGCGAAAATCGGAAAACCGGTGGACGTGAACGAGTGGCTGATGACACCGCAAACAGTGAACGCATACTACAACCCGACTACCAACGAGATCTGCTTCCCTGCCGGGATCCTGCAACCGCCTTTCTTTGATGCAACCGCTGACGACGCCGTGAACTACGGAGCCATAGGCGTGGTGATCGGACACGAGATGACCCACGGTTTCGACGACCAAGGCCGCCTATATGACAAGATCGGAAACTTGAACGACTGGTGGACAGATGAAGACACGGAAGCTTTTGATAAACGGAAGCAGGTGTTGATCGATGGATTCAACAAGATTGTCGTGCTGGAAGTGGATGGCAAGCCGATGTACGCAAACGGCACGTTCACGTTGGGCGAGAATATCGCCGACAACGGCGGAGTGAACGTCTCTTACGTGGCTTTGAAAAACGCCATGAAAAAAGGTGAAATCAATGGAGATATGGACGGTTTCACGCCGGAACAACGTTTCTTCTTGGCATATTCTATGGTTTGGGCGGGCAATATCCGTGACGCGGAAATCATCCGCCGCACCAAAACCGACCCGCACTCGTTGGGCAAATGGCGCGTGAACGGAACTTTGCCCCACGTGGGCGCTTTCTACAAAGCATTTGAGATTCCTGAAGGATCGAATATGTATATCACGCCTAATGGAAGAGCGGATATCTGGTAATATTCGAAATGTGTACGAGAGAGAAGGATGGGACTTGATGTGCTCGCACTTCTCTTTTCGTTTTTCATAAGTAGAAAATAATGTTAACTTAAATCATTTTTATGACAAAACTAGCTGTAATTGCTTTTGGAGGAAACGCTCTGTTGAGAGCTGGTCAAAAAGGCACGATTAACGAGCAGATCGAGAATGTGACGGAAACTTGCCAGTCGTTGATCAACCTGATCAAGACGGGCTACAATGTGGTGATCGGGCACGGTAATGGACCGCAAGTGGGCAATGTGATGCTGCAACACGAAGCGGGCAAACAGATTTTCGACATCGAACGACAACCGCTGGACTTCTGTGTTTCGGAGACCCAAGGTTCTATTGGCTATCTAATTGAACAAGGATTGCGTAACGTGTTGACTATAGAAAAAATAAATCGCAATGTAGTAACCTTGGTGACTCAAGTGGTGGTGGATAAAAACGATCCGATGTTCGCCAATCCCACCAAACCGGTAGGTCCATATTACCAAGAAGAAGAGGCTCGAGAGATGATGACGAAGACCGGCGCAAAGTTCAATCCTGATCCCAAAGGAAACGGATGGCGCAAGGTGGTGCCTTCCCCCCGGCCGTTGAAAGTGGAGAACATCGAACTGATCAAACAGTTGGCCGATGCAGGACACCTCATCGTAACCGTGGGCGGCGGCGGTATCCCGATTATTGAAAACGAAGACGGTACCACCCAAGGCGTGGAAGCCGTGATTGACAAGGATTTGGCATCAGCTCTTACCGCTGTGAACATTAAGGCTGACGAATTTTACATTCTGACGGATGTGCCGAAAGTTTATATCAATTTCAAGAAACCCGATGAACAAGCATTGGACGTGATCACGGTGGCGCAGGCAAAACAGCATCTCGCTGACGGTCAGTTCACCGAAGGCTCCATGGCTCCAAAAGTGCGCGCAGCGATCTACTTCGTAGAACATGGCGGCGAAGAGTGCATCATCACCGAGGCAAGCCAGTTGGGAAATCCAACTTGTGGAACACGTATAATCAAATAAATCATCAATATAAATTATTAAAAATCATGGCTTTTAATTTAAGAAACAGAAATTTTTTGAAATTATTAGATTTCACTCCGGCGGAAATCAAATTCTTATTAACACTTTCGGCAGACCTGAAAAAGGCGAAATACACAGGCACCGAGCAGCCCAAATTGAAAGGAAAAAACATCGTGTTGTTGTTTGAGAAAGACTCAACGCGTACCCGTTGCGCTTTCGAGGTGGCTGCAAAAGATCAAGGTGCTCACGTGACTTATTTAGGTCCTGCCGGTTCGCAAATGGGCAAAAAAGAGTCGATGAAAGATACGGCGCGCGTGTTGGGCCGGATGTATGATGGTATCGAATACCGCGGCTATGCGCAAGAAATTGTGGAAACGTTAGGCGAATATGCGGGCGTACCCGTATGGAACGGCTTGACGACCGAGTTCCACCCCACGCAAATCCTCGCCGATTTCTTGACCATGATGGAGCATTGCGACAAACCGTTGTCTCAAATCTCTTTCTGCTATTTGGGAGATGCCCGCAACAACATGGGGAACTCTTTGATGGTGGGTGCGGCAAAAATGGGCATGGATTTCCGTGCTGCCGCTCCGAAGGCATGCCAACCCGATGAGGCTTTGGTGGCGAAATGCCGTGAAATAGCGAAAGAAACCGGTGCGAAAATCACCATCACAGACAATGTGGACGAAGCAGTGAATGGCGTGGATTTCTTATACACAGACGTGTGGGTATCCATGGGTGAACCTGCGGAAGTTTGGGAAGAGCGCATCAAATTGCTCCGTCCCTACCAAGTGAACATGGATGTAGTGAAGAAAACCGGCAATCCGAAAGTGAAATTTTTGCACTGTCTGCCGGCATTCCATAACCGTGAAACCGCTGTAGGTGAAGACATTTTCCAAAAATTCGGTCTGAAAGCGATGGAAGTGACTGAAGACGTTTTCGAATCCCCCATGTCCGTTGTCTTCGACGAAGCGGAAAATAGACTGCACACGATTAAGGCGGTAATGGTGGCGACACTCGGTAATTAGTTAATAATGAATAGTTAATAGCGGGGAAGGAAGGTTGAGCGGCTTTTAGTCTCTAATTCCTACTCCCGTTTCACAAACTACTCATTTTAATTATTAATTCAACGAGTCTATGAAACATACCATTCTCATTATTACATTGTTCCTACTTCCCCTCATCACCCTCTCTGCACAAGCGGGTGATGCTATTTTGGGATACTATCTCGTGGAGGATCCGTTTGAAAAGGAGAAGTCGCAGATTGAGATTTACAAGGTGGCAGATGGGAAATATGAGGCTAAGGTGGTATGGGTGGAAAATCCGGAAAAAAAGAAATTCATCGGACTGTTGTTCTTGTATGATCTTGTGTATGATGAGAAAAATAAAGAATGGAAAGACGATCATGTCAAATATCCGGGCAAAAACGGCACTTACCGCATCAGCATGTCCTTCTCCGCTCCAAAAATTATGAAAGTGCGGGGGTACTGGGGTGTTTCCCTCTTCGGCATGACGTTGTATTGGACAAAGGAAGAGAGCGTTCGAGCACCGTAAAAGATGAAGATGAAAAAGACAGTTGCTTTGGAGATATGTTATCCGAAAAAGACATAAAAACAGATTCATCACTCCTGCTCTTGAACGATTTCGCTCCATTCAAGGATAAAAGTATTCTGACCATTTCGGACTGGCAAAAAATCAAAAAAATTCCTTCTGCCAATCCTGAAAACATAGAACATGCAAATCGTTTAATAGAGGGTGTATTGAAAAAAAGGAAGGAATAATATGATATATTTGCAAATCAGTGTGCAAAAAATAAAACAATCATGACCGACAAACGTCCCGAACTCAACCGGAATATTCCGTTGAACGATTTCAACGACTTCTACTGGCTGAAAGAAGAATTGACAACTTTTTGCAGACAGCACGGAATAAGCGCGGCAGGCGGAAAGCCGGAACTCGCCGAACGGATTGCCGCATATCTGCAAGCCGGAGAAACCGTTAAGCCGCTCCCCAGAGATAAAATCACTTCGCGCTTCGACTGGAACAGCGAAACCCTGACGCCCGAAACCCTTATTACCGACAGTTATAAAAACACGGAAAACGTGCGGGCATTTTTCGCGAAAGCGATTGGGGCGCACTTCAAATTCAATGTGCTATTCTGTAACTGGATGAAGCAAAACGCCGGAAAGCGCCTGAACGACGCCGTTGTGGAATGGAACCGGATCAGCGTGTTGAAGAAGGACAACAGTTACGAATCGGAAATCGGCACGCAGTTCGAGTACAACACCTACATGAGGGATTTCCTGAAAGACAATCCCGAGTTGTCGTTTCGCAATGCACGGAAATACTGGATGCTGAAAAAGCAAACGCGGGGAAGCAAAAAATACACAAAAGAAGATTTACTTTTGAACGGAATACAACCGTAAGAATAAAACAGAACAGACATGAATATTGAAGAATTTCGCACGCATTGCCTGTCGATAAAAGGTGCGGAAGAGTGTCTGCCTTTCGATGAAGACACACCTGTTTATAAGATAATGAGAAAAATGTTTGCGTTTTTTTCGCTTACACCCAAAAACAATGATTTTTTGTAACTATTCAGCCCCCCCTATTTATATATTTGAAACCATTGCTGTCCGGTAAAGTTTTTTTATTCTCAAAAATCAGGGCTGACCCATTTGCTGGGTCAGCCCTTTTTGACTTACTTTTGCGGTTATCACACCAAATCATTTCGGTCATGGGCAAAAGTAGTCATTTCAGCGGACAGCCGCTCTACAGTCGAGTCATTAGTTTGCTTGACAAGGCAGAAATTCTTAAGTTGAGCCGTTCGCACGGTGGTGAAGGCTATGTAAAGAGTTTTGATGGCTGGAGCCATCTGGTAGTCATGCTTTACGCAGTGATCATGCGTTTCGACTCCTTACGTGAGATTAGCGCTTCCATGCTGGTGGAAGCGCGTAAACTATCCCATATAGGGATCAGGAAGTTACCTCGTCGTAGCACCCTGTCGGACGCAAACAGCCGGCGTCCGGAAGCCTTTTT
>JAITVP010000042.1 GCA_031285725.1 Bacteroidales bacterium
AGTGGTGGAATCCATGGCATAAAGACGTTTGAGATCGATACCCCTCAACCGGCTGTCCGATAAACTTGCCGCATGTTTACGATATACCTCCATGTAAATATCGCCAAAGATGGCACTCCTGCGCCGTTCATTGGCGTCTGAAAGCGTACTGCGACGAACCATATAGTCTATGCCGATATGAGAAAGTTTGTGAGCGTTACTGAGCATCCCTATGACAAGCTCCCTGAGAGAGTGATAGCCTTCTATCACGCCGAAGAGCATTACAACCAAATGAGTGTACGTGTCGAAGGACTTTACATAACGCTCACCATTATACCTCCCGGATATCTTTTTGATATTGACGCCTTGAATGAAAAATAAAAGTTGGTTTAATATCGGCTGTCCGATGAATGTTGTACTTTTGCTCATGGGTTACTCTTGTTTTGTTCAGATTACAAAGGTAGACCTATAGAGCGAATTTTCCTCCTGCGGGGAATCTACGCTCTATTTTTTTAGCGGACAGCAGTGGCATCCTTTCATGAATTTAAGAAGAAGAGAGATTGTGAATAAGTAATTTCAGTAGTGGAAGTAGATCCTAAAAACATTTAACCATAAAAAATTCTGAAGCCAAGAATAACATTTTAATATTAGCTGTGTGCATTCAACAATCTCTCTATTTCTTCCTGAAATCCGAACCATAGACAAATAAATTGTCCGACACCTTGAGTGAAAAATTATTTTTTTTGTAAACATTTGATAACAAGCAAGAAAAAAATCATTCATTCATTTTAAAACTGGTACGTGGCACTGAGAGCAAACGTGCTGTTGAATTGATTATTGACCCGACGATCGTATACCCAGGTGGGTTTTCTCACGGGGATAATGGAGTTGCTGTAGCGGAGACTAATGCCCCATTTTTCCTTGATCGTGTAAGAGATACCGCCGAGAATGGAAAATTCATAGAACTTGAAAGCCGGACGCCCTACAATTTTCCCTGCTTCGTTAGATTCACGATAACCAAATAAAATGTTAAATGTCGGTCCTAATTCAATGTCGAAATTCCGGAAAGGCATAAATTTGAAAAGAAAAGGAACCTCAAGATAGAAAAGATTGAGTGTATATTTCCGCCCAATATTGGGATTATTTAGCCCACTAACATACATATTACTGCCTTTCATTATGAAGTTTAACTCCATTTGAAATTTCCAATTTTCATTTTGAGACAATGGAATATTAGCGAAAACTCCGGCATATCCGCCGAGTTTATGAAATCCGGAAAGATCATCCCCCGAAATTTGGCTAGCCGTGCCTCCTGCCCTCACCCCTCCCTTGATACGGCTTTGCGAGAAAGAATGAAAAGAGAGGGAAAACAAAAGTAATAACAGGAAAAAGTTTTTCATGTTGTCTACTTCTTGCTAAAGTTACTCTTATCCACGCCGCAGATCGGGCAAACCCAATCGTCAGGGATGTCTTCGAACGCCATGCCCGGAGCAACGCCTGAATCGGGATCGCCCTTTGCAGGATCGTATTCATAACCACATACATCGCATACCCAAATAGTTTTTTCCATAATTTCCTCCTTTTTATCTAAAGTGTTAATAATATTGTGTGTTGGCGCATGAACCGGAGCCTTGCCACGCAAAGCTTCGCGATAATAGTTGTACGTCATCGCTTCGGAATTGGGATCAATAATCTCGCCATTTTTGATCTCGACAATGAAAAGATAATGTGTGTCTATGTCCAACTCCTTGACAACGTTGCCTTCAAACCAAGCTATGGCACTCTCGGTAACAATCGGGATGCACAATTCGCCAATAATGTGCTCCACCTTGGCGAATTTGTCAAAATCCTTTCCGCTTTTGAACCCGAATTCACCAAACAAATGACGACCGGCCTTGGTACTCAATGCCGAGAAAGCCACTTTCTGCGATTTTTGGATCAGTTCCGTGGTGTAGTTTTTTTTTGACGCGCACAACGCAATACGGATTGGTTGCGAAGTGATCTGCATCGCCGTATTGCTGATAAAACCGCTTGCCTTGTCCCCGTCTTTTGAAGTTACGGCATACAATCCGTAAGTGATTTTGAATAATGCATCAATATTCATGTTGTTTATTGTATGGTTGTTAATGGGGCTCTATTCCATGAATTGTTGTTCTTTCAAAACAGTAACCAACACTTTCGCAAAATGTTCATTATCTTTTTTAGTGTATCGTTTTTTCGTAAAAATCTGGGCAAGATTCGGCAATTGGTTCTCTTCCAATAATTTCAACGTGTTGGGATGTTCCTCTTTCTCGTTGTATAATCTGTTGATATCCTCCTTACTATAGTCTTGGTATTTCTCATAGTGCACAAATGCTTCCAGAGGAAGTTTGTCGGTCAATTCGGGGTGTTGTGCCGGATAGCCGACGGAGATGCAAGCCACCGGCACCACATGTTTGGGCAAGTCGAAAACTTGGATGAACTTGTCGGCATTGTAAGTGACCGTGCCAAGCCAGCAGATGCCCAATCCCAGCGATTCGGCCGCCACGCAGGCGTTTTGCGCCGCAATCAGCGTATCGGCCACCGCCCAGTGGTAGGACTGCATATTGCTGTAAGCATCGGTGTCAGCATCCCGATACTCGCAATATTTGTTAAAACGGTGTAAATCAGCACAGAAAGTGAGGATTAACGGCGCATTCGTGGCGATGGGCTGATTGAAATGGAAAGGAGCCATCTCCTTCATCCGTTTCTTGTCTTGAGTCACAATAATACTGTACAGTTGCATGTTACCGGTCGTTGAACCGTTGCAAGCCGCTTTCAAAATCAGTTCCAACGTCTCCGATGAAACAGGTTCATCGGTATATTGGCGAATGCTGCAATGAGACAGCATGGTGTTAATGGTTGGATTCATATAGAGATCGTTCATAGTTATTAATTTGTATTTTATGTTTCCAGCGTTTATGGCTCCAAAGCCAATATTCCGGTTGTTTTTGGATAGTTTTTTCCAATAATCGAAGATATTCGGTAGTAATTTCGCCATACGATGTGGAGATCGGTTTTTCGATGATCAGTGTAAAATGGAGTTCGTAGTAGCCTCGTTTAATCTTGATCACTTCGTAATAGATCACGGGGAGGTTGTATTTCAGGGCGAAATGCTCGGCACCGTAAATAACCGCCGTGGGTTGGTTCAGAAAACGGGCTTTGAAACTCTTTTCAGGGTTGCCCGGCGATTGGTCGCTGAGCATCATGTAAGAGGTATGGATGTCATTCTGTTTGCGGCAGCTAAACGCTTCCCGGATCTTGTTCGCAAAGATCACCTCCGTACCATAGCGGGTACGCGCACGGTTGATCAACTTCTCGAAAACCTTGTTGGAGTTTGGTGCGCCAACCCCAACACCGTAATGTTTAAAAAACATATCCAACCCCAACACCATCCACTCCCAATTGTTGTAATGGCTCGACATGAGAATGACACTCTTCCCGTCATCATAGTAATTATCAACGATTTCCGGATTGACACAGCGGTAACGCCGCACAAGCTGCTTGCGGCTGATAGAGAGCATTTTGATCATTTCCGCCGCAATTTCCGACAAATATTTATAGAAACGATCCCGAATTTCATCAATCTCATCCTCGCTCTTTTCGGGAAAAGAGTTCCGGAGATTTTGGTTGATGACCGCCTTGCGGTATTCGACCACCTTGGCGATAATCAGATAGAACAGATAAGATATGGCATACAATGCCTTCAACGGTAGCCACGAAAACGGATAGAGGATGATATAAAATAGCAGACGTGTTCCCATATTAGCTGATTGTGTCGGCAAATTTTTGGATCGTAGTGAAATAGAAATCGGGCATCATCGGCGAGCCGATCTCCGGCCTGGGAATAGAGTCCGAAATGAGTACCGTGGTCATACCCATCTTGTTTCCAAACAGAATATCCGAAAGAGAATCGCCAATCATGACCGATTGTTGGAAATCAATGGACGGAAAATCTTCCATTGCTTTTTCGGCCATTCCGACACTCGGTTTTCGGCAACCACACTCGGTTCCCTCCCGGTGTGGACAATGATATACTTTATCAATAAAAATCCCCTCTTTCCGCAGCTTTTCCAACATTTCCTGATGAACAACCTCCAAATCTTCCTCACTCATCAACCCCTTGGCGATACCTTGTTGGTTGGTAACAATGACAATCAGTTCAAACAACGGCACCAGTTTTTTCATGGCAGCTATGAAATCCTTCCGAATAACAAGTTCCTCGGGAGATGTGACATATCCATCCATAATTCTCTCATTGACAATACCGTCGCGATCCAGAAAAAGCGTGGGTTTTAAAAAAATATCTGTAGTCATCTGTTTGATCTGTGTCATCTGTGTGTTATCCAAAAAATCATTTTCCAAAAAAGAAACGATGCAATTCCCCAAGCGGACGAGTCAACAAGTTTTGCCACCGCAAAGATCGCAAAAATTCCAACCTCATCTCCTTCAGAAATTTCTATATCGTGTATCGCAGTATCGTGCGGGGCATTTGCTTGTAACGGTCGTTTGCGGATCGGATAGAGCGAAGAGTTCATTTTTAATGGTCTGGCAGGTCATAAAATAAGATATTTTTTGCTGTCAATCGTATTCAGGACATGACGGCTAATTCTCCTTCGGCGTGTTGTTCAAATCCACGCAGATAATCGTGGTCGAGCTCATGCAGTACAGATACCCCAGCTCCTTGTCGATGATCACGCCCTCGGCGATGCCGCCGGTTGGGCCCGTGTCGCTCCACAGTTTCCGGCCGGTTTCGGCGTT
>JAITVP010000053.1 GCA_031285725.1 Bacteroidales bacterium
GCTCTTCAGCAATTTCACACGGATGCAGTTCGGCGTGGCTACTTCGTTGGAAAATTCCCCCACCTGATACACCACATTGTCTTCGCCCATCACTTGGTATTGGAAAGCGACTGCCAGCACTTGATCGGAGGATAGGGAGGTGTTTAACGAAATAAAACCGAGTTTGGTATTGACCGTATATTCGCTGGTAGACAACAGCCGGGCGTTTTCCACCTTCTCAAAATCGGTGCCTGCCGTCATCCCCAGCGCACGGAGGTTGTTGCTCACCATGTTGATGTCGCGGATCAACGAAGAATCGGCAATCATAGCCAAGTTGTTGGTGTTATTATCAGGATATGCCGATGCGCCGGGCGTGATAAAAACACCATTGGTTCGCGGATTGGTTTCCCCCAAATCGGTGAAAGCGATAACGTTACGATTTTCGGTAGTGGCAGCACCCACTGTAGTACGCCAAACCTCAATCTTCTTGATGATAATCGGCGAGTTGACCAATGGCAAAGCACTGAGGTACTGGTCGTAATGTTCGTAGAAAAATTGTCCGATGAAAAAGTGGCGGTTCTCTTCGTATTCGTCCGCCCGGAAATAGAACTCGTTCGTCTGCGCCCCGCCGGAAACCGTAATCGTTTTTGTTTCCGAATTTTGGTTTGATCCAACGGCAGTAACAGTTAACTTCCCGAATTTCAACTGTGTCTTTAAACCAAAAAGCGACTGGCTCCCCACAATCAGTGAACTGTTCAACGGCAACGTGATGTCTCCAAACTCCAGCAATTGGATAATGTCGTCCTCTTTTCCTTCGTATTTAAGTTTCATCTTGTTATCAAAATCAAAATCAGATTTCGAATTATAATTAAGGTTGAACTCAATTTTGTCTCCTACTTTAGCAAGCAGGTTGACCTGAATATTTTGGTCGAAATTAAACGCAGTGGTCTTTCTCTGTTTTTCGGGCAGGGTGAAGTTGTCGGTTTTATTGTGCCGAACGCCGAACGTCAACTCTGCGCTTCCCGAGGGACGAATGTCCACGGTGTTGCTTCCGAAAATGCTCTCGAACACATCGCCACCGATACGGAGTTGCGGGATCAGCCCGGCACCTCGGCGGTCACCGGAAAACGACACCCCCTTGCTGCGCCAGTAGTTGTTGATCTCTTGCCGCAAATCGTAATCAATATACTCGTTAACATCCATGTAAGCACCAGGTCCCGTGGGCACAGAGCCAATGTTATTTTGGAAACGGTAAGTATGGCTTTCGGGATCATATTCAACATTAGTACCAATATCCGGCGGATCTTTCAACGTGAAAGGACTGTTGTGCGCACTCTCCTCCAGAGGATTATCACTCGGTTGCGGAACCGGTATGCGCAGGCCGGTGTCGGGAGGAGCGAGGGGAAGGGGGGAGGGATTAGTGCTCGGATCATGAGGACGACTTTGAGTTATCCTATCCGTAGTATCCAAATCCGTTGGCAACGCCCATAACGCGGAGTATAGTGCTATGAAAAAAACAGTGGTTGATAGGTAGAGTTTGGGTTTCTTGCCAATGGTCACGTTATGATAAACTTTAAAAGTATTACAATAGTCTCAGCGCTTTTTTGATTAGTTCCTCTACGGTGAGGTTAACCCCTTCAGCCTTAATGATTTTATCCAACACATCCTCTGCAGAATTTTTAGGGAATCCCAATGAAGACAATGCAGATAACGCTTCGAGTTTACTATTATTGTAAGATATGGACTTTTTGTCCATACTGCGGTGGGAGTGCATTTTCCCGATCTTGTCTTTCAAATCCAAGATCACCCGTTGGGCGGTTTTCCCTCCGACTCCTTTCACGGATTGTAAAACTTTAACATTCTCCGAAAGGATGGCGTGAGTGATCTCGTCAATGGACAACGAAGACAAGAACAACATCGCCGTGTTCGGTCCGATGCCCGACACGGAGATGAGTTGCCGGAAAATGATCCGTTCGTCTTCGCTGTGAAAACCGTACAACGCCTGCGTGTCCTCCTTCACGATGAAGTGGGTAAGCAGCTTGCCCTCCGGCAAGTCTTTGATTTCTGAATACGTGGATAATGAAATGTGGACGAAATAGGCCACCCCGCCGGCTGTCTCCATGATAACGTAAGCGGGATTCTTCTCGCTGTATATTCCTTTTAAGTATGCAATCATTAGGTCGTTTTTAAAAGGCGCAAAGGTACGAAAAAGGAGATGCGAAGGCAAAAACGTGGACAAACTATAGTAAACTGTTGCAGTTCTTGCCATTGTCCTTCATGGTACAGGCCTAGGTGTCTTGTGCAAAACACCATTCTATTTCATTCGAATAATCTTTTAATAACGCCTTTAACCCGCAAGACACATTATCGTTATTGGGGTCAAAAACAGCCCCGTTATCTTCTTTGGCATAATATCCCAGTACAGGCAAACAAGTTTTGCTTCCCGATAAAAGTACGGCTGCTCCATTTTCAAAGACCACTTCGTACATGATCGTATCTCCGTTTGTATTGCTGAGACTGTTTACGGTTTTGATGTTTTCATTCGATGACACTTTTAAAATTTCCGTTTTATTGCGGAGCGTGTTGACGGCGGCATTTCTCGCCTCTGACTTACTTACCTGTTGTTGTGCGTTTGTTCTCTGCGTAATTCCTGCTATACACAAAATTATTAAAAAACTTATCTTTCTCATTTTCTTGAAATTTAAAGTTAAAAATTTAATTTCACTCCTATTCCATTAGGGGTAAAACCAAAATTTAGTCGAATGTCGTT
>JAITVP010000080.1 GCA_031285725.1 Bacteroidales bacterium
CTCGCTCGATTGGAAAATATATCCGTACTCTTTCGCATGGGAAATGATCTGTTTGAATAGGTCTTCGTTGCTTGCCATACATGTTATTCGATAAAAAATGAAATGATTAAATTCTTTGATTTTAAGGATTGGACGCTGGATGCGAACAGGTTATCTTCGTATTTTAACAAGTTTATGAAACCAAATGCCATTTTGACTTCGGCAGTAAACTTGAAATTCGCCAAATAGAAATCAAATCCGACACCGGCTTGTCCTTGAAAATCATGGGGATAGATTTTCAGGAAAATTTCATTGGGATTGGCGGCCTGTTTTTTGGCGTTTGAGATCAAGTCCAAACTGTATTGTGCGCCACCCAAAACGTAAACCCGGACGTTGTGCATCCGCGAGGATTTGAATTTCAAAAGCAACGGTATATCCAGAAACACAGACTAGATGTTTTTCTTGGTGACGATGTCAGATTGGTTGTTATAGCGTATGGTGTAGTTTACGGCTCGCTCGCCGAACGAGATGCCCGGAATGAACCGCAGGTCGAAATATTCGCCTATCCGCAAATTGGTGACGATGCCCAGGTTGAATCCGCTCAACGAACTGGTGTTGATGACCATTAGGGAGTCATATTCGCCCAAGTCGGCTTTGGAACGAATGCTGAAATCTGACTGGTTCATGCCGATTAGAAAGCCAAAATGGAAGATTTTTTTATCGTAATCCAACAAATTCGGAACGCCAAACGGAGTGCGTTGTGCCTGAGCGGTCAGCGACAAGCAGAACAGCAGGATGAGTGGCGCCAGGAATTTCTTTTTTTTCATTCGTTTGATTTTGATACAAGGATAAAAAACGCAGGGGCATTTCAAATATTGCAACTTCCTTTTCGTTTGCAAAACTCTTCTTTCAACATATTGGCAGTGAGCGGCACTACGCCGGCATGTTCGCATACCACACCACCGCCCAAGTTGGCCAATTGAGCCATGATCGAGAGCGGCACCTCCTGCCGCAACGCCAACGTGACCACGGAGATCACCGTATCGCCGGCACCCGAAACATCGCTGATTGCCCGCTGATATGCGGGCTGGTGGATGAATAAATCGCTATGTTGTTTGTAAATTGCCACGCCCTCTTCCGACAACGTAGTCATCACATAATCAATGTTTTGTTTGATAGCGAATTTTCGCATCTCCTCTTCTAACTCATGGAGCGATGAAGTATGATCCGTTATTCCCACACCTTCTTGAAACTCTTTCCGGTTGGGCTTGAATAGTGTAACATCTTGATAATGATGAAAATTATTCTTTTTCGGATCCACCGCGGTGATGATGTCGTACTGACGGCACAGCTCGACTACAGTTTTGATGAGGGTAGCGGTGAGCATTCCTTTGTCATAATCTACAAAGATGAGGGCATCCACTTTTTTATGGGTCACAATGTGTCGGATCGCCTCTACCACTTGCCGCTCGCTTTCCGGGGAGATCGATTTTGTGTCCTCGTCATCCACTCGCAACATTTGTACTTGGTTACCGATCACCCGGTATTTGACCGTGGTTTTGCGGCTATCTTCTTCAATGAAAATGTGCTCGGATATACGCTGTTTAATCAACTCTTCGGTCAACATCTCTATTTTCCCATCGTTCCCGATAACGGAGCAGAGGATCGGATTTGCTCCCAATGCCTTGACATTAAGCGCAACGTTAGCGGCTCCCCCCAACCGGTTTTCTCGTTGCTGCATACTCACGATCGGCACCGGTGCTTCCGGCGAGATACGGGTCACCTTGCCCCGTAAATAACAATCAATCATTACATCCCCAACGATCAGAACCGTGGTGTTTTGGAAAGAGTTTAACAAAGAATCCATTTTTCTCTTTTAGGAATGCAAAAATAGCAAAAAAGCGATTAATTTTACTTCATTGATATTTGTTTCGCTATTTCCGCACAAGCCTCTGCGTCAGCCAAAGCGTGGTGATGGTTTTCCAGATTGAAGCCGATGTGGGCGGCGACAGTATGTAGTTTGTGGTTCACCAGATGAGGGAAACATTTCTTCGCCATACGGCAGGTGCAGGAAAACTGGTAGTTAGGATAGCGCATTCCATACAGTTCGTGCACCGCCCTAAGGCATCCCTCGTCAAATGGACTATTGTGTGCCACCAGCGGGAAACCGGTAAGTTTGTGACGAAACTCTTCCCACACATCTGGGAACTCCGGTTCCTCGCGCGTGTCGGCATGGCTCAGCCCATGAATTTTGGTCGCCCACCAACTATAGAAGTTCGGTGCCGGACGGATGAGGCGGTAAATTCTGTCGATGATTTCGCCCTCTTCCACGATTACCACCCCCACGCTGCAAACGCTGGAACGGTGCTTGTTGGCGGTCTCGAAATCAATGGCGGCAAAAGTTTGCATGGGGTCAGAGGTTTTATTGCTTTACTGCTTGTTGTGCGGTCGTATTTTTAATTCTCATTTAACAATTTCAGCCAATCATTGGTAACATTGCCCCAATTAAAGATATCGTAATTTGGTTTATTGTCCACTGTTAATGAAAAAAAATTATGATCTGTTTCAATGTATGCCTTAAAAGTAAAGTTTTTATTTTTCCGTCTGATTGTCTCTATATGCAAAAAATCATTAAACGGCGCACCCCCATCTTTTGTTCTATACGTCACCATGACTGGAATTTTCATCTTTTCCAAATATTTGGCTGGAGGAGGATAGGAAAATTCAAAAGTAGCTTTATCTGTATCTCTTTGCGACATGGAATCCTTGTTTTCGTTTGCAAAAATACAGATAAATTCCTGCCGTTGGGTGATTTACGTTTTGAAAAGAACGATATGGCTATCCGAATGATTCCAGCATTTGAATTTCTTGAAACATAAAATCGCCCCGTGGGCCATATAGCTTCTGGCTCACGTGATATTTTTTTGTATGTTTGCGATCCTTAACACTATGGCCATGAGACTGCAATTGCCTATCATCTCCCTTATTACTTTCTTGCTATTTGCCGCATTTCCAGCATCTTTTGCCCAATCGCCTTCCACGCAGGGTGTTGAGTTTTTTGTGGGATTCATGAAAAACGGTTACCGCTATTGCAACGGATACAGTGAAAGCACCACCCTAATCGCATCGGGCAAACGGGCCTGTACGGTCACCGTTTCCAATCCGAACACGGGTTGGAACATTACCCAGAGCGTTGCGCCCAATGCGGTCACAACGATTGACATTCCGGAAGAAGAATCTTACCATATTGGATCGGAAACCGTTGAGTACAAAGGACTTGTCATTAATGCAACGGATACGATTTCTTTGTTTTTCGCCAATGAGGCCACCAACTCTTTTGATGCCTCTTTCGTGTTGCCCACCAGTTCGTTGTTGGATGAGTATATGGTGCAATGTTTCGTTCCGATGACCACAAGTACCGATGTCTGTCCTGACAACAACAAAAGCGTTTTTCTTATCATTGCTACGGAAAATAATACCGTGGTGGACATCACTCCCCGGGCAAAAACCGCCAACGGCAGAAATGCGTTGACCACTTTTTCCGTGACCTTGAATCGCGGGCAGTCTTATCAAGTGATTTCATACTCCGGCGGGGCCAGCGGCGATTTTTCCGGCTCCATCGTCAAAGCAAGGGATTGCAAGAAGATCGCCGTGTTCAACGGAAACGTCCTGGCTGCCATTCCCTCGGATTTAACAAATGGGTTGGATCACATTTTCGAGCAGGCCATGCCTGTGGATTATTGGGGAAAAGAGTTCGTGGTCACCTCGTCGGCAGAGCGGTCGGGTGGGGATTTTGTGAAGGTCACAGCCTTGGAAAACGGAACCGTTGTCAAACAGAACAGCACAACCATAGCCACCATTTCGGCGGGCGAAAACCACACTTTTCAGCTCCCCATGCTGCAGGGGGCATGTTTCCTTGAAACTTCCAAACCCTGCGCCGTGAATCTGTACCAGACCACTTCTCTCTACGATGAATCCACCTTGGGCGACCCTTCGATGGTTTGGATAGCCCCGGTCGAGCAGCAAATTGAGGACATCATGTTTAGCACTTTCGAGGCGCAAAGTATCACGATACACTATATCAACGTGGTAATCAACAGCGAGGATGTCGGAAATATCACACTGAATAACAATAATATATCCTCAAATTTCTCGGTCGTGAACGGAAATCCCGATTATATGTATGCCCGGATACCCATTAATCCTGGTTCTCACCGCTTGCAAAGCAGTTCCGGGTTCACGGCTCATGTATATGGGTATGGCTATGCGCAAGGGTATGCTTACTCTGTCGGTTCCAGCACGGTTAACCTGAGTCGCGAGCTTTTCCTCAACGGATTGTCGGGAAGAACCCTGGCTGCCAACACCACGTTTTGCCAATTCGAACTTTTGGATTTCACTTATACCGCATCGGGAGAATACGACAGCGTTTATTGGGACATGGGCGACGGAAACTTGTTTTATCAAGACTCCGTGATCGGCTATCAATATGAAAATGAGGGCGTTTATACGGTGAAAAACATCACCAAACTCGAATACGAAAATTGTATGGGATCCTTGTACGACACCCTGACCCTGACTTTCCGCATTAAGGGCACGGAACACATTGATTTTCACGAAGATCACTGTGTAGGCAACTACTGCGGTCATGGCACATCGTTCCTGTTGACGCAAGACTCGACACTGGTCGATTCCAGCGAATACTACAGCAATTGCGAGATTAAATACTACCATATCCATGCCAAACCCTCCTATAGGCATTCGGATCGGAAACTTTTCTGCTCTGTTCCTTTTCCATACAATTACGCCGACCACACCATCACCGAAAGCGGCGTTTATGAAATCCCGTTACAATCGGTTTACGGTTGCGACAGCATCATCGACTTGGAAGTTGTTTTTGAAGATACCTATATCCATATTGTTCATGAAGGCCAGGATTTGTGCGTGTCACAGAGTTTGATATTGGAGACCGTTTCTTCGTCCGGGGTTGAGATTGAATGGAGTACGGGCGAAACCACGCCGTCCATCACGGTCACGGAACCGGGCGTCTATTCCGTCACCGCCACCAGCGCTAACTGTATGGGGCAAAGCAGTGTCACTTTTCCCTTATGCGATTTTTATATCTTTATCCCTAATGCGATCACTCCCGGAAGAGGGGAGGGAATCAACGATGTTTTCCAAATCCCATGGGTGGAATTTTCCAAACCATTGAAATTCGAGATTTTCATCTATAACCGCTGGGGTGCGCTTATCTTCCACTCCACCGATCCCGATTTCCAATGGGATGGCACCGATCAAGGCGGCATAATCCAAAACACCATGTATAATTACCATATCAATTTGACTGTCCCCCAAGGGAAAACGAAAACCTACAAGGGCACAATCACGGTTTTATAACTTTCCTGTTTGTCAAGTTACAACGCTGTTAATAATATGAAAAGAATAGAGAAAATGAAAAAATATAGTGCATTTTAATTCCAAGAAAAGCCATGTTGCAAAATAAATTAATCCAGATTGATCCACTCCTCAAACCTTACTATAGACAATTAGAGAAGCGATCACAAATCTCTCATCTTCGTAAATTGGAATTTACGGATGGGAAATTTCTGTTAAAAGAGCGTATCAACAACCATCTTTATTACGGCTTGCATAGAAAAGAGGATCGTTGGGTATTTCGGGAAAAAGCACCGAATGCCCGCCGAATTTTCCTTTATGGCGATTTTTCCGCATGGCAGTTTGACGAACGTTTCGAACTCCGCCGTATTGATCACGAAGATTGGGAAGTGACAATCCCCCTTGACCTAATCCAACATGGTATGTTATATAAAATATGGATGATGTGGGATGGCGGGTCGGATGAACGCCTGCCCGCTTATGCGACACGGGTGGTGCAAGACGATGTATCCAAGATTTTTTCCGCCCAAGTCTGGGATCCTGAAAATCCTTTTATATGGAAAAACAATTCTGTATCACGAAAAGAATACTATTTCATCTATGAGGCGCATGTTGGCATGTCGTCTGTTGAGCCTAAGATCAACACGTACAATGACTTTCGTGTTTACATGTTACCCAGAATTAAAAAATTGGGATACAATGCGTTGCAACTCATGGCTATTCAGGAGCATCCCTACTATGGATCATTTGGTTACCAAGTGGCCAACTTCTTCGCACCCTCGTCCCGGTTTGGCACCCCTGAGGAATTAAAGATGCTGATCGACACGGCCCATGAGATGGGGATTGCCGTGATTCTCGACATTGTCCACTCTCACTCCGTTTCCAATGTGAAAGAGGGTTTGGGTTGCTTTGACGGCAGCGACAATCTCTATTTTCATTCCGGAAGTCGGAGCACGCATCCCGTTTGGAATTCCCGCCTTTTTGATTACGGGAAGCCGAAAACACTTTTGTTCCTGCTCTCCAACGTGAAATATTGGCTGGAAGAGTTCCGCTTTGATGGGCTTCGTTTCGACGGTGTGACCAGTATGTGTTATTTTGACCACGGAATCGGCGTGGATTTTGTTAATTACAGTCAATATTTCGATGAAAATGTCGATAACGATGCCATCGCTTATTTGGCATTGGCTAATGAGCTAGTGAAGGAAGTAAATTCTGAGGCGTTTACGATTGCGGAGGATGTGAGCGGAATGCCGGGTCTTGCCTATTCCGTTGCTCACGGCGGAGTCGGTTTCGATTTCCGCATGTCAATGGGCATCGCCGATTTTTGGACAAAAACGATCCAAAAAAGCCATGATGAGGCGTGGAATGTGGGCGAAATTTTCTACCGTCTTACCGACAAACGTGCGGAAGAACACACGATCAGCTATGCCGAAAGTCACGACCAAGCGATGGTTGGCGACAAAACCATCATCTTCCAACTCATCGACAAAGCGATGTATGACGCCATGTCCGTAGACACGCCCAGCCTCCTTGTTGACCGGGGGATGGCGCTCCACAAGATCATCCGACTGCTGACCGCTTCGTTAGCCGATGGTGGCTATTTGAACTTCATGGGCAACGAGTTTGGCCATCCCGAGTGGATCGACTTCCCGCGGGAAGGTAACCATTGGTCGTATCAATACGCCCGCCGACGCTGGGATCTGGCCGACGATGAGCGTTTAAA
>JAITVP010000096.1 GCA_031285725.1 Bacteroidales bacterium
GGTCTATATCAAAACCGTCGGCTCAAACATAAAGCCCTACTTCGACTAAATAGCTATCCTATTTCAAGTTTAACCACAAAAAAGCATGAATATTCATGCTTTTTTTCATGAATATCCATGAAAATATCATGAACGTTCAAGAAAATAACAAGAACGTTCAAGAAAATATCAAGAACGTTCAAGAAAATATCATGAACATCCAAGAAAATAACAAGAACATCCAAGAAAATATCAAGGACGTTCAAGAAAATAACACGGATTTATTTGCAATCATCCAAAATCTCTCTCAATTTAAGGAAATATTTTGTAATTCTGTAACAGAATAAGAAAATAAATTAAAATCAAATAAATAATAAAGTTGCAGTTTAGTTACAAAATGTTACAGAACGTTACAAAATTAAGGTTCCATGATTGTTTGAGTCGTAAAATGCCGCTGTTACAAAAAAAATCAAGCCCCAAAAACTTTTGTAACACCTAAAATTATTTATCATTTAACATGTTACAGAATTACAAAAATTTTCCGACTTTTTCAGCACTGCTGCCCTCAGAGATGGAGGCCTGTGCAATGTCTCGCCATGTTTCCACAAGTTATGCCAAGCTAAATTTTAATTTGCGTACTTTTGTGCGGTTGAAAAATTCTTTTTCACTCTGAATACGGACACTTAAAAAGAAAACAATATGGCCTATAACAATTTTAACAAGTTGATGCTTGAAAAAAAGGTAATCGAAATCGTAGAACACAACTACGTGCCGGAGGTTACTCCATATAAATGGATTTGGCGTGCCAAAGTGTACCCCATTTATCCAATGTCGTACAACACGTTTTTGCGCATTGTCAACAACCCTAATTTTGAACAAAAACTGGAAAAAGCCCGTCAAAAAGCAAGTCCACTAATGAAATTCGCATTTTAATTAACCAACATACTCACACAACAAAACAAATACGATATGAGCGCAATACAACCTATTCCTTATAACGAAGTGCTGCCGGGCAACGAACCTGCCGGCGCAAACGATAAGATTCTTGTTCTGCAAGATGGTAAATTCAGAAGTTTATCCAAAGAAGCCTTTAAAGGCACCACAGGCGAAAAAGGAGCAACCGGAGCCACAGGAGCTACAGGTGCAATTGGGGCAACCGGAGCTACTGGCCCGCAAGGCCCCGTTGGGGCAACCGGTGCACAAGGGCCGCAAGGTCTCAAAGGCGATAAAGGCGACATTGGTGCCACAGGTGCACAAGGCCCCAAAGGTGAAACCGGAGCACAAGGGGCAACCGGAGCAAAAGGCGATCAAGGCATTCAAGGGCCGCAAGGTATTCAAGGAATTAAAGGAGATACTGGTGCACAAGGCATTCAGGGATTAAAAGGAGATATTGGTGCTACAGGTCCACAAGGCACACAAGGCCCGAAAGGGGATACCGGATCACAAGGAGAAAAGGGCGGTATGAACATTCCGTTTATATCCGGTGATATATATGAAATAGCAAATCAGCAAGAACCAAATACAGTAAAAACGTTTTTGGGAGGAAATATTATTAATTGTCCTCCTACTGGCGAATTAATTATGTATACAATAAATAATTTTGATGGATATATAATTAGAATAATGGCTTTTGGCAGACAGCATATTTGGATTAATAGTGGTATCAATGGAATCTTTGATGGTTGGCAACATCTTGCAAATAGTTATGAAGTACCGGCACCTATTATTCAAGAAAGCGGAACTTGGAGTCCTTATATATTAAAAGCAGATGGAATAAGTTATATTACTCATGGTAATTATGGAAACTATGCAAGGACAGGGAATATTGTACATGTAGATTCAGGCTCTCTGTCTACTGATATTAAACCAACTAATGGACAACTTTCTATTTTTCTTCGTGGTCTTCCGTTTGCCATGAAATCTTCTATTTCCAACAATCCTAATGCAATGGGTATTGCTTTTATTGTGTTAGGGAACTCGACGACAGGAGAATATATAACAACCTCATGTGCTATATATAGTCAGTCTGGATTATCAACATATCTTGATATAGTGTTATCCGTAGACCAATCAAAGAACTTTAATCAGGCTCTTGTGCAATATTCTATTACATACGAAATCGAATAAAAACAAATAAATAATAATCATGGAACCAATCAAAGAAACCACCATCGGCCGTCTTAAAGCAGACTTCGTGGAACTCATCACAGAAACCTTCGTCGAAATCGACGGACAAAAACACAAAATCGGCGAAAACCACCGCACGTCTTACACCAATAGCGAAAGCGGCCGAAAACTACTGCAAGAGCAGCAACCGGAAAGCATCATCACTTCGGTGATGGCCATTTGGGGCGAGGCGCCAACAGTGGAAGAAACACGAGAAGTGAGAACTAAGAGTTAAGAGTCGTTAAAAACTAAATACAACAAAAAAAATGATTGATATAAAATTTCCGGACAACACCTCCCTCCCCGTGCAAGTTACCGACGCCAGCAGCCGCTATCGCTCCATCATGGGCAAAAACGAAGTTACCCTTAAATTTGCGCTGGCGGAGTATGTGCACTTTCCGGCGGGATGCTGGATGGAGTATAAAGGCATAACATACTACTGCTTAACCGAAGGAAGCTACACCAAAAACGCCCGAAACGAGTATCAATACACCGTTGTGTTCGAGCCTCATGCAGGAAAACTTCGGCTGTGGACTCTACGAAACTTAGTAACCAACGAATTCAAGTTCTCATCCGTATACACCCCGCGTGAAGCCCTAAAACTCATCGTCGACGGACTAAACGACCGAGACCCCGAAACTGCATACCCCTGGCAAGAAGGTGAATGCATCGAAGCTGACCACAAGTTCTTCGATTTCAACAACACCAAACTCGATGTAGCCCTGGCGATGATTGCTTCCGAATTCAACACCGAATTTGAAATCGAAGGCAAAACCATCCACTTGCGAAAAGTGGAACACGGCAAAGACAACCCGACCGAGCTAAGCTACGGAAAGGGAAACGGATTTTTGCCGGGCGTGGGTGTGATTTCGTCCGGAAGACAAGCGCAGTTTGAAATCCTCTTGGTGCAAGGCGGAAACCAAAATCTCGACAGCGAAAAATATCAAGGCATATCCGGGTTCTTCTCGCCAAGCTGGCACCTGCCGCGCAATGCCACATATACAACCGAAAACAAGGTAACCTATCAAACGGATGAAAAAGGCCGCGAGGTAACCATAGCCGGAAAAGATTTGAGCACGCACGCCGATTTCACACTCGACCTGTCCGAGATGTATCCCAAACGGGAAGGCTTTATTACCGCCGTGAAAGTAGTTGAAGTCGACGAAAACGGAAAGGAAGGACGGGAAGAAGACTATTACGGCAATCCGGACAGTATTCCATTCGAGAATTATGTTGTCGACATCATCGACGAAAGCATCCCCGCAGATTTAGATTACAACGACTATATCACGCCCGGAGAAAAGCGCACCATCACCTTCCAGTCCGGCGTGTTAATCGGACGAACCTTTGACTTGGACGAAAACAACGGATACGATCATGCCAAACGCCGTTTCCGCCTCGTGACCACAACCCACGACGGAGCAAAGATGCCGTTTGGCTTTCACATGCCTGCTGCGGGAGACAGATACGCCGTGTTCGGAGTAACCCTCCCCAAAAAGTATGTGGAGCAGCTCGAATGGGACATGTTCAAAGAAGCCTGCCGATACTTCGACGAAAAAAACGTCGTGCCGTTCAGCTTCACGGGAACCATAGACCCAAACTGGATCACATCGCAAGAAGAATACGAAAATCGAGCCGGAATGCTAAAACCCGGTTATTTCGTTAAGTTCTCCGATCCCGATTTCAAACCAGATGGATACGACGTGCGCATTGTGGGCATGAGGGATTATGCCAACGACAAGTACAAAGTGTCGGTCGAGTTGAGCAACGAAAAAGTATCGGCAAGCCTGAGCACCGAGTTCGCCAAATTAGACGGCGAAAAACAGCGTTTGGACAGGGAAAAGGCCGGACTGATGGATTACAACAAACGCAGCTACGCCGATGTGAAGCGAACAACCGAAATGCTTATAAACGCGGGATTGAGCGAGTTCTCCGAAAGCATTCAACCGCTTACCGTGCAAACCATGCAGCTGCTCGTTGGAGCCACGGAGTGTCAGTTCGTCTTTGTCGACAGAAAAACAGAGCCGCAACAGGTGGTGGACAGAAGTCAAGTGTATGATAAAGAAAACTTAACATTGACATGCGAGGGAGGTATTTTGAAGCACATGACCATCGGAATCGATTTTGTCGGTGCCAGCCACAAGGCCGACGAATACCGCTATTGGAAATTGGAAGCTAAGGAGTTCACATTGGATAGCGACGATAAAGGGGGACGATACCTCTATGCCTGCTGTGAAAAGGACAAGAATAGCGAAACGGGATATTTTAAAATCTCCGCAACGGCCATAACGCTCGACCAAGACCCGAACAATTACCATTTCTTAGTCGGAATACTAAACCCCGAAATAAACAACGACCGCTCCTATGCGCCCATGTATGGCTTTGCGGCCATCGAGCCGGGACGAATGATTGTGGACAAAATACAATCCTCAGACTTCGACCCCGATGCTTTTACAGGTGCTTGCATCGACTTGCAAAGCGATACAAAGCAACTTATCCTGGGTGAGAACGCGGAAATCATTACTCGAAAACTGACTATTAGGCCGCCGGATAGCGATGATTACGACTTGGTAGAACACACCGACACCGAAATTAAACGTGTGGAAGATAGCCTGCATCTCGGGGAAATCTACGTCTCGCTTCAAAACACAAAAGGCGTCGATACCGAAAGCGGAACAGAATGGTGGGGAAACATTACCATTAACGGAAAAGCGACAGCCGATACACCGTCGTTTATAAATGTATACCACACCAGTGTCTTTTCATCCGTCAATAAAGCGTCCGCAACTAAAAAATACGCCCAGCACGACCTAAAAACTCAAGCTAAACGGACAGAATTGTTTAACTACGCAACAAATAAGGATTACATCATCATCGTTTGCGGAATCGTTCCGGGGGTTTACAACGAAGACTACGACATTGGAGATTATTATGGTTATTCGGAAACCATCGGAAGATTTATCTACGACCTGTTAAATACCCTCGGTGCGGGATTAAAATACGTGAACGCAAGGGAATCCGGTTTTGGCGATGATGTATATATATCGTTTATCGGTGGCGCGGCATTCGCTTCTAAGGAAAATTGTTTCATGAAGATTGGGGGGAGTTTTTATACTACAGATGGTTTTTTGAGTGGAGATAATTTGGACGATTTCGAACTATTCGCAAAAGTTACCAACAACGTGATGACCGGAACTGGCTCAAAAAAAGACTTCGATGCGATGGCTACTAAGTACATCAAAGAAGCTATTGCGGGCAGCACATCCATTAACGGCG
>JAITVP010000139.1 GCA_031285725.1 Bacteroidales bacterium
CATCAATGTCCCAAAAATCAACCTTCATAGCATACTGTAACACTTCAGAAACGCCTGACTGTTTGGAGATTACCACAGGAACGTTTGCTTGCATCGCCTCCAATGGGGAAATCCCGAAAGGTTCTGATATGGAGGGCATTACGTATACATCGCTCATTCCAAACATCTTGTTGATATGCTCGCCGCGTAAAAATCCCGTAAAGTGGAAACGATCTGAAATGCCCAGTTCCGCCACGTGCACGATCACTTTCTGCATCAAATCGCCATCGCCAGCCAGTACAAAACGAACGTTGGGATCGTATTGCAATATCTTCTTTGCGGTCTCCACAAAATACTCAGGTCCCTTCTGAAAGGTCACTCGCCCTAAGAAAGTCACGATCTTCTCGTCAACACCTTTTTGACGTTTAGTCTCTTTATCGTTGGGTTCCAGCGCATTGTGCACCGTGTGGACTTTGTCAGGATTAATACCATACTTATTGATAACGATATTCCGTGTTAAATCACTGACTGCAAATACACTATCTGCTGCCATCATCCCCTCTTTTTCCATCTTATACACAACGGTGTTGAGGTTATGCTCGCCGGAACGGTCGTACTCGGTGGCGTGGATATGCACGGCCAACGGTTTGCCACTCACCTGTTTAGCTGCAATACCAGCCTTATACGTATGCCAATCGTGGGCATGGATCACGTCGAACGTTTCCTTTTTCGCCAATTCGGCAGCGACCACGGCGAAATGGTCAACCTCTTGCAAGAGATTCGAGCCGTAGCCACCGGCAAACTTATAACATCGTTTCCCGTCATTTTCAGAGATTTCCAATTGCGCGCTGCTCAACTGGTTAACCACATTAAAATAGTCATCCATCCCTACGTAAGGGATTAAATTCGAGTTTACTTCAATGAAAGATATGTTCTGCGCCTGGTTATAAAATGTCGAAAAACGGGGATCGATCTCAATGTCGGCCGCACTGACGATCTTGATCAAACTCCGGTCTTCATCGCCAAACGCCCGTGGCATGACAAACATCACCTCCACGTTATTTTTAGCCAATCCCTTGGAGATTCCATAGCATGCGGTGCCCAATCCACCAGCGATATGGGGAGGATACTCCCAGCCGAACATTAGAACTTTCATGGTCTTTGTGTTATTTTTTTACTTTTTGTCTTTTATCCCCCATTTTCCTCCAATAACCATTTAATATACAGCAATGCTGCCACGCTCCAGGCTTGTGAAATCGCACCATTGGGGCGGTGCGGAGGATTGCCATCGTAAATTTCGGCAATGGTCGAGAGACCATACTCTTTCATGCAAGGTTCGAAATCATAGAGTATCTTGCTCAACATCGGGTAGGCGCTCTTTTGGTAAACCGAAATCAGTCCTTCGGCAAACGGTGCCAGTAACCAGGGCCAGCAAGTACCTTGGTGATACGCCCGGTCGCGCTCTTCTTGCGTACCACCGTAACTCCCCCGGTAATCGGGATCGGAAGGCGAAAGCGTACGGATACCCCGAATAGACACCAACTCCTCCAACGTCTTCTTCAAAATCAGCTGTCGAATCTTTTCACTGACTGGGATATAGGGCAACGACGTGATAATCATCATATTGGGGCGAACTTGAAAATTTTTATACTCGCCATCCACATAATCCGCCAAATACCCTTTTTCTTTTGCCCAAAAGGTCTCTTTGAAAACCACCGGAAAATCAGCTGCCAATGCTGACCATTGCGCAACAAATGCCTTGTCGCCTGCCAAGTCTGCCATTTCCAAGCTAAATTTGATGGCGTTATACCATAATCCGTTGATTTCCACTTGACAACCCGTACGCGGAGTAACTGGCTGACCGTGCACCACGGCATCCATCCATGTCAAGGCAACCCCTTCCGTGCCGGCGTAAATTAACCCGTTATCCAACATTTTGATATTGTATAATGCACCATTTCTGTAGGCGTTCAATATAGCTTTCAACGGATCGCCATATTCCGCCCAGATTTTTCTCTTAGACTTGGTAAACGCCGTATATTGCTGCAAAGTTCGAATGAACCATAGCGGCGCATCCACGGAATTGTAGGCTGCCGCTTCGCCGTTTCCGATGTTGGGGAAAAGGCCGTTTTTCATCTCCGTCAGCATATCGTCCATGATTTTTTTGCATAACTCACTGTTTTTCAGCGCTAACGTAAGTCCAGGCAAAGCAATGAACGTATCCCTGCCCCACCGTCCGAACCACGGATAGCCGGCTATCACTTCTGTTTTGCCGTTCCGTTCCACGATGAATTGTTGGGCGGCGTTTTGCAGGCAATTGTAAAAAGTGGAACGTGAAGCATGTTTTTCTAACTCTTTCTGGAACAAATCTTCTATTTCTTGTGGATCCATAGGCTCCAACCCGATCGTCAAATAAATATCATTATTGTTGATGTTCACGCTCAATTTACCGGGATTGTATAAATCCTCGTGTCCGTCATAGCCACGTTTCAACTCTTGTTCATATTCAAAATCCTTGTACCAAACCGGTTCATGATGATAAGTCAACACATCGTCGGCGGAACATTGGATACAAACAGGCGTAAAGCCAGGATAGAGGCAATATTGCACGCCGTTTTTCACTGGTTGGCAGGATTTATCCACAGCATCGTTCTTGACTGTCAATTGGTGGATTTGCCGGAATGCCAACAGCGGGTTAAATTGGATTACCGCTGATTCTATTTCATCTAAAATGGTGTATTTGATGATGATCCTGTCTGTTTCCCGCAAGAAAAGGAACTCTTTCTTGAAATTAAATTTCCCCACCTGAAAACGGTAAGTCGGGATCGGATCAGCATCGAAGTGTTGTAAATACTTATTTCCCTGCGGATTGATCTTCGCTCCTCTAAACTGGTGAATGTCAAGATGAAACTCCATGCCGTTAATGATAATAGCCTCGTTCAAGCCGGAGACGAGCATGTAACGTTCGCCATCCAAACCGTCTTGCGGAACGATAAACAAGCCGTGGTATTTCCGGGTATTCAAGCCGGCCAGCGTGGTCAACGAAAATGATCCGGTACCACTACATCGCAGTAATTCTCTGTTTTTAGAGAAGTTAAGGTTTACCAATTTCTCCTTGTCAAATTCAATATAACTCATATTCTATGACTTACGCATTATTTTTCAGGTAGTTTTCCCATTGCCAAGCGGAAATGATCATGTCGTCTAAGGAATATTTGCACGTCCACCCTAGCTCTCTTTCCGCCTTGTTGCTGTTGCTGTAAATAGCGGGTACATCGCCGGGACGCCGTTCTCCCAAAACATAATTCAATTTTACACCGGTTATTCTTTCAAAAGCGTGGATCATCTCCAACACTGTAACGCCGGTACCGCTTCCCAAGTTAAACACCTCCAAATTGGATTTGTTTCGTCCCTCCACCAAAAAATCCAGTGCTTTAATATGGGCATCGGCGATGTCGGTCACATGAACGTAGTCGCGAATGCAGGAGCCGTCACGGGTATTATAGTCTGTTCCGAACACTTTCATTTTTTGCATCTTACCAATCCCGACTTGGGTAATAATCGGCATCAGATTGTTGGGTTTTTCGGGAGATAGCTCACCGTTTAGTCCGGACATGTCAGCACCCACGGGATTGAAATAGCGCAACATCACGAAACTCAACTTCGGATGGATGTCGGCAAAGAAACGAATCATCTCCTCCCCAATCTGTTTGGTGTGCGCATACGGACAAAAGGGAGCGCCAACAAGTGTCTCTTCACTCACCGGTAATTTTTCTACTTCACCGTAAATGGAACACGATGAGGAAAATATGAAATTAGGAATCGAAAAAATCTCGCACGCTTCCAACACATTTTCCAAACTTTGGAGGTTGTTCCGATAATATTCCAATGGTTTCTCCACCGATTCCGGCACTGATTTCAAGGCGGCAAAATGGATAATGCCTATTATATCGTTTTCTTCCTCAAATAATTGAAATAATTTCTCTTTATCGCAAATGTCCACGAAATAGTTCTCCACTCTCTTTCCCGTGATGTTCTTGATTCTTCCTATTGTTTCCGGCGTGGAACGGACACAATTATCAACCGAAATCACGTCAAATCCGCCTTTTTTAATCAATTCAATGATCGTGTGCGAACCGATGTATCCGGTGCCACCTGTTACCATAATCTTACTCATGTTCTTCCTGTTTATAAATATCTATCTTTCCTACTCTAATTCCACCATAATCCAATTGCGTGATTTGCACACTGTTGACCACCTTGCCTTCCAACAACTTGTGTGTATGTCCACCAATGATGATGTCAATGTCGCCCACGGCAACCGCTAACGTAGAGTCGCTCACCGTTGCCGGATTCGATTCAAAACCCAAGTGAGACAAGCAAATAACCAGATCGCATCTCTTCTTGTCTCTAAGAAATGGCACTAATTCTTTGGAAACCTCGATGGGGTTTTGATAT
>JAITVP010000141.1 GCA_031285725.1 Bacteroidales bacterium
TTTTAATTTGGCCGCTATGATACGCTTGCGTAGATCTAGGGATAAGGGAGAGGGCATAAGCTGATGATTTATGGGTTTAGTGATGCAAAAGTAGTATATAATTTATTGAATTGCTATAAAATATTCGTCTGTATAATTGTAGGTATAAGTCTTAATATCTTTCAGCTTGGGTAAGAAAGAAGGGCAAAATCTAAGAGAAGCTGGAGCAGGTACTACGAGATCAGGAAGTTGACCCTGTTCGATTTTATAGAGAATAAGAAGATAGAGGCAGAGCCTTTGCGCAAGTAAAAGGACTATCTTTTCCCTGTCCCATTCCATCCTTTCCCACTTTCTACTTTTGTCCATAAAGAACATTCTTTATGGACAAATCCAGCACCCGGCACATCAACATTTACATCAACGACATTTTTTTGTTCCTGATAAAGCAACAAATGAACAACTCGCTGTCGCAAATTACTCATTGATTGAATTT
This sequence comes from Bacteroidales bacterium, assembly GCA_031285725.1. Classification (GTDB taxonomy): domain Bacteria; phylum Bacteroidota; class Bacteroidia; order Bacteroidales; family WCHB1-69; genus JAGVVH01. The sequence goes on from JAITVP010000141.1 coordinate 473, forward strand.
TACTTTATGCAAGTGCGGACGGGGGGACTCGAACCCCCACACCTCTCGGTACTAGATCCTAAGTCTAGCGCGGCTACCAATTACGCCACGTCCGCTTGGATTTTTGAAAGTGCAAAAGTACTCTTTTTCGTAACACGAAAATCTGGTTATTTGAGTTATCATCATTTTTTTTATATTTGCGACATGAAAAAAATCTATCTCATCATTGCCCTATTGATCTCTTGTTATGCCGGATTTGCTCAAGATTCCCTGCGAAGCAAGTCCTATCTGCTTAATAACAAGACTCACAGCTTTACCTTGTATGGTTGTGAATTGTTCGATGGTTACCTCTCTCCACTCTATTACAGCGGTTTAGGAGTGCAATTCAAGCAGGACGTGAGACGAGTGTGGAGCGAGAAACTGTCCAATCTTTCCATGCAGAACAGCTACACCGTGAATCTGATGTTGACACTAAATCCGGCCTATACCGCCAATATGTTTTACCTCAATTTTGAATATGATTGGGGAATGTATTACCATCTTGTGGCGAAAAAAAATCTGACCTTCCTCTTGGGAGGAACGGTTACGCCCGAGATTGGTGGACGGTTGCTCCCCCGGAATACGAACAACATCGGGAATCTGGACTTTGGTGCGAGCATTAACGTTGCGACTCAGATGCGCTGGAAGATACCCACGAAAAAACGAGTGTTGGAACTGAACGTCAGTTTCTCTATGCCGGTGATCGGTTTCGCATTCGCTCCGCAGTTAGGTGCTTCGTATTACGAGATTTTCTATTTAAAAAATCAAAATGATATTTTTCACTTCACTTTTTTTCATAACAAATATGGATTTAAGCGGAGTTACACGTTGGATATTCCTTTCAAAAATTCCGTCTTTAGAGTGGGTATACAACGGAATCTGTTGAAATATTCGTTACATGGCGTCTTTTACAAACGGAAATACGGCGGAATCATACTGGGGTGGCAGAAAAACCTCTTCTCCTTTGCCGGTCGGAAAAATAAGGCACCGGATCGTTTTATTCAGTATTAAAAGAAGTTTATATGATATGTTTGTTCCCATCATTATTTTTCAAACTATGCTAAAGAACAGTACGGATTTCAGGATATGTTATTAAAGTTAAAAATTATGGAAAATCAAAGAATAATTTGTTGTATCGTGTGCTTTTTGTTAACTTTTACGGGCTGTTTCAAGGATCCGGAGAAGTTGGTAGATGATCCTTCCGGCAACTTTGATGCCCTAAAGGAAATTATTGATACCCGGTATTGTTATCTGGATTATAAAAACATTGACTGGGATGAGATATGCGACACATATCGTTTTGATGCTCAAAGTGCTACAACAGTGTATGAACTATTTGACGTTTTCGCTTCCATGCTCAACGAGCTACAAGACGGGCACGTAAATCTCTATTCGCCGTTTAATACTAGTCAATATGACAAATGGTATACGGATTATCCGGCGAATTTTAGCAGTTCCATTCTTTTTTCCGATACTTATCTGGGCAAAGACTATCTGTATGCCAGTGGGATGTATTACAAGATATTGCCGAGCAATGTTGGATATATATACTACAGCAGTTTCAGCAACGCAGTTTCCAATACGACCATGAGTTATATTTTTGACTATTTTAAAAATTGCTCGGGTATCATCATTGATGTGCGGAATAATGGTGGGGGCAGCTTGAGTTATTCGGAATTGCTGGCTTCCTATTTCTTTAAGAAAGAGATGACCACCGGTTACATGACCCACAAAGTAGGTTCGGGACATTCAGATTTTTCGGAACTGGCTCCTATCATCACTAAACCCCATGTTTCACTCTACTGGGACAAGAAAGTGGTGGTTTTAACAAACAGAATGTCGTATAGCGCAACCAATGATTTCGTGAACCGGATGAAGAGCTGTGATATGGCAACCATCATCGGTGATAAAACCGGAGGTGGGGGCGGGATGCCGCTCTCTAGCGAATTGCCCAACGGCTGGTCGGTGAGGTTCTCCGCTTGTCCCATGTTTGATGTAGACAAACAACACACCGAATGGGGCATTGATCCCGATCTCAAAGTGGACATGGTAGACGGTTCAAATTTCGACCACATTATAGAAACAGCAATCAGATGGTTGACAACCGGGTAGAAGTAACGAGTTAATGAGTTTGCATAGACGAAAAGATCCCCTAACCTCCAACTCCCAACTTTTTTCCAGCAAAGATTGATATGTCAGCCCATTCAAAAAAAGGGAAGCCCACCAAAGTGTTCTTCCCCTTTTAAAAGCAAATATTATTATTTTCTAATTATTCGTTGTTAGGCTCTTCAGTTACCGGTTCTTCGGCGACAGGAATTTCATCAACTATCACCGCCTCTTCCACTACGGGAGCGATTTCTTCTTTGCCAGCCACAGCGATTTCAGTTTTTTTAGCACGGCTACGTCTTGTTTTTGCCGTTTTCTTCTTACCATCACTGGTGGTATAGGTTTCGTTATAGTCCACAAGTTCGATGATACACATCTCAGCGTTGTCACCATGACGGAAACCTGTTTTCAATATGCGGGTATATCCGCCCGGACGATCGGCGATCTTCACGGAAACATCTCTGAAAAGTTCGGTTACGGCGTATTTGTTTTGAAGATAAGAGAACACGGTTCTTCTGGAATGCGTGGTGTCGTCTTTGCTGCGTGTGATGAGCGGCTCAACGTACTTTCTCAATTCTTTCGCTTTGGCCAAGGTCGTGGTGATTCTTTTATGCATGATCAACGAAGTTGCCATATTTGAAAGCATGGCAGCTCTATGAGTATTGGTTCGTCCCAAATGGTTAAATCTTTTTGCGTGTCTCATTTTTCTTAATCCTTATCTAATTTATATTTTGATACATTCATTCCAAATTCCAGACCTTTGGTCTTCACCAAATCCTCCAATTCCGTGAGGGATTTCTTGCCGAAGTTGCGGAATTTAAGCAAATCACCTTTTTGAATCGAAACTAAGTCGCCCATCGTTTCCAACTCCGCTGATTTCAAGCAGTTGAGTGCGCGAACTGAAAGATCCATATCCGACAATTTGGATTTGAGCATTTGGCGGAGCAACAAAGACGCTTCGTCAAATTCATCGTCCACCTCGGTGGTCTCTTGAATATCCACAGAGATTTTCTCATCAGAGAAAAGGGCAAAGTGTTGGATCAATATTTTCGCTGCTTCTTTCAAGGCGTCCTTTGGGTGAATAGAACCATCGGTCGTGATGTCGAGCACCAACTTTTCAAAGTCGGTTTTTTGCTCCACGCGGTAGTTGTCAACCACGAATTGAACGTTTTTGATGGGCGTGTGAATCGAATCGATGGCGATCACATTAATCCCGTCGTGCAACGTCTTGTTGTCTTCAGCGGGAACATATCCGCGTCCTTTGTCGATTGTGATCTCAAGCACCAACTTCACGGAAGGCTCCATGCGGCAGATCAGCAACTCGGGATTCAGTACTTGAAAGAAATTCAAATACTTGTTCATGTCACCAGCCTTAAACGCACCTTGCTGGTTGATGATGATCGTCGCTTTTTCAGTCGTGTTTTCGATTTTACTTTTAAAACGGATTTGTTTTAGATTGAGCACTATATCGGTCACATCCTCGATAACTCCTTTGATGGAAGAGAACTCTTGCGACACGCCTTCGATCTTCACCGAAGTGATCGCATAGCCTTCCAGCGAAGAGAGGAGTATGCGACGAAGAGCGTTTCCGATAGTGGTGCCGTACCCTTGTTGCAATGGACGAAATTCGAACTTACCGTATGAATCGGTAGCTTCGTTCATTATAACTTTGTCGGGTTTTTGAAACGTTAATATAGCCATTTTGATTCCTTTTCTTTGTTAAATTTTGTTTTCCGTGAACTAAAATCCCTTATTATTTAGAATACAACTCAACGATTGCTTGTTCATTAATGTTTTCCGGAATGTCTTCTCTTTCGGGATAGTTCATGAATTTGCCTGAGAACATCGCTGAATCCCATTCCAACCAAGAATAAGGATTTGATCTTCCGCTTAATGAGTTGGTAACCACTTCCAACGATTTGGAGCGCTCGCGCACGGCGATGATGTCACCAGGAACCACCAAGGTAGAAGGAATATTGTTGATCTTGCCATTCAAGGTGATGTGACGGTGGTTAACCAACTGACGAGCCGCCGCCCGTGTGGGAGCGATACCTAGACGGTAAACCACATTGTCCAATCTGGATTCGATCAACTTCATCAAGTTTTGACCGGTGATTCCTTTTTTGGTTGATGCTTTGTGGAACAATTTTTTAAATTGGCGTTCCAACATTCCGTAAGTATATTTTGCTTTTTGCTTCTCTTGAAGCTGCATACCGTATTCCGACAATTTCGATCTGCGTCTTGATTGTCCATGTTGCCCCGGAGGGTAATTTTTACGTTCATACGATTTGTCCGGTCCGAAGATAGGATCTTTAAATTTTCTTGCAATCTTGGTTCGTGGTCCCGTATATCTTGCCATATCTCAACTATATTAACTATTAATAATCTAAAATCTATCTGAAAATTACACTCTTCTGCGTTTGGGCGGACGACATCCGTTGTGAGGAAGAGGCGTAACATCGGTGATCTCTTCTACCACAATACCGGTGGAGTGGATGGTTCTAATTGCGGATTCCCGACCACCGCCGGGTCCTTTAACGAAAACTTTCACTTTACGCAATCCCAAATCAAATGCCACTTTCGCACAATCTTGCGCTGCCATTTGAGCTGCGTACGGCGTGTTCTTTTTTGAGCCCCGGAATCCCATCTTGCCAGCCGATGACCAAGAAATCACTTGTCCATCATTGTTGGTCAGGGAAACAATTACATTATTGAACGATGCATTGATGAATGCCTTGCCTTGCGCGTCTATTCTTACAACTTTTTTCTTGGTTGTTTTTGTGGATTTTGCCATAATACTATTTTTATCTCTTCCCTTTTATATGCTTATTTATTATTTAGTTGCTTTCTTTTTGTTGGCAACCGTTTTCTTACGTCCTTTTCTCGTACGGGCATTGTTTTTCGTACTCTGTCCTCTCAAAGGCAATCCGATACGGTGTCGGATACCGCGGTAACAACCGATATCCATCAATCGTTTGATGTTCATTTGCACTTCCGAACGCAAAGCACCTTCCACTTTCATCCCGTTGATGATTCCGCGGATAGCAGCCAATTCATCATCGTTCCATTCGCTCACTTTTTTATCCCAACTAATTTCCGCTTGCGCGAGAATTTGTTGAGCCATGCTGCGGCCAATACCGTAGATGTATGTCAAACCGATTTCACCTCTCTTGTTTTTAGGTAAATCTATACCTGCAATTCTTGCCATATTCTATGCTCTATTTTGTTATTATTGATTATCCCTGACGTTGTTTGTATTTCGGATTTTTCTTGTTTATAACATAAACCACACCTTTCCTTCTCACGATAATACAGTCTTCTGTTCTTTTCTTAACGGATGCTCTAACTTTCATTTTCTTCTATTTTATTGTTACGACTTATGTCTAAAAGTAATTCTTCCTTTGCTCAAATCATACGGGGACATTTCCACTTGCACTTTGTCGCCGGGCAAGATCTTGATGTAATGCAATCTCATTTTACCCGAGATGTGAGCGGTAATCACGTGACCGTTTTCCAACTGAACGCGAAACATCGCATTGCCTAGGGATTCGATTACTACTCCATCCAGTTCAATTGAGGATTGTTTTGGCATATTCTCTGTTGTTTTTATATTACGTTTTTTCCTAAAACTTCTTCTATATATTCGTAAGTTGATAAAACCTCTGTGCCTTCTTTCGTCAGGGCGATTTGGTGCTCGAAATGTGCCGCAGGAAGTCTGTCTTGTGTCCGAATCGTCCATTGATCCGCCTCCATGTAAATTCTCCGGCTCCCCTGTGTGATCATCGGCTCAATGCAGAAGACCATTCCCAACTTGAGCGGCTCCCCTTTTCCCGAAATCCCGTAGTTAGGTATGTCCGGTTTCTCATGCATATTTCTCCCGATACCGTGTCCACACAACTCCCGCACCACCCCGTAACCGAAACTCTCTACATAATGCTGAACAGCATAGCCTATATCGCCGATCGTGTTTCCGGCTTTAGCGGCTTTAATGCCTAAATAGAGCGACTCCTTCGTCCGTTTCACCAACAATCTTTTCTCTTCGCTGATCTCGCCCACAGCGAAAGTGTAAGCGTAATCTCCGTGAAATCCGTTCTTATAAACCCCGCAATCCACCGAAACGATGTCGCCATCTTCCAGCATGGTGGTGCTGGGAATCCCATGCACTACCACATCGTTTACCGATAGGCAAAGTGCGGCTGGAAATCCGTTATACCCTTTGAAAGAAGGCACCGCCTTATGATCCCGGATAAACTCCTCCGCAATCTTGTCGAGATGGATGAGCGGAACACCAGGGCGGATCGCTTTCGCTACTTCCGCTAAAGTTTTACCAACAAGTAAAGAACTTTCTCTAATCAGCGCTATGTCAGCCTCGGATTTGAGTTTTATTCTATGGAACATTTTACAATGAACGCCCTTTAAAACTACCGGATTTGGACAAACCGTCGTAGTTTCTCATTTTCAAGTGGCTGTCGATTTGTTGCAGCGTATCCAACACCACACCCACCATAATCAACAACGATGTTCCTCCGAAGAATTGCGCAAATTGTTGGTTCACGCCAAACAATCGCACGATAGCCGGAAGAACCGCCACCAAACCGAGGAACATAGATCCCGGCAATGTGATACGGGACATGATCTCGTCGATGAAATTCGCCGTTTGCTTACCCGGTTTCACACCGGGGATAAATCCACCGTTTTTCTTCAAATCTTCCGCAATTTGATTAGGGTTGACGGTGATAGCCGTATAAAAATAGGTGAAAGCTATAATCAATACAAAGAATAAAACATTATAACCTACCCCGTTATAGTCAATGAAACTGTACCAGAACCCGGAAGGATTGGTGTTGCTCATGGAGATGAACGTCAAAGGCAGGAACATGATCGCCTGCGCAAAGATGATCGGCATAACGCCGGCTGCGTTCACTTTCAGCGGCAAGAAGTTGCGAACTCCGCCATATTGCTTGTTACCAACGATTCGTTTCGCATATTGTACCGGAATCCGGCGCGTACCTTGCACCAACAAGATACAAGCACTGATGATGAGCATAAGAATGAGAATTTCCAAGATAAAGATGATCGGACCACCGTTCATGTCGGTGATTCTTGACGCAAATTCCGCTTGCAGTGCGAATGGAAAACGCGCAATGATCCCGATCATAATGATGAGGGAGATACCATTGCCGATTCCTTTGTCGGTGATCCGTTCACCGAGCCACATAACAAAAAGTGTTCCTGCAATCAAAAGAATGAAAGAGCACACGGAAAAAGCGGATATGCCTAAGAATTTCATACTCATCAACTCGGGCGAAATCGCACCGGTGAATTGCTGTTGAGTCAGGTTTACGATGTAAGCGGGAGCTTGAACGGCCACCACGGCCACGGTCAAATAACGGGTAATTTGATTGATCTTTTTACGTCCGCTTTCGCCTTCCTTTTGTAGACGTTGAAAGTAGGGCACCGCCAACGTCAAGAGCTGGATCACGATGGATGCGGAGATGTAGGGCATGATACCCAACGCAAAGATGGAAGCGTTGGAGAATGCGCCGCCGGAGAACAAGTCCAGCATTCCCATCAAACCTTCTTGCGCCGCTTGCGTGAATGCACCCAGCGAGGCCGGGTCAATGCCTGGAAGCACGATATGTGATCCCAAACGGTAAATAAAAATGATCGCTAACGTATAAAGAATCCTTTGACGAAGATCTTCGATTCTAAATATATTCTTTATAGTTTCTATGAATTTTTTCATACGTGTTCAAATTATTGTATAAGTCCTTTACCCGTTTTTTGTTTTTTTAGTTTTGTTCTTCCGTTTTGCCGCCGATCACGTTCACGGAGCCGCCGTTTTTCTCAATCGCCTCTTTTGCGGAAGCGGAGAAAGCGTGTGCGCTAACGTTGATGTTTGCGGTTAATTCGCCATTTCCTAAAATTTTCACCAAGTCTTTCTTTTTTGCCAAACCGTTGGCAATCAAGGTGTCCACATCAATAGTGGATACGGATAATTTCTCGGACAGCATTTGAAGGGTGCTGAGGTTGATTGCGTTGTACTCAACGCGGTTGATATTTTTAAACCCTCTTTTGGGTAAAAGACGGTAGATGGGCATTTGACCGCCTTCAAAACCTGATTTGCGGCTGTAGCCGGATCTTGATTTAGCTCCCTTGTGACCTCTCGTGGAGGTACCACCTTTTCCCGAACCTTGTCCTCTACCTATTCTTTTTGCTTTTTTTGTCGCTCCGTCAGCGGGTTTCAAACTGTGTAAATTCATCTTTCTTGAAAATTCAAATTCAATTAATACTCCTGTTAAATTTCTTCTACTGTGACTAAGTGTTTCACCGAATCAACAATCCCTAAGATCTGGGGAGTTGCCGTGTGCTCAACAGTACGGTGCATCTTCTTAAGGCCCAAAGCCTCGAGGGATCTCTTCTGACGCACAGGTCTGTCTATCGCACTCTTCACTTGCGTAATTCTAATCCTTTTCATCCTAAATTTTACTTTTTATATGTTTTCTACTCTTACTTCATCGCCAAATTGCAATAATTTCATCCTTTATTGCAACAAACTTGACCTTTTTATCCGCATTTTTTTGTTGATTGATTTTTTCTTCAAAATCACAATCTACTGAAAATGAACTTTCTGTGAATCGCTTTTTTCCCATTTTTTCCTCGCACCGCATTTCACAACAAAAAGTCGGCAAATATACATAATAATTTCAATTATTTTTATAGGGTATATTTTTTTTTGATTTTTTTGGAGAACACGTACATAACACCGATCAAACAGATGGTCGCAGGTTCACTCAAAACTCGAATCAACCAATAATAATTTCACGTGCTCGGAATCGGGATTTCGGGGTGGAAATTTGTGTTTGCTGTTCCAGTTGGCATCAGGAATCTCTGTTCTGCCTAAAATTTTCACTTCCCGTTCTTCTTGAAATTCGGTTACTTTGATACTGGAAGTTTGGAAAAGGTGTTGGATGAACTCGGCGTTTTTCTGTCCCTTTTTGCTCTTCAAGGTGGTTGCATCCAATAGCGCCGTGATCTCGTAGCTCTCAAATTGTGCGGGTTGTTTGAAAAGGGTGAGGGTGTCGGTGGCGGCGTAGTTCATGTCTTTGGATATCAGTACTAAAAAATCATAATCAACAAACTGACCCTGCACGATGGCGGGTGGGGTTTTGTTTACAATATAATAGTATGGAATTTCATCAAAAAGAGAAAGCCCCGAATGGGCATTGACTGACGGGATCGTCGTTTGATGTTCGATTGTTTTATTTTCGATAAGGAAGATTTCGGTTTGATCCTGTTCGGAGGCCAGCGTGTATAACATTCGGAAAACGGGATTCCCGTCAAGATTTTCCGTGTTCACATTTCCGATATATGAAACGGGGCTTTCGCACAACTGGCTGATCAAAGCCCCGAATCGGTAAAAACCGTACTTCGTCCGGATTAAAAAAAGATAATAGTCTTTGTATAATCCGAAATAGTCTCTAAAAAGAAGTGTCTTTTCATCTTTTTTCCCCAATGCGTTGTTTGTTTTTAGATGATTAGCATTGCGTCGCCGTAAGTGAGGAAGCGGTATTTTTCATCCACGGCCTCTTTGTAGGCTCTCATCACGAAATCGTATCCGCCGAAAGCGGTCGCCATCATCAGCATCGGGCTTTGCGGCGTGTGAAAGTTGCTGATCATCGCATCGCCCACCGAAAACTGGTATGGAGGGAAAATGAACTTGTTGGTCCAGCCCTCGTAGGGTTTCACATGGCCGTTGGTATAGACGGAAGACTCGATTGCTTTCATCGCCGTGGTGCCCACGACGCAAATCCTGTGTTTTGCGTCTTTCACGTCGTTGATTTTTTTTGCTGCCTCTTCCGTGATGATCATCTGCTCGGAGTCGGTTTTGTGTTTGGTGAGGTCTTCCACATCAATCTCTCGAAAATTTCCCAGCCCAGCGTGTAGCGTAACTTCTGCGAAACCAATATCTTTCAGTTCCATCCGTTTCACCAGCTCGCGACTGAAATGGAATCCGGAAGACGGAGCGGCCACGGCACCCTCGTGTTTTGCGTAGATCGTTTGATAATTGTTCTCGTCTTCCGGCATGATGTCCCGAAGACGTTGCAATTCGTCGGGAAGCGGCGTGTAGCCATATTCGCGCAGTTTAATTTTGAATGCGTCATGGTCGCCGTCGAAGAGGAAACGGAGTGTCCGTCCGCGGGAAGTGGTGTTGTCAATCACCTCCGCTACCAAGCTGTCATCGTTGCCGAAATAGAGTTTGTTTCCGATACGGATTTTGCGTGCGGGATCCACCAAGACGTCCCACAACCGACTCTCCGCATCCAATTCGCGAAGCAAGAAAACGCGGATTTTCGCACCGGTTTTCTCTTTCTCACCGAAAAGTAACGCCGGAAAAACTTTCGTGTTGTTCCGTATAAACAGGTCGCCTTCATCAAAATAATCAATCACATCTTTGAAAATTTTATGCTCGATCGTTTGCGTTTTCCTGTTCAAAACCATCAATCTGGACTCATCGCGTTCATCGGAAGGATGCAGTGCGATACGCTCTTCCGGTAATAAATATTTAAATTGAGATAATTTCATATTGCTTTATGATTTTTGAAGCGCAAAAATACTAAATTTTAACGGCTTTGTCAAGAGGGGGAATAGAGAAAGGGGAGCATGTTCCTTCAGGGCAAACGCATCTATTTCTTCTATCGTTTAAAATAAATTGATTGTGAGGATCAAACGTGCTATGATAATAGTATATGATCCAATCATCAATAAAACAACAATCGCTTCACAACGGCTCCTTAAAGAAATTTTCTGATCCGGTTTCATAATCTTTGACTGTAAAATTTTTTGAAGCAACGATTTGCCCATTTTCTATTTTCAACACGGAAATACCGTAAATACCAAAAGACATTCTATCTAATTTGTTGGTGATATCGCAAAGAACGTTTTTATGTAATTTCAGTACTTGATTGGAAAAAATTTCAAGATTGTTTTTCGAAATTAAAATAGCTTGGTAACGTTGATCAATATAATTAGAGTCCGGTGAAACGGCAAGGAGCGTGTAAAGCGTTTGGAAAACAGCTTTGTTGCAATTGAAACAACCTCCGGGCAAAACAAAAAGATATTCCCCATCTTTAATCCTGAAGTCAGGGAAATACTCTTTCATATATGTTTTAAAAAAACGAGTGCGTTTTATATTGTCTATCTCTAGGTTCTGACATGAAATAAAGAGATAAAGTGATGAAAATCCAATAACAAATATAATTTTTTTCATGATTTCTCAATTTTATAAATGATAAAAATAGCTTCTCCTTTATCTGAAAGGTCCCGTTTCTGCACAGCCAAACCTTGCGGAGTAACCATGAGAGAGTGCTTGCTAAGGTAATCAGGCATATCAATTTCTCCGATTTGAGCATATGTGGAATCAAGGATGATTAAAGACCATGGCTTGTCCGCGGCATTGGCTTTAGTGCCATCCTCATTTTCAAATTTTATGGGCAATGCTGCGGTCAAATATATGTAGTCTCTATAGGAATCATATAATACATTCGAAAATTTGAATTCATGACAAGCATACTGATCCAAATAAAGATAATCCAAATAACGTTCAACATTGAACTCGTTATAAGGATTGGTATGGTGGCGACTATAAAGAGGATATCTCCGCTGTTGCCCATCTTGGCCGGTGACATAAAGACTATCTACATACGGAAAAACACTAATGAACTCCATTTTCTTGTTGACAGCTATTTTAGGCCAATAACTTTCAAAGGAAACACCTTCTTTCGTGTAAATTTTCGGAAAGTAAACCCATTTTCGATAGTCTGTTATCAGAATGCTATCCCCAATAATAGATAATTTCGAAAGGTAACGATTCCCAAACTCATATAATCTTGACTTTCTATTTTCTTGATAATCATTTGTGTTGGGGATAGAAATATATGAATAAAAAAAGAATTTACCATTATTTGATACAACTGGATAAAAAAACATAAAACTCCAAAAATCTTGATATGCTTCTCCAGCAAAAAAATGCAATGTATCCATCACGTCTCCGTTGCGGTCGATACGAAAGTAGGGTTTTGCTCCAGGTCTTTGTATGATTAAATTATGTTGATTTTCCGGCATGTAATTGCTTAATAGGGTGTAAATCGGGAAAATGGATGTCGTAATAATACTATCCATGCAAAAATGATGAAAGTAAGGGGGATTTTGTCCATCAGGGAAACTAATATAAGTATTGACCTGCGTGCTGTGTTCCGCTGAATAATACGATTTAGTGTAACCAATGTTATTGGGCAAAATGATTGTATCGCAAGGGATAAGTCGCCATCCGTCGTTTTGCCGGGCTAAAGAACACGAGGTCGCTAAAAAGAAAAAAACAGTAATATATCGACAAAATGCCGATATATTACTGTTTTTTAATGCAAAATAGGGAGTATTCATAATCGCAACTTTACAATATAAAGTAGGGTATTGCAAATTCCTTCTTCCCTTCTATAAACTGGAAAATGGCAACAGAAGCTCCCTCTTTGTTGGTGACCACTTCTTTGATGACGCATTTTCCGGTTATTAATGCTGTCCTGTACTCTTTATATTCTTCCATTCCAAGTGCAGGTAATAGCTCCAGATAATCCTCCGTTGAAGCGAAATAACTTGACACTTCTTTTGCGGAAAGTCCCACTAATTTTTCCAATTCCATGATTATCCTTGTAACTGTAGATGGAGGATAGACGATGACGCAAGGCAAACAGCCTTTACCTGCGTCACAACAATAAGGGGAAGCCGAGGCATAGTTAGTTTCATAATCACGGCAACAAATTACCGTAGTTGGTGGATCGGTTGGTTTCGTAAGCCCTTTTTCAATGAATACGCTTTCAGTTGACAGCGTATTACTTTCATCTTTTTGGCAAGAAAATATAAGCACAAACGCTCCAACAGGTAAAACAATACCCATTATAATAAATTTAATTTTTTTCATTTTGTCAAATATTATCAGGTTGATAAAGGTTTTAAACTTTCACGCAGTCTACATTCCACACCGCTGTGAAATGTTTATTCGGCATGTGTTTTAAAGTTGCATCTTGGATATTCAATGTCTTTTGCTTACACAAAACCATCGCTGAAAATGGCACGCTCCGCACCAATTGGGCAGGCAATATAATTCTCTCTATTTTTAAGAGTGTTGTCAGGATGTTCACGATGTGCGTTATGGCTTTCATACGGTACTTTTTCGGACGACAGA
>JAITVP010000165.1 GCA_031285725.1 Bacteroidales bacterium
AGGATGGTTTGCAGAAGACGGATATAGTACAGAAGAAGTTCAATTGCTATAGTGGTTGAATTTCCAACCTATATAGACAAAAACCCTTTTTGCACTATCCAGCAAGCTAAAGAGTGGATATCGAATGAAATTGAAAAATGGCATGATGAGCATAGCAGTACTTTTGAGTTAACTTAAAAATAAATAAGTACTCAATATAAATTAAATTAGCGTTATTTGTGGGGGCTGATTTTCATTTGTCAATATTCGATTTTATCCCTTAATTCCACCCATGCTTTAAAAATCGAATCAGTTTTTGGGTTAGGAATTTGCAGGGTTGGAATTTTTCGTGCTGCAGGCTCTTTGTCTATCTCATCATAGATAAGCGAATCGTCAAAACCGGCAGCGGCAGCGTCTTTCCGACTGGCGGCAAAATAGAGCACCTTTGGTCTTGCCCAATAAATAGCCCCGAGACACATCGGACACGGTTCGCAACTGGAATAGATTTCACAATCCGGTAACTGAAAAGTGTTTAACTTCCTGCAAGCATTGCGAATGGCCATAACTTCGGCGTGCGCCGTGGGATCATTGTTCACGGTCACCCCATTGGCACCCCGTCCCACAATCTCGCCATTTTTCACGACTACAGCTCCAAACGGCCCGCCTTTCCCAGTCTCCAAACACTGGAATGCCAAAGATAGAGCCTCTTCCATGAAAATTTCTTGATACATGATAGGTTGTTTTGCATAGACCAGTTAACGAGTAGACTAATGGTCGAGACAGTGTGCCAACTTTGTCTACCCGTTGACTTGGCACTTATTTACCCTTTATAAAACGGCATCTTCACCACCTCCGCCTTCAACATCTTCCCTCTGATTTCGAGAAAGATTTCCGTGCCGATTTTGGCATTTTCCGTACTAATTAAAGCTGTTCCGATTGATTTGTTCACCGCTGGACCGTGGGTTCCTGAGCGAACCACACCGATCTCGTTGCCGTCTGCGTCGAACACTTTATAGTCAATACGTGGAATACCGCGGTCAATCATCTCAAAACCGACCAGCTTGCGTTTCAGCCCGTCAGCCTTCAACTTCAACATGAAATTTTTGTCGATAAAATCTTTGTGATCAACGAATTTTGTTATCCAACCCAAGCCTGCTTCGATGGGAGAAATGGTGTCGTCAATTTCATGACCATAGAGGCAGAATCCCATTTCCAAACGCAGGGTATCGCGTGCGCCCAAGCCGATTGGTTTGATATCAAACTCCGCACCGGCTTCAAAAACGGCATTCCAAACCTTTTCAGCATCCTCGTTTTTAAAATAGATTTCGCAACCGCCTGAGCCAGTATAACCTGTCGTTGAAAAAAGAATATTAGGAATACCTGCGAATGTGATCACTTTGCAAGTATAATATTCCATATCCACCACGTTTTGGTCGGTCAGTTTTTGCATCGCTTTCAACGCCAACGGTCCTTGAACGGCTAACTGGGAGAGCTCGTTCGAAATATTGGCGATATCGGCGTTAAACTTCTCATTTTGTTTGGAAACCCACGCCCAATCTTTATCAATATTCGCCGCATTGACCACCAACAGGTACTCATCCTCATCCAACTGATATACCAACAGGTCATCCACTACCCCACCCTTTCCGTTTGGGAAAGCTGAGTATTGCACTTTGCCGGGATGCAGCGCAGAGACATCGTTTGTTGTGATATACTGTAACAAATCCAACGCTTTTGGACCTTTCACAGTGAGTTCGCCCATGTGCGACACGTCAAAGACCCCGACTTTCGTGCGCACATGGTTATGTTCCGCCGTCAAACCTTCGTATTGCACCGGCATGTAATAACCTGCAAATTCCACCATTTTCGCTCCACATTTCTCATGGATGTTTTTAAAAGCTGTTTCTTTCATTTTTATTGATTTTTAATATGTTATGTATCTTTTCATGTGGCTGCAAAGGTAGTTAATATTTAGTTTCTATTACCACCTTTCCTAAAAAACAACCATCCCCCAAATAGTAAAAATAGCGCTGCAACCGCCAACGCTATTCTTCCCAAATAATCCCCATGCTTCACATAAAAAGTAATGCTATCGTTTGGATAGACGGTTTCTTGAATGGCTGTTTGTTCCCGAAAAGCGGTTTTTTTTAAAACATCGCCTTTTTCGTTGATGAAAGCGGAGATTCCCGAATTGGCGGAGCGAATTATGGTTCGCCGGGTTTCCACAGCTCGTAGTTTTGCGTAGACAAAATGTTGTTTATAACCAGCGGTGTTTCCCCACCAATCATCATTGGTGATAACGGTCATCAGTTGTGCTCCATCTTGCACAAATTTAGTGAAATGTTCGCCAAAAATGGATTCGTAGCAGATGGGAGCGCCTATTTTCACGTTCTCCCCTATCATGGTTCGGAACGCCCGCTGTGCAGTGTCTTTACCGTAGGAAAAACCACCCATTTTCACCACGGTTTTCTCCAGCCAGCGAAAAAGTTCGGGATATGGCATCAGCTCAACGCCGGGCACTAACTTGCTTTTGTGGTAAATATCCGAAATGGTAACGGTTGCCGAGTCGTCGAATGACTCGCCTACATTGATCAATACCGCGCTATTGTAACTTTCTCGAAAAATCCCGTCCCCAAAATCCTGGATGGAGGCTCGTTTGCGTGATGGGAATGTCTTGAACGTTGATATTCCCGCAATGATGTTAAGATCCGGATATGTCTGAACAAAAGAATCCAACAGTGCGAAAGCTTGATACTGTTCCAAATTTGGAGGGAACTCGTTTTTCAACAACCAATCCTCGGAAACGCTCTTTGGGATAGCGGATTCGGGAGCAACTAACAGATCTACTCGGTCGTTCATGCATGGCGCGGCAACTTCCATGAGGCGCTGCGCCAACTCGCTGTTGGTCATGCCGGATTGCTCATGGTGCGCCTCGGTGTTGGGTTGGACTATTAACGCTTGTATTGGGTGTTCATCGCTGCAATAGTAAGAATAATAGATGATGAGCGAGATGACGATGGGGAGAATTAGCACGATCATTGCTATAGTTGTATTTCGTATACTGGTAGGACGATTTAAAGTCTTCTTACCAGTATACGAAAAATAGATCAAAAAATTAACGGTCAGTATCCAAATCGTGCCACCGAAAGTTCCGGTGTATTCGTACCATTGCACCAGCGGCGTGTAGGAAGCGAAAACATTCCCCAAGTTGAGCCACGGCCAAGTAATTTCCCAATTGAGATGCAGAAATTCGAAGGAACACCAAAACGCAATGAAAATCAAGGGAATGGAATAGTATGAGAAATTTAGTGTTCGGAAAAAATGCCATAATGCAAATAACAAGGACATCAGCAAGGCATTCAATAAGATCGCGGCAATAGCTCCAGGAATCGTACTGAAAGCGATCCACCATGTTGTCGCCCCGTTCCACACCAGAAATGCCGGAAATGAATAGAGCAATCCATCCCAAAAAGCCAGTTTTCCTCCTTTTTCCAACAATTTATCACTCAATATGAAAAGCGGCACGAAAGCCACAAAAAATCGAGTAGGAGGAAAACGAAGTAGTTTTCTTCCTACTTTCGTTTTCCGACCTCTCACACCACCGTACGTGCCGTTCGGCATACGGCGGTTCTTTACCTACGATGCAATTTACTGT
>JAITVP010000018.1 GCA_031285725.1 Bacteroidales bacterium
GCTCAATAATAGAAGATGTGCTAAGGATTATGAAAGAAAAAATGACAATGCCAAGACTTTTATTATCATCACTAATATCAGACGATTAGTGCGTAAAATTTAATTCAAACAGCTTCTAAATGATTTGGCCCTGGTATAAACCTGTTTTTTAGAGAGTTGAAAGGAAATTTTCCGTACTTTTGCAACCTTTTGTTCAACCATAATATTTTTAGCATCTGATGGAATACAATTTTACCGAAATTGAAAAAAAATGGCGCAATTACTGGCGTGAGCATAAAATCTACAAATCCGACATAGACCACTCCAAACCGAAATTCTATGTTTTGGACATGTTTCCCTACCCTTCCGGAGCCGGGTTGCATGTGGGGCACCCACTGGGCTATATCGCTTCCGACATCTACACAAGATACAAAAAACAGAAAGGTTACAACGTGCTGCATCCCATGGGATACGACGCTTTCGGGCTGCCAGCGGAGCAATACGCCATCCAAACCGGCATGCATCCTGCCATCACCACGATGGAAAATATTGCCCGTTACCGGGAACAGATGGACAAAATCGGGTTTTCCTACGACTGGAACCGCGAGTTCAAAACCTGCGATCCCGACTATTATAAATGGACACAATGGACATTCATCCAACTGTTTAACAGTTATTATTGTTTCGATGCACAACAAGCCCGTCCGATCAGTGAGTTGGAAGAAGTATTTGCCAATCAAGGTAGTACAGGGTTGAATATCGCCCAAACCGAAAATATACTGTTCTCTGCGGAAGAGTGGAATAGTTATTCGGAAAATGATAAACAACGCACGCTGCTCAACTATCGTCTGGCCTATTTGGCTGATACGTGGGTGAATTGGTGTCCGAAATTGGGCACAGTACTCGCCAACGATGAGGTAGTGCGGGGTGTTTCCGTGCGAGGTGGCCATCCAGTAGAGCGCAAGTTAATGAAACAATGGATGTTGCGAGTTTCAGCATATGCTGAAAGATTGCTGCAAGGGCTGGATAACATCAACTGGAGCGATTCCCTGAAAGAGATTCAGCGAAACTGGATCGGGCGGAGCGAAGGGGCGTTTGTACAATTTCACATTGAGGGTCAAGAAGAGACATTGGACATTTTCACCACCCGCCCTGATACTATTTTCGGAGTCAGTTTCATGGTGCTTTTCCCGGAGCATGAGTTGATCAAAAAGATCACCACACCCGAGCAACAGCAAGAGATAGGAGATTACATGAAATGGGTTTCCAGCCGTTCGGAGACAGAACGGCAGACCGATGTGAAAAAAGTGAGTGGAGCGTTCACCGGGGCATACGTAATTCATCCATTCACCGGCGAAAAAATACCGATCTGGATTGCAGAGTATGTGCTGGCCGGCTATGGTACCGGTGCCATCATGGCCGTTCCCGCCCACGACAGCCGCGACTACGCCTTCGCCAAACATTTCAATATACCGATTAGAGAGGTGGTTGAAGGCGGAAACATCGCCGAAGAGGCGTTCGAATCCAAAGACGGGATCTGCATCAATTCCGATTTCATTACCGGGATGAACGTGAAAGAAGGAGGACGGGCAGTGATCCAACAAGTGGTGGAAAAGAAAATCGGTTATGCCACGGTAAACTATCGTCTTCGGGATGCCATTTTCAGCCGTCAACGCTATTGGGGGGAACCGTTCCCTGTGTACTACAAAAACGAACTTCCCTATATGTTGTCCGAAAATGAATTGCCCTTGGAATTGCCGGAAATCGACAAGTTTTTACCCACCGAAGACGGTGAACCGCCGTTAGCCCGGGCGGAAAATTGGAAAACAAAAGAAGGTTATGCATACGAAACCAGTACCATGCCCGGATTCGCCGGCTCCAGCGCCTATTATTTGCGCTACATGGATCCACATAACTCGAAAGAGCATTTCTCCAAAGAGAGTAACGAATATTGGCAAAATGTGGATGTCTACATTGGCGGTTCCGAACACGCTACCGGCCACTTGATCTATGCTCGATTCTGGAATAAGTTCTTGTTTGATTTGGGGTTATGTGTGAAAGACGAACCATTTGAAAAACTGATCAACCAAGGGATGATCTTGGCACATTCGCAATTTGTGTATCGTATTTTGGGTACAAATCAATACGTTTCACATGGTTTGAGATATCAATACGACACCACGCCCATCCACGTGCACGTTAATTTGGTGCACAACGGCGTGTTGGATACCGAGGCTTTCAAGGCTTGGCAACCCGATTTTGCCAATGCGGAGTTCATTTTGGAGGATGGCAAATACCGTTGTGGCACAGAGGTCGAGAAGATGTCAAAATCTTATTACAATGTGCAGAATCCTGATGATTTGATCGCCAAATACGGAGCGGACACGTTGCGGATGTATGAAATGTTCCTCGGTCCGCTGGAACTCTCCAAGCCGTGGGATACCAACGGCATCGAAGGTGTTCACCGGTTCATCCGTAAATTCTGGAAACTCTTTTTCAACCGGAACAACGACTTGCAAATCTCCGAGGAGGAACCCACCCCTGACGAGTACAAAATCCTGCACAAAACCATCAAAAAGATTGAAGAAGACAACGAACGTTTCTCGTTCAATACAGCGGTCAGCACTTTCATGATCTGCGTGAACGAGTTAACGGACAAGAAATGCGATAAACGGAAGATCCTGGAACCGTTGACGGTGTTGCTTTCCACTTACGCCCCGCACATTGCCGAAGAACTGTGGAACGCATTGGGACATACAGCATCTATCTATTTTGCAACCTTCCCGAAATATGAAGAAAAATATGTGCTGGAGACTGCTTACAACTACCCCGTATCATTCAACGGGAAAACCCGTTTCCAGCATACTTTCCCTTTAGACATGCCGGCAAAAGAGATAGAAACGGCCATCCTGCAAGACCCGATCACACAGAAGTGGCTGGAGGGGAAAAAGCCGAAAAAGGTGATTATTGTGGTGGGGAAGATTATTAATATTGTTTTGTAGTTTTAAACGCATGATGGCAACAGTCTGAATCCTCCATGAAACAAAAAGACTTCATCATCAACCTGATCATCCTCTTAGGCCTCAATCTTCTGATCAAGCCTTTCTGGGTATTTGGCATTGATGCGGGGGTACAAACCAGTGTGGGGGCAACGCAGTATGGCGCCTATTTCGCTGTCTTCAATTTCACCTTTCTGTTCAACATGCTGTTGGACATGGGGATCACCAATTTCAACAACCGCAACATCGCCTGCCACACCCACCTGTTGAC
This sequence comes from Bacteroidales bacterium, assembly GCA_031285725.1. GTDB lineage: Bacteria > Bacteroidota > Bacteroidia > Bacteroidales > WCHB1-69 > JAGVVH01. Next base: position 3,250 of record JAITVP010000018.1, read on the forward strand.
AAAGCACCTTTCCGGTATTCTAACATTGAAATTAGTGCTTGGATTTGCCTATTTAATACTTGTTTTTATACTGGGATTCATCATCGGTTACCGAGATTTCCAACTTAAAATACTCTTTTGGACGGCCATTAACCAATTCTTAAATTCTTTCATTTTATACCTCCGTTCCAACATTTCCGCATTGTTCATGTTCAAAACCGACAGTTTCCTTTCGGTAATTGACCGATTGATCATGATTGTGATCTGTTCGATTTTGCTCTGGGGCAACGCCATCGACCAACCGTTCAAGATCGAGTGGTTTGTCTATTCACAGAGTTTCGCCTATGTGATTTCCGCCACCATCGCCTTAATCATTGTCACCAATAAAGCCACCGAACTGCCGGTTCACTGGAATTGGTCATTTGCCCGGCTGATCTTGCGAAAAAGTCTTCCGTTCGCCATCCTCCACTTACTCATGTCATTCTACAACCGGATCGACTCGGTGATGATCGAGCGAATTTTACCCGCCTCCATTGCGGATTTCGAAACGGGGATCTATGCTTCCGCATTCCGATTTTTAGACGCATTAGTGATGATTTCTTATCTCTTTTCCGTCATTTTATTGCCGTTATTTTCCAGAATGTTGAAAGAAAAAACGAACTTGATACCGATCGTCAAAACCTCCTTTTCACTGTTGGTTTTTTTCTCCGTCACCGCAACGGTTATCCTGATATTTTTTCGTTTCCCTGTGTTGGAACTCATCTATAAAAACAACATCACCGAGAGCGCCTGGGTGTTGCAATTCCTCATCCCATGCATCATCCCGATCTCGTTCACTTACATTTTCGGGACATTGCTCACCGCAAACGGCAACATGAAAATGATGAACATCATCTCCTTCATCGGAATTTTGGTGAACGTCTTAGTGAACTTCATCCTTATCCCCAAACTACACGCCACAGGTGCGGCAATCGCCAGTTTATCCACACAATCGGTAGTGGCCACGGCGCAGCTCTGCGTCATCGCCCGCCAGTTGAAATTCTCGCTGAAAAGTCTGCCGTGGCTCCGAAGTTTGATCTACTGCGCCCTGCTTATCCCAACGACCTGTCTTTTACATGCAAAACTCACCCTCAATCCGCTAATTACTTTGCTCATAGCTGGGGTATGCGCCTATGGATTAGCTTTGGTAAGCGGGTTGTTTTCGGTAAAAGAAGTATTACGGTTGAAGAGAGAAAGGGGATAGGAAAAAGTGTCACATCCTGACCACGGAACAGTTCTATGCCAAAGCCTGCGATGGGCGGCTATTGTACGCAAGGTGGTGAACACGTTTGATGAAAAATATTTATCTGTGATTCAATAAGTTACAATAAAATGAATGAAAATTATTGAAATATAG
>JAITVP010000024.1 GCA_031285725.1 Bacteroidales bacterium
GGACGCTTTCAACGATCCGCTCATCGACAATAAAGATTCCAAAAAAAGGTACCGCGCAGATGTATTGATCGAGGATCACTTGCTGAAAATTGATGATAAAATTGAAAAAGAGGTAGAAAAAGCGAAGAAAAAATTCGAAAATTTTGACGAAGCTCTTTTTAGACAGACTAATCAACGTGTTTTGGAAAACCAAACGAAAAAAGAGGAAATATCCAATCGCTTCGCTCAATTGATGAACGACAACGATTTGGCGGGATTGAAAAGCCTTATTGAAGAGCTGGGCATCACCTGTCCGGTTTCCGGCAGTCGGAATTGGACGGATGTGCGACAATTCAACCTCATGTTTTCCACACAGATGGGTTCTGTTTCCGAGGGAGCGGACACGATTTATCTCCGTCCAGAAACGGCGCAGGGCATCTTCGTGAATTTCCTAAATGTTTATAAAACCGGACGGATGAAGTTGCCATTCGGCATTGCACAGATTGGCAAGGCATTCCGCAACGAAATCGTGGCCAGGCAGTTCATTTTCCGTATGCGGGAGTTTGAGCAGATGGAGATGCAATTTTTCGTGAAACCGGGAGAGGAGTTGCCTTGGTTCGAGCATTGGAAAGAAGAGCGGATGAAGTGGCATCTCTCCCTAGGCATTGAACCGTCGCAATATCGGTTCCACGACCACGACAAGCTGGCGCATTATGCTAACGCCGCCACCGACATCGAGTTCAATTTTCCATTCGGTTTCAAGGAGTTAGAGGGCATCCATTCACGCACCGACTTCGATCTTCGTCAACATGAGACATTTTCTGGAAAAAAATTGCGCTATTTCGATCCGGAATTGAACGAAAGCTACATTCCTTACGTCATCGAAACCTCCATCGGGGTGGATCGGATGTTTTTGGCGGTATTCAGCAATTCTTACTGCCAAGAGACGTTGGAGGACGGATCCATGCGGGTGGTGTTGCGGTTGCCGGCGAAATTGGCGCCGGTGAAAATCGCCATATTGCCGCTCATCAAAAAAGAGGGTTTATCTGAAAAAGGGCGCGAGGTAATGGATTTGTTAAAATATGACTTTTATTGCCAATATGATGACAAAGACGCCATCGGCCGACGCTATCGGAGACAGGACGCTATCGGCACGCCGTTCTGTGTCACCATCGACAGCCAGACGATGGAAGACAACACGGTGACCATCCGGGAGCGCGATTCCATGCAACAATACCGCATCGGCATCACTCAACTCGTCAATGAAATACGAACCAAATTATAAAGCCATGAAAAAAATCGTATCCCTTTTGCTCATTCTATTTATCTTATTGACAGGCTCTTTTGCGCAACAGCTCAAGACGATCTTGGATTACCAAGTCTTTGCAATGGAAAACCTTCAGCCTTATTTGGAGTTGACCGTCATCGTGAGAGGGGAATCACCCTCGTATGTGGAGAAAGAGGGTAAACTCACTGCGGAGGTCTTGATCAACGCACGGTTGCAAGACAAACACAGCCGCAAATTTGTGGACACGTTTTCCTATTATCTTTACAACACAATCCCCAGCAACCCAAACAGCGTGAGAAACGATTTTGGCGAGATTTACCGGAAAATTATCGATACAGGGGAATATATCGTCTATTTTAACATAGAAGACGTGAATGATCCGCAACGCAACCAGGAGTGGACAGATTTTTTAACGGTCAGTTTTCCGCAAGACCAAATCTCCGTTTCGGAGATCAATTTGCTGACCTCCTTTGCGGAAGCCGAACCCGATGATTTTTTCGAAAAATATGGATATAGTTTGATCCCAAAATACAACGATTTTTATCCGAAAAATATCGGCACTTTCAATTATTTTATGGAAATATACAACACGCCTGCGCTTTTCGAGAAAAACGAAAAAGTTTTGGTGAAAAGTTTTATCCGAAGCACAAACAACCAGGTGTTGAACCTTAACCATTTGATTCACAAATTCGAATACGATCCGCAACCGGTTTTGGTCATATTGGATCAATTCAATATACAAGGCCTGCCCAGCGGAAATTACCAGCTGGGAGTGGAGATTTGCGATCCCAGCGGGAAAGTCAAAACCAGCACATATTGCAGTTTCCAACGTAGCAATCCGCAGATGGACAGTCTGTTCAATCAAGACAATCTCATCGTTTCCATAGAGAACACTTTTGTGGAAAAGATGGCTGATTTGGGTGAATTGCGCGAACATATCTCTTCCATTTATCCCGTCGCTGCTCCCACCGAACGGAAGTATATCCGAACACAGTCGGCGGACGCATCGTTGGGGGAATTGCAAAAATTTTTCTACGGTTTTTGGTACAAACGTGCGCCCTATAATCCTGAAATGGCTTGGTTGGACTACGCCGAGAAAGTCAAATATGTCAACAAAGAATTTGGCAGTCCGCTCATCAAAGGACACCGTACCGACCGGGGGCGCATTTACCTGCAATATGGGCCTCCCAACAGCATCCGTGCGGGAGCTTATACGCCTACCACGCATCCCTACCAAATCTGGCATTATTATGTGATTGAGAAAGAGTTGAACATACGGTTCGTCTTCTACACCAATGATTTCGTCTCCAATGATTATCAGTTGTTACACTCGAACAAAATCGGTGAAATCAAAGAACCCGCTTGGCAATTGTACTTGATGAAAGGGCACAACACAAGGGGCGATTTCGAACAAACTAAACCTGAAAATTTTTTTGGTAATGACATGGACTTCAACTGGAATAATCCATAATTTTCTTAAAAAAATGGAATGAAACGATTTATTGACATTTTTTTATCATTAATCACCCTCATCATACTGTCTCCCCTCTTCTTGATTATCGCCATCCTCATTGCGGCGGAGTCAAAGGGTGGGGTGTTGTTCTCGCAAATTCGGGTGGGGTACCGGAACAGGGACTTCAAACTCTACAAGTTCCGTTCCATGCGGAATGGTGCCGACAAGGAAGGTCTGCTCACCGTGGGAGACCGTGACAGCCGTGTCACGAAAATCGGTTATTTTATCCGCAAATACAAATTGGACGAATTTCCTCAGCTAATCAACATCCTGAAGGGCGAGATGAGCATTGTGGGGCCTCGTCCCGAAGTGAGACGCTTTGTCGCTTTATATACCGAAGAGCAGCTCAATGTGCTGTCTGTCAAACCCGGACTCACCGATTACGCCTCCCTCAAATTCATCGACGAGAGCGACATCCTTTGCAAAGTGGACAACCCGGAAAAGTATTACATCGAACGGATCATGCCTAAAAAGATCAATTTAAATTTGCAATATATTCAAAATCAATCCATTGGTGAAGATTTCAAAATCATGGGAAAGACAGTGGTGAGGATTTTAGGTTGAAAATCAATTTTGAACTGCCAGCCCTGTTTTCTCATCTTTCAATTTCCTCACAATCAAACCCATTCACGGTTTTTGGATTTATTGTTTTGTTTTCCATGAAAAAAACAGCGCCTCCCCGTCGTTTTTTTCCATAAATTTGCCGCAGAAATGATCATGAAAACTTTAACCCCAGTCACAAT
>JAITVP010000054.1 GCA_031285725.1 Bacteroidales bacterium
CGACGCTCTTCCGATCTTCCACGGAGTGTTCCGTCGCATGGTTGATCGGGCTACTCGCATTGGATGGTAAACGGTAATCTCCATTGAACGTATAAGTAAACGAACGTTGGATTGGAGTTCCAAGAGATAGCGTTCCGATAGTTTCGCCGCTAGTGCTGGTCATAAATTTTTTCATCACATCGAAAAATTGGGTTTCTCCATTGGTTTTTTTGTTTTTGGCTGTGATTTTTTCAACAATAGCGACAAAGAGACGGAGGTTGCTGTTTTCCGCCCCCATGATGGGCGTGATGGTCAAGTCTACTGATATTGTTTTGGTCTCCTTGGATAATGTTACCGTGTTATCCAATTTTATCTTGGCCGGTATAGTTGCCAGTTCGTTGAGTTGCGCCAAAGAATAGTAATAAACTTTCTTATTTGAACCGTTAATGTAGAGATCTGGCACCGAGGTAACATTATAAAAAACTCTCTTTGACTCTCCTTCTGCCGTGTAATATGGGTCACCAGGGGACGGCCAGGACATTTGGTATTTGACATTGACATATTTCGCTGCGTCGGCACTATTTAAGATCTGTTTCAATGCTGCGTTCCCATCTTTGCAAGGCCCGCAAGTGGAACTGGAAAATCCTTCATGCAATACCTTGCGTTGCACGTTTTCGCTAAATACAGGGAGCGACACTGATGAAATGTTGTCAACACCACCATCGACTTCACCGTTCGGATTGGACACTTCAACGTTCATTGTATGTATAATGGCTTCTGCCACTTGATATTGATCAGTGAAAGTAAACTCATAGTATCCACCAGTAGCGATGTTCAGCCCTGTGAAATCTTCTGTCTCCGTAGCACCGCCTATTTCGTAAGACGCTGAGAATGATGTGATAGTATTATTCCCAATGTTCCGCACACGGCCTTTAATTGTCACCATGTCATTAAGCAGGGCATAAGAAGGAGTAGACACGGATCGCAAGCTGATTTCGATATCTTCAAGGTCGGATATGGTAGCCAACGCCTTGATCATGAAAACATAATCATACCCTAAATCTAATAGACTTAAATAACCACTTCTATTTTTGTACCAAGCTTGTTTGGTGTTCGTACCGGCCGCAACGGAAGCTGGAAAACCGCTTCCCGAAGTAACTACTTCGTAGCCAATAAACAAACTTTGCTCACTATTAACCACGTAGGGCGTAGTCAACTCAATGGTGTTCCAACCAGCAACGACATTGGGGACGGTTTGTGTCAGCACTTCGGTTGACGTTTGGAGGGTGATGCCTTGCCGGATCACAACTCGCAAACTGGATATGGAAGAAATACCTTCCGAATTGATAAAAAACATAATTTTTTCGACAGAGGCGATTTTTCCCATTTCGTTTTCGAAATAACGAACATCGTGCAGGTCAAATTCCATCAATGGCATGACGGTCGTGGCTTCAGTGTACCCGAAAGAAGTGGCCTCTCCCGTGGATGTTAACCAAGTGATTTCAACTTGCCTGTCATCTTTGAAAGAATCTGTGGTAAGGTTTTCAGTGGTAGGTTTAAAATTCGGATTCAGTCCAAATTGTTGTGCTGAAACGCAGCAAATGAGTAGCATCGCAGCAAAAAGGGTAAAGATTTTTTTCATAATTGTGTTTTTAATAGATTGTTTTAATTTTTCGGCTGCAATTATAGTAAAATATATGACACCAATGCACTTCTTGAAAAAAAATATATGGAGACGTTGCACGCAACGTCTCCATAACCTTTATGTATAGTTCTTAATTTACCCTACGCTTCCTTCCAAACTGATACTCAATAATTTTTGCGCTTCCACCGCAAACTCCATCGGCAATTTGTTCAATACTTCTTTGGCATAGCCATTTACGATCAGACCGATGGCGGTCTCCTTGTCGATACCACGCTGCTGGGCATAAAAGAGTTGGTCGTCGGAAATTTTCGACGTGGTCGCTTCGTGTTCCAAAATAGAACTTCTGTTATGACAATCGATATAGGGCCACGTGTGCGCACCGCAACGATCCCCCATCAACAGGGAGTCGCATTGAGAGAAATTGCGTGCATTCTCCGCTTTTTTCGCAATCTTGACTAACCCCCGGTAGCTGTTTTGACTCTTTCCCGCGGAAATCCCTTTGGATACGATCAAACTCCGGGTATTTTTGCCCAAATGGATCATCTTGGTGCCGGTATCCGCTTGCTGGTAATTGTTCGTGACCGCCACGGAATAAAATTCTCCCACCGAATTGTCGCCCATAAGCACACATCCCGGATATTTCCACGTGATGGCCGAGCCGGTTTCCACTTGTGTCCACGAGATTTTGGAGTTATCACCTTGACATATCCCTCTCTTGGTCACCAAGTTATAGATACCGCCATTCCCGTTTTTGTCGCCGGGATACCAATTTTGCACAGTGGAATATTTCACCTCCGCATTCTTCATGGCAATAATTTCGACCACGGCTGCATGAAGCTGGTTTTCATCCCGTTGCGGAGCGGTACAACCTTCCATGTAACTCACATAGGAATCCTCGTCGGCAATAATCAGCGTGCGTTCAAATTGCCCGGTATTCGCCGCATTGATGCGGAAATAGGTGGACAATTCCATCGGGCATCGCACCCCTTTGGGAATGTAGCAAAACGACCCCTCGCTGAACACGGCGCAATTCAACGCCGCATAGAAATTGTCGTTCACCGAAACTACGGATGCAATGTATTTTCTCACTAAATCGGGATATTTTTTGACCGCCTCGCCGAAAGAACAGAAGATAATTCCCAATGCTTCCAACGTTTTCGTGAACGTGGTTTTCACGGAAACGGAGTCGATGACCGCATCCACGGCCACACCGGCAAGCTGTTTTTGCTCATCCAGTGAAATACCCAATTTAGTAAATGTATCTAACAATTTGGGATCCACCTCATCCAGATTATCCAATTTTTTCTTGGGTTTAGGAATAGCCAAGTATATGATATCTTGATAATCAGGTCTTTTAAAATCGAGATGCGCCCAGTCGGGTTCTTCCATAGTGAGCCATTGGCGGTAAGCATCCAACCTGAACTCCAGCAGCCACTCCGGTTCCTCCTTACGGGCGGATATTTTGCGGATGATCTCTTCGCTCAACCCTTTTGGGAATTCCTCCACATCGATATCGGAAACGAATCCGTATTCGTACTCCTTGGAGGTGATGTCGTCTAAAATATCGTTACTCATGATCTTTAATTATTGCAAATTTCGTCACTTCCTTCTTCGTGCAGCATGAGAAAACGTTCGGCCTCGATACCGGCCATACAGCCAGAAGCAGCGGCAGTCAACGCCTGACGGTAGTTAGAATCTTGTACATCGCCGGCGGCGAAAACACCCGGCACGTTTGTAAACGGCGTGCCCGGTTTGGTTTTGATGTAGCCGTGTTCATCAAGTTCAATATATTCCTTGAAAACATCGGTGGCGGGCACGGCACCGATGGAGACGAACACGCCGTCTATCGCAATGGTGCACTCGGAATGATCAATGGTATTGGAAAGTTTCATGCCGGTGACATTCCGGATAAAGCCTT
>JAITVP010000094.1 GCA_031285725.1 Bacteroidales bacterium
GCGATAACGCATATTACCGGAAACCAGGCGGTTTGCCAGAAAGCCGGCTTAATGGAGAATTTGAACGAGCGCATTTCGCTGCGCGATTCGTCCGTACCGGCGTCGGCGTAAATCTCGAAGGTGTAATCGCCCGGCGGCAGGTTGTTGAAGGTAATTTCCCTGTTTTTTGTCGGCTCGCTCCATTCGTTCTGGAAACCAAGCAGGCGGTAATGGTAGCGGACGTTATCGGGATTGGAAAAGCACAGTCCTGTAAATGAAAAATGTACATTTTGCTGATGGTGTTGTAAAGATGCGCCGGCTTCCATACCATACCGGTCAATATTGTTTGCCGACTGTTGTGCCGACATCAGGTAAAGCGTCAGATTGCCGGAGCGATTTGTCAGTTGGGAAGGATTAAATTTCAATACATTCGATCCCTGCGTTCCCATCCAGATGTTGCCGTCACAGTCTTCGGTCATGGTATTCCACGAAGGTTCGCCGCTCGAGTAGCCATTGGTATGATCGTAGTTTACCACCTTTTTTGTAGCGGGGTTAATGATTTTGATGCCTGTGTTGCAGGAAATCACAATCAGGTTGTCGCGCGTGTAGCACAGATTGCCGATAATCGTGTTCGGAAACTCCATAAACAGTCGTATGCTGTCGCCTTCGGTACAGTATATACGGCTTTCGCAGGCGATCCAGATACGCCCGGAGGGATCTTTATCGGAAGCCTCACCGTTCATGGTATTTTCACCGTAAAAATAGCGTTCGTGTCCATCTCCGATACAACTGATTCCATTGTGCGAGCCAATCCAGAGGCGGTTTTTATCGTCGGCTTGCAGGGTATAAATAGTAGATCGTTTGATATTGGTATGCGAAATGCTGCGCAACAGTTTCCCGTTGTTGTTTAATATAAAAATTTTATCCCAGCCGCCAATCGCAAATTCGTCCTCATTTATCCGGCACGATGCCACGTGGTATATTTCAGGAGGAATATGGAGCCAGCGGCTCTTCCCGTTCCTGTATTGCAAAATATCGCTGAATGAAGTAAAGTAGATGGCATCGCCAATTTTAATGGACTGGTAGGAGAATCCGGTGGCTGTTCCGTCGGGCAGCGCAGGATAGGATATATCGGTGAACCGGTTGTTTTTTAAATGAATGAGTTTTCCGCCTCCGGTCGCAAAGTACAACTCGCCGGAAGCAACCGGCACCACGGAATAGACGATATCGGCATTTTGCGCATTTACTTTATAAGTCATACCGTCTAATTGAAAAAAGTTATACACCCCTTGCCGTGAAGTAAACCAAAGATTTCCATCGCGGTCGAGCAGCAGTGAACGCGGAATATTTATGTTATCAATAATCATTTCAAAACTATTATTGCGATAACGGCGAACGCTTCTGCTGTCCCGAATAATCAGATTGCCGTCCGCATCCATCATTGCAAAGAGGTCTTCATCGCTGTAAACTGCCGGCACATCAATACTTTTCGGGAATTTGAACCGGAGCGTTGCACCCGAAGGTGTCAGTGCCCACACGCCTTCGTAACCCACGGCAAGCAGTTCATGATGGTGTTTCAAAAAACGGCACACGGCAAGATCGTTCATCACCGCCTGCTCGTTTCCCTTGGCATCTACCACGTGGACTTGCCTGTTTTGCGTCGGGATATAAAACAACTGCGCATCGGTATCGTAATAAATGCTTTGTCCGAATGTCATTTCGGCAAACAGCGGATGGCTGAAACATTCCACCAGCGTGTCGCCGTCAAAACGGAAAAGTGCCAGTTGTTTCACATCCCGTTTGGTATAAAGACTGTAGCCTTTCGGCAGTCCGGGCGATTTGTCCACGCAATAGTTCAGGTTATCGTTTTTGAATGTCATGCGCAAATTGCCTGTTTCCGGATTCAGCAAATAGATAAAATAATAGCCGTAAATGACGATTTCTCCCTGTTCGTTTTCCTCTATTTTATTAATCGGAAGCGATTTATCCGCCAAATAGGTTTTAAACGTGTATCCATCGAAACAGGCGACACCGTGCTCTGTTCCGAACCACATAAATCCGCGGGAATCCTGATACACACATTCCACCATTTCGGTAGGCAAACCATCGGGAATGCCGTAGCGGCGGTGGTTGTATTCGGAGGTAACGAGCGATTGCGCGCACAGGGATGAAACCGCTAACAGGAAGAAGATAGCAAAGAAGGCATATTTCATGATGCAAAGATCGCTATTTATTATCAATTAAGAGAATCACCTTTTTCCTATCTTTGCCCCCGTTCAAAATATCAACTTAATAACCATAAATTATGAAGAAAACAATGACTTTATTAGCACTTTCAGGCATTTTGTTTTTCAGTTGCGGAAAGAAAAAAATTGAGAAAAATGAGAACGCAGACAATCCATTTTTCCAAACTTGGAGTACCCCGTATGGTGTGCCGCCGTTCGACCAAATAAAACTGGAACATTACAAACCGGCTTTCGAGGAAGGTATTAAAATCCAGCAAGAAGAAGTGGCAGCGATTATCAACAATGCCGAAGCCCCGACTTTTACCAATACCATCGAGGCATTGGAGTATAGCGGAGAGATGCTGTACAATGTGAGTGCCGTGTTTTTCAATTTACGGGAATGCATGGGAGATGAGGAGATGAAGAAACTTGGCGAGGGGTTTGAAGAAATGGTCACGCAAAATGGTGACGACATCAACCTGAACGCCGATCTTTTCAAAAAAGTGAAAACCGTTTACGAAAACCGGGCGACGGAAAATTTAACCCCCGAACAGTTGCGGTTGACGGAAGAGACGTACAGAAGATTTGTGCGCGGTGGTGCGAACATTCCCGCAGAAAAACAAGAGCGTTTCAGGGAAATAAATAAAAGAATAGCCTCTTTATCCAACAAATTCAGCGATAATGTATTGGCTGCGACCAATGCTTACCAATTGGAAGTAGACGATGTGACAACATTGGAAGGCCTTACCGAAGACCAATTGGCTGCGGCTTTGGAAGTTGGAAACAGCAGTGAGGCGAGCAAAGGGAAATATGTTTTCAAATTGCAACTGCCCAGTTGGGAACCGTTTATGCAAAATTGCAAAAACAGAGAATTGCGCCAAGAGATGTGGAATGCATACACACAACGCTGTACATCAGGCGAATATGATAATAGAAAAATTATCGATGAACTCGTGAACTTGCGTTTGGAAAGAGCGAACATTCTGGGTTTTGAATCCCACTCCGCTTTCGTGTTGGACAACAGCATGGCGAAAAACCCAGCGGCAGTAGTCAACCTGCTCTCCACCATCTGGACACCCGCCCTGAAAAAAGCCGCAGGCGAAGCCATCGACTACAAAGCGATGATCCGGGCGGAAGGCGGAAAATTTGACCTCACACCGGCAGATTGGAGATACTATTCTGAAAAAATGCGCAAAGAAAAATACGCTTTGGATGATGAAACTATCCGTCCCTATTTCTCCCTGCAAGGCGTGAAAGATGGCATCTTCATGGTTTGCGACAACCTTTATGGCATCACTTTCGAGAAAAACGACAATATCCCATCCTATTCTACTGAAGCTGAAGCGTTTGAAGTAAAAGAGAACGGCGAGGTAATCGCAATCCTGTATATGGATTACCATCCGCGGGCGACCAAACGTCCCGGCGCTTGGATGTCAAATTTTAGAGAACAATATGTGATGAAGGATGGCGAAAACGTAATCCCCGTAGTGACCTTGGTGATGAATTTCACACCGCCGGTGGGCGACAAACCTTCGTTGTTGAACTTCGATCAAACCGAAACTTTTTTCCACGAATTTGGACATGGATTGCACGGCATCTTCTCCAAGTGCCATTACAGATCGTTGGCGGGCACAAACGTGAGTCGCGACTTTGTGGAATTACCGTCCCAAATTTTTGAACACTGGGCAGCTGAACCGGAAGTGATGAAACTGTATGCAAAACATTACCTAACCGGCGAAGTGATTCCCGAAGAGCTGATCAAGAAGATCGAAGCTGCGGGCACTTACGGACAAGGGTTTATTAACACGGAATTGCTGGCCGCATCTTTCTTGGATATGGATTATTACACGATCACAACGCCCACGCAGATCACCCTTCCCGATTTTGAAGACCAAGCGATGAAACAGGTCGGTTTGATCCCTGAAATCGTCTCCAGATACAAAAGTCCTTATTTCCAACACATTTTTTCAGGCGGCTATAGCTCAGGTTATTACAGCTACACTTGGTCGGCAGTGCTGGACAATGACGCTTTCGAGGCTTTCAAAGAAAAAGGCGTTTTTAACAAAGAAGTAGCCCATTCTTTCCGCAGAAACATCTTAGAAAAAGGAAATACTGAAGATGCCATGACACTGTACATCCGTTTCCGCAGCCATGAACCTTCTACGATGCCGCTATTGAAAAATCGGGGATTGGTACAATAGTGGACAAGTGGAATGGGTAAACAAGTAGACCTGTCCACTCGTTTACTCGCCACTCAACAATCAAATAATAAAATGCTACTAACGCTCCTCGGCACCGGAACTTCGCAGGGTGTTCCCATTGTGGGATGTACCTGCGAAGTTTGCCTTTCTAAAGATCCTCGGGATAATCGCTTACGTACATCGGCGTTTCTGGAGATCGGTGAGATTAATATCCTCATCGATGCCGGACCTGATTTGCGACAGCAGCTGCTTCGATCAGGTATCACGAAGATCGATGCCCTGTTGGTCACCCACGAGCACAAGGACCACATCGGAGGTATTGATGATATCCGTCCCATCAACTTCCTGATGCATGAAACGATGGAGATTTACGGACTGCATCGCGTGATGAATGTGATCGCTAAAGATTACGATTACGCCTTCAAGACATTTAAATATCCGGGCGTCCCCGATCTGCACCTGAATCCGGTAAAAAACGATCCTTTTTTCGTTAAAGATATCGAAATCACCCCCATCCATGTCAAGCATCTACACTTACCCATCTTAGGTTACCGTATCGCCAATTTCGGCTACATCACCGATGCTAGCTTCATCGCAGGAAAAGAGGTGGAGAAACTGATGGATCTCGATGTTTTGGTTATCAATGCTTTGCGAATCAAAGAGCACTATTCTCATTTCAATTTGGAACAAGCTCTGCAAGTCATCCAAAAACTGAAACCCCGCTTGTCTATCCTCACTCACGCAGGACATACCATAGGATTGTATAGCGAAGTGGAAAAAATATTGCCGGAAGGCGTGGTGTTGGGATGGGACGGAATGAAATTAGGAGTTAGAAATATTTGAATATGAATTTCAACAATTATTGATCATGAAAAGAGTTAAATTACTGATTTTAAGTTTTATCGCAGTATCCTTTTTCATCGCTTGTAATCCTGAAAAAGAGTTTGATCCTGCTTTATTGTCTGGCAAATGGAAACAGGGACAGTTGTACGAAGTTTACAAATCCGATGGTACAGGCTACACATGGGATGAAAGCGATGATGTGACGGAGGATGAAGCACAAGCCTTTGAGTGGGAGCTGAATAAAGATCAGCTTCTCCAAATCCATAGCATGGAAATGGGCGGAAGGATTCCGAAAACGTATACTATCACAGAGCTAAATTCGATAATGTTGCAGTATCAAGACAGCTACGGCACGAATTATAATTTCACTAAAGTGCAATGAAAATAAGTACAAAAAAAATCCTTAAAATCACGGCTATTTCGCTGGGATCGCTGATTGCGTTGCTGGCGATCGTTTTGCTGGTGGTCTCCAGGATCATAGTCACTCCGGAGAAATTGACACCCATAGTCAACAAGCAAGCGGCAAGGTTTTTGAATTGCGAATACAGCATTGGGCGAGTGGAACTCACGGTTTTCAGCACATTTCCCGATGTGGGCGTGAAAATCCACGATCTCCTGTTGCTCAATCCGGTGGACGGTTCCCCTTCCGACACACTGGCGAATATAAAAGAGTGTGTGGCATCGTTGAATATTCGCAAAATATTGAAAGATAACACATTCATTATTAATCAATTTTATTTGCAAGACGCATTTGCCAATCTTTTCATTTCGGAAAACGGGAAAACCAATTTTGATGTTTTCATCACGAGTGATTCGGAAGATGACAGTGAATTTACAATCAACGGTATTGATTTAGATAAAGTGGAAATCAAACACACAAAATTGTTATACAATGATTTACAAAATAAAATTTCAGCGGAAGCCAGGGATTTGAACACCACCGTGAAAGGCAGCATGAAAGACAACGTGATTGATGGAAAGGCCAAGTTAAACACGGGACAGATGGCGTTCACCCTACTGGATTCCTCCGCCCTAAATGTTAAAACGAATAACATTTCATTGGATTTCAAAGGAAAAATGAGCAATTTGGATGAAATTGACGGAGAGGTATCCTTGGGTCTATCCAACATCTTCTTCAGCCAACAAGGTGCCATATATGCGGATTCCATCGATGTGTCGCTTGAAGCCCCCTTGCAAGCGTCGATTAACAAACGCTCGTTTTCCACAGAATCAGCGGCACTCAAAGTCAAAGAATATCTACTAAAATTCAAAGGGAAAGCGGCTTACCATGAAAACGGCGATATCGAAATGGACATTAACCTCGAAAGCGGCACATGGAATATCGAAGAACTGCTAACCATAATGCCCGACGAATTTCTCTACCTGTTGGACGGCATCAACTTGACGGGAAATATGGCGTTCACCGGAGCGTTACAAGGAATTTACAACGACACGCTCCTACCTGCGATTTCCGTAGGATTGAAGTTGAACGAAAGTACTTTTTCCTACCATGAATTGCCCTACAATTTCCGGGACATCAACAGCGAAGTCCGTTTGAATTTGGCAGACGACGGGAAAACGCACCTTTTCATCCATAAATTGGAAGCCAAAACAGGGCGTTCCCATCTTTCCGTGAAAGGAAGTATGGAAGATTTAATGGATAAGCAAATATGTGATATACAAATAAATGGATCATTTAATTTACCTGAATTTCGTCCTCATCTTCCTAATGAATTGGTTGCCAATGGGAATGTGGAACTTTCGATGCAAGGAATTTTCACCTTGGATCAGATACAAAAGATAGAGATCGAAAAGATCAAAGCCAATGGGGTTGTTAAAATGGATGATATAGCGGTGAATTATCAGGATTCCCTATTCATTCGAGGCGATTTTGCCGTGATTGATTTTTCGTTACCGCCGGTCAATCGTCCGACATCCGACCACATTCTCTCGGCGAAGATCAAGTCAGGTTTTCTTACTGTCTCTATGGTCGATTTCCTGGATGCCGAATTAAAAGGGACAAAATTGGACATGGCTATCTCTAATTTCTTAGATACGACCCAGTTGCCATTTATCGATTGTGCTTTCAATTTCGGGAATTTAGCGGTGGAGATGGACACACTTTCCGTCCAATCCATTAATCCGAGCGGAAATATCAAACTGACGCCCTCCGACCGGAACGGGCTGAATCCCGACATCCGTTTTGCTTTCAACAACAGCAAATTGCAGTTGAAAAACGGAAGCTACATACAAGGAAACACCGACGAGGTGACCATCGAAGGGCACATGGTTTACGATGACACGAAAAAAGATATCATTTTGCAATGGAGCCCGAAATTGAATGTAAGTTTGACGAATGCGCTGATCAACGTGGCATCGGTTCCGTTACCCGTGGAAGTTCCAAACATCAATTTTGGCTTCACGCCCGGAAAATTAGACATTCAAAAGAGTAAAATCATTCTCGGAAATTCCATTTTTAACCTATCCGGTTTAGTGACCGATTTAGACAAATATTTGGACAAAACCGGTTTGTTAAAAGGAAATCTGGAATTTGTTTCCGACTATGTTGATGTCTACCAACTCATGGATCTGTTCAATGCATTTGGTAGTGAAGTCGACTCTACGGAAATGACAGAGTTGGAGGATCAAACCGACAAACCGTTCATGGTGCCGCACGGCATCGACATTACGTTGAAAACGGGGGCAAAGAAAGCGTTGTTTAAGGAAACGGAACTATTCAATTTGATCGGGCAGCTAACAGTAAAGGATGGAATTCTGGTACTAGAGGAGATGGGATTCACCAGCGAGGCCGCCATCATGCAGCTCACCGCCATGTATCGCACACCGCGCGTAAACCATATCTTCATGGGCCTCGACTTCCATCTATTAGATATCAATATCGAAAAATTGTTGGAAATGATACCATTTGTGGATCAAACCATCCCCATGCTCAACTCATTCGCAGGAAACGCCGAATTCCATTTCGCCGTAGAAACGTACTTGAAATCCAACTATGAGATCAAAAATTCTACGTTGCGGGGCGCATTAGCCATCAGCGGTGATCGTTTGGTTTTACTGGATGGAAAACAGTTCTCGGAAATTGCTAAAACGTTGAAATTTAGCAAAAAAACAGAAAATAAAATTGATAGTTTGGCCGTGGAATTGACCATCTTTAAGAATGAAATTGATGTCTATCCGTTTGAAATCGCTATGGACAAATATAAAGCGGTACTCGATGGCCGACACAATTTCAAATTCGAAAAAAACGCACTGGGAAATGACACGTTAGTCACCCGTTGCGAGTATCACATCTCCATTACCGACACACCGCTTCCCGTACGTTTAGGATTGAAAATTTCAGGAGATCTTTCGGATCCTAAATTTAAATTAGAACCTTGCAAATATCCTCATCTATTCCGTCCCAAACGACAAGGCAGTACGGAAAAGGAAGTTTTGCGACTCAAAAAGATGATCAGTGATTCGTTGAAAGCGAATGTGAAAACAGATCAACTTCCGGAATAATTTAATTTATTTAAACTTACTTCCATTTTTCAATCCAAGTAATTCAAATTGCATTAAAAATGAAAATTCGAATTACTTGGGTTATTTTTCTAAATGCACTCCTGTAACATTTTCACTATTTTCGCGTATTCAAACATCTAAACTACTTTAGCGATGAGGACTAAATATATTGACTTAATATCACAAACTTACGAGTTCCCACAAAATGAATTTAAGGTGGATGACAGCGAACTTCTTTTCCATGATGTGCCGTTAATGGATATTATTAAACAATACGGAACGCCGTTGAAGATCACCTATTTGCCGAAAATAACGCAGAATATACAACGTGCAAGACGGTGGTTCAACGTGGCGATGGCCAAGGTGGATTACCAAGGGGACTATCACTATTGTTACTGCACCAAGAGTTCGCATTTTGAGTTTGTGCTATCGGAAGTGTTGAAAAACGATGTCCACATCGAGACTTCATCGGCGTTTGATTTAAACATTATTGAGACACTGAATGAAACCGGAAAGTTCGACAAAGAGGACTATATTATATGTAACGGTTTCAAAAAGTTACAATACATTGAGAATATTCATCTAATGTTGGAGAATGGTTTCACAAACATTATTCCTGTTTTGGACAGCAAACATGAGTTCGAACTGTTGGATCAACACATCAAAAATAAATGCAAAATCGGTATTCGTATTGCCGCGGAAGAGGAACCCCGATTCGAGTTCTATACCTCTCGTTTGGGAATCCGATACAACGATATCATTCCGTTTTACCTGAACAAGATCAAAAAAAATCCCAAGTTTGAGATGAGAATGTTGCACTTCTTTATCAATACCGGAATAAAAGACACCTCCTATTATTGGAATGAGCTTTCCAAGTGCGTGAATCTCTATTGCGATTTGAAGAAGATTTGTCCAGAGCTGGATTCGCTGAACATTGGCGGCGGTTTCCCGATCAAGAGTTCCTTGTCGTTTGATTACGACTACGAATATATGGCGGAAGAGATCATCTCCCAAATCAAACAGATCTGCGACCGGGAAGGTGTGGAAGAACCGAATATCTTCACCGAGTTCGGATCCTATACCGTTGGCGAAGCAAGTGCGATCCTCTTCTCTATTGTTCAACAGAAAAGACAGAATGACAGAGAATTATGGAACATGATAGACAGTTCTTTCATGACCACGTTGCCAGACACCTGGGCCATCAACCAGCAATTTATCATTTTAGCCGTAAACAACTGGGATCGGGAGTACGAACGAGTCTTTATCGGTGGCTTGACTTGCGACAGTCACGATTATTACAACTCGGAAGCGCACCTCAACGCAGTCTTTTTGCCCAAAATATTGAAAGATGATTCCGGTAAGGCGGTAGAAGATGGCGAATATTCGGTGAACGCCAATGATGAGGAGGGTGTTCCGCAATATATTGGATTATTTCATACCGGTGCCTATCAAGAATCAATCGGCGGATATGGAGGGATACAGCATTGCCTCACACCCGCTCCGAAACACATCATCATCAACCGGGATGAAAATGGTGAATTTTACACAAAATTATTCGCTAAAGAACAGAGTTACAAGTCGATGCTAAAAATTTTGGGCTATTGATCTGCAAACGATATATTTTATTACTTTTGCCGTCGGGTAAGTCTTGTACGATCAGCTCCCTTTTAACTCCCCCAGGACAGGAATGTAGCAAGGGCACATTGGTTGTAGCGATGCGATATAAGTAGCTTACCCTCTTTTATTTCCATGAGGTATGCTGCTTAAAATTTATCCCGAAAATCCAAATCCCAAAGCCATTCAGCAAGTGGTTGAATGTCTTAATGATGGTGGTGTCATTATTTATCCTACTGATACTATCTATGGAATTGGGTGTGATATTTTCAAACAGAAAAGCATTGAACGCGTGATCACGCTGCAAGGCATGAACAAGAAAAAGAGCGCACTCACCTTTGTATGCCATGATCTAAGTCAATTATCTGATTTCACAAAACCACTTGATAATCACATATTTAAAACTATGAAACGGGTATTGCCGGGGTCGTATACTTTCGTGTTGGAAGCCAATAGCAATGTGCCCAAGTTATTGCAAAGCAATAAGAAAACGGTCGGGATCCGTGTACCAGACAATAGCATATGCCGGGAGATTGTGCAAATGCTCGGTCATCCCATTCTCTCCACTTCCGTGAAAGACGAAGACGATGTGGTGGAATACATTACCGATCCCGAATTAATCTACGAAAAATATGGTGACCGAGTGGATATTGTGATTGATGGCGGCTACGGCGACAATGTTCCATCTACTGTGGTTGATTGTACTTCGGGGGACTTTGAAATACTCAGAGAAGGCAAAGGAGATATTTCCTCGCTATAAGTTTATTGTTTTACCATGAAGATCGTTTATCTGCTGACTGCACATCTTCCACAAGATGAAAGAATCTGGTATCACCAAAAACCGATCTTGGAAGAAGCTGGACATAGAATATTTATCATCACTTCACGCACATCGGAACAACAAGCGGATAATATCTTTTATTATGCCAACCAGAAAAACAAATTTCAAGAAAGATCATCGGTTTTCAATATTTTATCATCATTGAATCCCCAACTTATTATTTGCGACACGCCATTGGCCATTTTATATGCATTTTATTTTGCTAAAAGAGAAAAAGGCGAAGTATCTGTAGTTTATGATGTCACGGAGTTTTATCCTTCTCGAAAAAATCTGCAAAACAAGCCTCTTCTTCTTAAACCTTTTAAGAAACTTTTTCTTCAAACTCTTTTCAAGAAAGCTTGTAAAAAAGTAGACGGATTTATTTTTGGAGAAAAAAGTAAATCACTCAAACCGCTCAAAATTTCGCAATCCGACTCATTTGTTTTCTCACCATACTATCCCAATGTAAATTATTTCAAACGCTATCCATTGACACAGAACGATAATACTTTTTCATTTTTTTATGCGGGGAATACCTCCACGGACAAAGGCTATCATCATGTTTTAAAATTAGCAAGCCATTGTGCATCAATATGTCCAAACATTCAATTTCAACTTCATATTATCGCATATAATGTACCTGAACACTCATTGGACAATATCGATAATCTGAAAATAAACTATTTACCTTTCTTAAACTATCCCGATTATTGCCGGGAAATGGGAAAATATGATCTCTATCTTGATCTTCGGGAGATCAATACGGAGAACACGCAATGTCTTCCCATCAAGCTATTTGACTACATGGCTTTTGGCCGACCGGTTATTTTTTCGCACTTGGATGCGATTTCCGATGGGGTTCCTGAGATCTCCACTTTCGGATATATAGTCGATCCCGCCAATTATCAAGGCAATGCGAACCTCATCTTGCATCTTTTAGAGAACAATGATTTGTATCGAAAACAGGCCAAAAACGCCGTATTTTTAGCGGACTCGAAATACAATTGGGATACGATCAAAGATGATTTCCTGCGATTTATCCAACAATTCCAACGACATGAATCTGACTAAAAACATCCTGCAAACTGTTTTTAGCAAAGGATTAATCCTGTTGTTCAACTTTGCCGTAGTGGTGATTTCCACGCAGTTGTGGGGAGCTGAAGGGCGCGGTTTCATCGCTCTCTTTATTGCCGATTTAGGATTGATCGGCATTTTGGGCAACATCTTCACCGGCAGCAGCGTGTCGTACTATCTTTCCCAATTGGGTGCCAGTCGTTTGTCAGGACAAGCGTATTTATGGATCTTCATCACGTCAATTTTAGGTGGAGCCATTTTTTATTTTCATGAAAATCAACAAATTGCTCTGCCATTTTTTATCACTTCGTGCTTCTTTGGCATTATCGCATTTCACAATTCGTTGTTTATCGGTAGCCAGAAAATCAATTACTATAACATTCTCACGTTATTGCAACCTGCGCTATTATTGATATTTATCATTGCTTTCTATTTTCTTTTCCCTGCCATCGGTTACTTCATTTACTTTTATGCGCAGATCGTCTCCCTGACCGTCTTGGTTGGGATAGCGCTGATCCTGCGAAAACGATACATTTCCAAATTGAAGTTGCAAATCGACAAAGAGGCTATCGGGAAATCTTTCGCTTTTGGTTGGCAAACGGAATTGAGCAACTTATTACAATTTGTCAACTACCGGCTGAGTTTCTACTTTCTCGGGGCGTTGTCGGGCACGGCACCGGTCGGTGTTTTTTCCATCGGGATCACTATTGCCGAGGCTATTTGGATCATTAGCCGGAGCATTTCGTTAGTGCAATATTCCCACGTCCTCTCGCATGGCGACACTCCGCAAGCCCGAAAGGAAACGATGAAAGTATCGTTAATCAGTTTGTGGGCTTCGCTGGGAACAATCGTGATTTTGCTTCTCATTCCAGAGCCGGTTTTCGGATTTATTTTTGGCGAAGAGTTTGTGGGCGTGAAGAAAGTCTTACTCTATCTTTCGCCAGGCGTCTTGGCCATCGCCATCTCCAACGTCTACGGCAACTACTTCTCTGCAATCGGTCAATTGAAAATCCTCATTTTGAAATCGGGTACTGGGGTAATTGTCACCGTATTGCTATCGTATTTGTTGATAGGGAAATATGGAATCACAGGGGCTTGTATTGTCAATAGCGTGTCGTATATGATCACATCGGTGGTACTATTGGTTTGGTTTTTAAAAAGGAAGAGGTAGGTTTCACAGACTATTGATAGCGGCAAATAACGTTCGCCACACACGGGATTGAATATACTGTGCGATATTTGTCGGTTACAAATAGTAGACCTCTTCGAGGCCAGATTGAATTTTCAAATAAAAAAATGGAAAGCTGACCTATCGCTTTCAGCTTTCCATTTGTAATTTACAGTTGATCTGCTTACTTCTTCACCACTTTTGCAACGGCTTTGCTTCCGTTTTCGAGAATAGCTTCAATGAAATAAGTTCCTGTTGTCAAACTGCTTATATTAACACTATTTCCATGGGTTGCCGTGAGCATCAATTTCCCATTCAAGTCGAAAATGCGCAAAGCGGAGAACTCTAAATTTGTGTTCACCCAATCAGAAGATGGATTCGGATAGATTAGCAAGTAAAGCGTTTCGTTTTTAATTTCAGCAATGGCTGTAACGATGTTCACGTCGCAAACCTGTGGGGAAAAATCGGATATACCGCCAGTGGTGCGGAACACTTTCACTTTATAGCAATGGCTATCATCTGTGCTTGCAGTATCCACAAACATTTGTCCATAATGCAACGTATCCACAGCTATGCCGTCTCTATAAATTTGATAGAACGCAGCAAACATATCATCGTCCACCGTAGCGGCTGTGGCTTCGTCTCTGAAATTGGCTATAATGCCCCAATTACCGTAAATTCCGGCATCGGAAGCGTGCTCCCAAGTAACACCGTTGTCTTCCGAATAAAGGTTCGCATTCAAATTGATATTATCGGGATCTGTCTGGGTATCCATGCTTAACGGCTTATTTTCCGCATCGCCATGAGCCACCTCAATGCCAACCAATAACACTTCCGAGCCATCAATGGCAATAGGATTAGCAAGCGGGAAGTTGTTCCAAGCATGACCTTTCCATGAAGTTATATCGCTGTTTTCCACTCTGTTTCCATTCACAAACACAGCCAACTTAAGTTCCGAAGGAATGGTTGTTCCTCTAAAATCGGAGAGGAGGTATGCGGAAACGGAGGTGAGGTATTTGCCACGGTAAGGCTTCAACTCTTTGGTTGTGAATTTATTCACTGCGATAATGGAATTTCCTTCATTGCCTATTGTACCGTCAATTCTGCCATTAGTGTAAGAAGCTGCATAGGAACCGGTTACATCTTTATAAATTACATTCACCGCACTTTCCGTATCAAAACGATACGCATAAACACCATCCGGAGCAGCCGAAGTTTCAAAAGCCACGCCAAATTCATCCAAATCGAAATTGTAAGCGTTACGATTAGCACCGGAAACGGCACGGAAACGCACGCGGAAAATATTGTCGGCCGCAATGGAAGAAATATCCAATGTGACAGGAGTCCAATTGTAGCGGTCGTTAATCACCACTCGCATTACCTCCGTCCAAGTATCATTCACGCCAATTTCCACAGAAACAGTATCTTTCACCCCCAGAAAAGCTTCCACATCGGAAATAATCCGCCAGAGGTAAGCCAAGATAACTTTGTTGTGTCCAGTGGCATCGAAAGGTTTGCTCATTAAAGAAAGGTCGTAGGGTTGTAAATTGCCATTGCTCATAAAAATAGCACTGTGCACACCGTTAAATCCATGGTAAGAATTTGCTGGCAAAATCCAAGCGTTGGTCGGATTGCTTTCTACCGTCCAATAATGGGTTTCAAAACTCATGCTTTCAAATCCTTCTGCGAAAGGAATATTGTAGTTATCAACAATGGTAACAGACACAGGATCGGTTTGCGCCGACATATTTAAGGTGGTTTGATTCACATAATCAAAAACCGCCGCAACAGAATAAGTTACTCGTCCAACAGGAGCATTGTTATCGGTATAGCTTGTACCATTGGTAGCGTCAAATCGATCTAAGTATACACCGTCTCTGTAAACATAATACCAGTCCAACGTGTGAGAGCCGAAGTCTGTCGGTTCCGTCCAAGAGAGTTCTACCACATTGCGTTGAGTAATATCCACGGTAGCCGTTAAATTATGCGGACGGTCAATCAATTGCAACGTATCCGGCACTCTTATCATCCAACCTTTTGATGCAACGGCACTGTAACCGCTCCACCCCACAATGGTAAGACCATCGGATGAGATGCCCATCGGCACATCAAAGAGTTCGCCCGAGAAATTGAAAAAATTGTCTTCTGGAACTTCCAAATCAGGCATGTATGTATCAATAAATTGACGGAAATAGATCAAACCTAGTCGATCTGACCAGATGAACGCTTTGCGAGTGTTGTTTACTTCGTGATAACCAACCACAAAACCATTATCGGAAACAGCGGTAGGGGAAGAACTCTCACCTGGCAAGGTGTTTTCAGGGCCGAATACAATCAAATTATCATTTTCAACATCATACACGGCCGCGCGTCTATCCTTATGAGTAGTAATATATTTCCCATTGGGACTAACGCCTTTGGATTCGCTCGAATTATTCTCATCGAAAAATTGGTACGTGGTGGGCGAAGTCCAGCCGATAGCAGTGCGACTGCCACCATAAATCGTACGGGAAAGCCAGCCGCCCGCCACCTGGCCATCAGAAGAGATATCCCAGATTCTTCCACCTTGGTCACCACTGCTATAGGGATAAGCAAAAGGCATAGTATCTGTTACATAATCATCATTGGTTTCATTGTATGCCCAAGAGAAAGGTGACACTCTAATCAAGGTGTTGTATTCATAGGTCATGCCGTAGACCGTTCCTGCGGTATCTATAGCACTGGCGACAGCCCGCACTTCAGTGATAGTGGTCGTATTACCATAACGACCTAATCCTATGCTATACACTTTACCGTTACGCCAAACGCCTGAATTTTCCAAAGGCGTGCCAGCGACCATATAAGTTGAATCGAGGAAATCGACAACTGCCCAGCCCTGATCATTGACATCTCGAGCATTCACGGCTCCCGGAATAGTAGTATAATCATTCGTCGTAACATTATACACATAACCGTTAGTAGCGGTATTGCCGGCCACATGCAAGCCATTGGGAGAAACATTATTGGCCATGCCCGTTCCAAGATTTACAAAAATACCGGTTTGACGGTAAACCGAATCAGGGTAGTTTTTCCAGCCATCGGCGGCGAGATAAGCGGCTTTACTCCCTGCCGGAACAAATACGCGCGGAATAGAGCCCGTTACCTCCCAGCGATAGTCGTTGTTCAACGAATAATAATTGCTTGCACAAACCGGAGGGGTCATCGCTTTGCTTACTAAAGTATCCAATTTGGCGGCGCCGGATAATCCGTAGCTTGCTATGTATTTCATGGAAGCGGGCAAAGTAAGTTTCTTCACTTGTCCTTTGTCGTTGGTAAAAGCGTAAGCCATCACGGAATCTGCCGTAGACGGTAACGTAATACCTACAGGCAATACAGCATTCGGAATGTGATAGAGTTTGTTTTTGGTTTTATTGAATAGCATGCCATTTTCGGAAGCAAAATAAGGATTGGACGCATCCACCGCAATCTGCGCATGCGTCCGAATAAAAGCCGAGCCTTGATTGTTGTCAATAGGCAAATAGCGGAAAGAAGCAGGCAAGTTGAATGTTCCCGTAATGGCGGTATCTCCTCTAAAAGCCGTAATGCCGAGATAAATCAACGATGTGGGAATATTGATGGTTGTCAGCCGTTCGCATCCGTCAAAAGCACCGCTTCCAATGGTATCCACGCTGTTTGGCAGACTAACAGTTACTAATGGGGTTTGTTGAAAAGCCTGATCGGGAATTTTAGTCAACGTGGCACTGAATGTCACGGAAGTTAATGCTCTATTGATTCTAAACATCTGTGTTCCCAATGTTGACAGTCCCGATAAGTCCGCGCTTTGAAGACTGTCACAGTTACCAAAAACAGCATTTCCCAGCGTTGTCAAGTTCGAGTTATCGGAAAAGGCTACGCTTGTCAAATGGGTCTGCGAGAAGGCCTCGTTTCCGATTTCCTGCAAAGAGCTTTGGAAAGTGAACGAAGTGACAGGACAGTTATAAAACGCTCTATTCCCAATTTTTGTCAATTGGCTCAGCACAGTTACGGTGGTGAGCTTGGAGCAGTTCTCAAAATAATTGTTCGGAATTTCCGTCATAGATGCCGGAATGGTGAAGCTGCTGATCCCTTTCGGCATGGCCACCAAACTACTGTCGGATTTCAAATAGAGAATACCGTTTTGACTGTAATACACTGGGTTAGCAGGATTGCAATTGATCGTTGTTCCCATGAAGTAATCGAAAGCCGTACCCACATTGGTAACGCAAGCCGGAACCGTTACGGTTAGTAAATCTTCCGGTCTCTGTTCCGCAATAGTGGAAGAAAACATGGTGGGAGGCCACGTCGAGATATTGCAAGGTTCTGCAAAAGTTACGGTTTCCAAAGAGATACACCCGTCAAAGAACCCCATGATATAAGCGATGGAATCTATCGAAGAGGGAAAAGTGAAGGACGTTAATCCTGCACAATCTTTGAACGAATTTCCACCCAAGAATGTTAATGTGTTCGGAAGATTAACCGATGTAGCCGCTGAATCTTTCCAGAAAGCATACTGTTCGATGCGGGTTAATCCGTTCATGTTCAACAAACTAATGCTTCCTAAAGACGACATGCCTGCACAGGCATATTGGTTAATCACATTGGCTGTTGAAGGCAATGTCAAGGTTGTCAAATTTCCCAATTTAATTTCCACCGTTGTTGGGAAAAATGCGGAACCGGTTGTCCATTTTTTGTAGAACGCATACTGAGGTACTGTGTCTGCAGGATAATCAGCCTGCAGATCCGCCCCACCTCCCACTCCGAAGAATGGCGGCGACGTGTGAGCCGTACCCCCCATGCCAGAATAAGCCGCAATCGTTGCGGTGCCCATGTTGAGCGAGGTAATATGCGTGAGTGAATCGCGAATAAAGCGGAAGTCTCTCGCATCAATTGTTCCCGATACCGTCAGTTGGGTAACCGTGCTTAAAGCGGCATTAGAAATGGCAATCCTGACGGCATTTTCTAATCCGCCGCCGGTAGGACTGGTAACTTCAGTTTGAGCATGAATTGTCCCCATGAATAGAATCCATAGCAAACATGATAAAAAAAATTTATTCCTCATAATTTAGGTATTAATATTTAGATTTAAATAATTCGGCAAAAATGCAAAAAAAATATTCACAAAAAACTGCATGTGATTGTTTTGTAAACTAAATTTCACTAGAGGAAAATCTATTCAATTACGGTGATGGGAAACGAACGTAACTCCTGTTTTCGCAAAGCGGGAAAATGCGGATGATGGATTTCATCAACGTGTTTTAAATCAAACTATTGAATCATTGAACTACAGTTTCCCTTTCAGGGCCAGCAGCTCGTATTTGGCTTTCAAGAGTTGGATGCGATGCACCTCTTGGTTGATGAGGGAGCTGGTTTCGTCGTTTTGTTGTTTCAGGTAATCATACACAGTAATGATACCGTTCAGGAGTTGAATCCGGTAAGTAGAAGTAAGCTCTTCATATTTCTCGGTAATCTGTTTGTCCAACACGAGCAGACTCTCTATCCGTTTAATTTCGTTGATCTTCTCTTGGATTTCAATCTGGTTGCCTTTCTCAAAGTCGGATTTCTGCGATTCCATGATCGATTTTTGGAGATTGATGATGTTGCCGACACCGGTTGTTTTGGCCCAGTTGATCACGGGAACATTCAGGTTGACCCCCACAAAATAGTACCAATTGAAATCATTGTCGAAAAAGTCGAAAGTAGAACGACCATAGCCGCCAGTCACCATCAATTTGATTTGAGGAACGGTCGTGGCGTAATGCAATTTCCGTTGATAATCCAATCCGGATATCTGGTTTGCGAATATCTTAAATTCGAGACGATTACTCTCGGTATTCAAGGCCACCCAATCTATTTCGGGTGTCACAAACTCCGCATTCGTCAAATCTTTGCCCGTCAAAATAGAAAGCGATGATTTCATAGATTCCTTGGTTGCCAAGAGTTCGCCCATCTGCTGCTCCACTTTCAGCATCTCCACTTCCAATTGTGTAACAGCATTTCCGTATATGACCCCTTCTTTTAAAAGGAATTGCAATTGCGACATCTGTTCGTCCAACGTCTGTTGAACCGTTTTCAAAATATTCGTCTGTTTATCAATAATCAGCAAATTCAGATAGATCATGATAATCTGTTCTTTAATTTTATTGATGGACAGATCCAGTTTATGTATCTCATTTTCATTATCTAACCGTTCAAATTTTCGATTATAGATAATCTTCCCGCCATCGAAAAGCACTTGGTTGAGGTCAAGCCCGATCCGATAGTTGTCCTTCGAAAGTATTTCCACGCCGGGAATGGAAGTGGGCAGTTGCGGCATTTGCGACTGTAAAGAGGCCCAACCGTTGACTTCCAGCGAGGGATAATAGTGGGACGAAGCATCATTCAGTTTCACTTGCAACAACTGTTCGTTCAGTTCTTTCTGTACGTTGGCTGACGACTGTGCCACCGCCCACTGCTGGCATTCGTCAATAGTAACCTTAAACGGAATTTGAGCGGCTAATGAAATGGAAAAGATTAATAAAAGAGAGCAAAATGCTGTCTTTTTCAACATCACTTTTATCAGATAATTCATGAAAATTCGCATCATACATTGTTGATCTAAAAACGGACAAAAATAAATATTTTTATTCATTTATATGTTATATTTGCCGCCACAATTATTGAAGCTAAAATTATGATTTATCTAGACAATTCAGCAACCACATTCCCCAAACCCGATGAGGTTTACGATTTCATGAATAATTTTTATCGCAAACACGGTGTGAGTCCAGGACGTTCCGGATTCGACGCCGCCATCGAAACTGGAGAACTCGTCACCAATACCCGCAAAATGTTGACCCGCCTCTTCAACGGCGGTGAAGATTACAACCGTTTGACGTTCAGTTATAATGCCACCGATTCATTAAACCTCATCATGCAAGGATTGATTGAAAAAGGAGACCATGTAGTTACTACGATGTTGGAACACAATTCCGTGTTACGCCCTTTGTATTGTCTTGAACAACAAGGGATTTGCGAAGTGACATATGTGCATTTCAATGCGCAAGGCTATGTTGATCCCGAGGATATTCGGAAGGCGATAAAACCCAATACCAAATTGGTGGTTTGCACACATTGCTCCAATGTGATCGGTACCATACAACCCATTGGAAAAATTGGCAAAATTTGCAAAGAAAATGGCGTTTTATTTGTGGTGGATGGTAGCCAAGGCGCCGGTGCCGCACAAGTGGATATGCAAAAAGACAATATTGACGTATACATCTTTACTGGACACAAATGTTTGATGGGGCCCACGGGTATCGGCGGTTCCTACGTGCGCGAGAGCGTGAATGTGCGCCACACCCGCTATGGCGGCACCGGCGTTCGTTCTGCTTATCCAGCTCATTTAGAGGAGTATCCATATCGTCTGGAATATGGCACCATCAACATTGTTGGCGTGGCCGGCTTATATGCGGGCGTGAAGTGGGTGGAAAAACAAGGCATTGAAAACTTGCACCGCCGCGAAATGGAACTCTGGAAAAGAATGCGCAACGGATTGGCGGGCATTGAAGGCGTGACGTTGTATTGCGCCGAATTGGAAGAGAACCGAAATCCCGTGCTGTCGCTGAATATCGAAGGCTTTGAAGCCGGCGATGTGGGCACGCTTTTAGACGTGGATTACGACATCGCCTGTCGCACCGGTTTGCAATGCGCCCCGAAAGTACACAAAGGCCTCGGCACGTTCAACCTGCATGGCACCGTTCGCTTCAGCCTCGGACCTTTCAACACCGAAGAGGACGTGGACGCCGCGATCACGGCGATTGCGGAAATCGCGGAGATGAGGCGGCAAGATTGATCCATCAAAACGAATGAATCGAGTAGGAGGAAAACGAAGTAGTTTTCTTCCTACTTTCGTTTTCCGACCTCTCACACCACCGTACGTGCCGTTCGGCATACGGCGGTTCTTTACCTACGATGCAATTTACTGTAA
>JAITVP010000112.1 GCA_031285725.1 Bacteroidales bacterium
ACATTGCTGGATTTACTGTAGGCGCCGTTGAGAAATCGAAATTGATAGATGGGCGCAAAGTGAAAGTTGGCGACGTGTTGATCGGACTTTCCTCCTCGGGTGTCCATTCCAATGGCTTTTCCTTGGTACGGAAAGTGGTTCTGAAAGATCATCATTTGGATTTACATCAACATTATCCCGAACTGAACGGCAAACTGGGTGAGGTGCTCCTCTCCCCGACCCGCATCTATGTGAAATCCGTCTTAGAACTCCTGAAAATAGTTGACGTGCATGCTATCAGCCACATCACTGGCGGCGGGTTTGATGAAAATATACCGAGAGTTTTGCAAGAAGGTCAAGGCGTTGAAATCAATGAGCAAAGCTGGAGCAAACCTCCCATCTTTGGCTTTCTGGAAAAACTGGGCAGCATCCCTCATCGGCAAATGTTCAACATTTTCAATATGGGCATCGGCATGATCATTGTCGTCGATCCCAAAGATGCCAATAAAACCATCGAAGTATTGAAAAAATTCAGCGAAATCCCCGTTGCTATCGGGAAAATCGTCGCTGAACCCGGAGTCCGAATTAAGAATTGAGGTTGACAAGTGGGCGAGTGGACAGCAAATGGACAGATGAAGATTGTTTCACCATCATTTTTAATTGACATAAACTATAAATTGTTAACTATTAATTATCAACCCATTGACCGCTAAACTATCTCTTTTTGCCAGTGGAAACGGTTCCAACTTCGAAGCGATCCAGCAAGCGATTGTTGAGAAGCGACTGGACGCTTATATTGCTGTGTTGGTCACCGATCAGCCTGATTGCTACGCTGTTGAACGAGCAAGGAAACATAATATCGATATTTTTGCATTCTCGGCGAAAACATACTCATCCAAAGAAACTTACGAGACGGAAATTGTCAAATTATTGAAAGACAAAGGTGTGGAGCTGATCGTTCTGGCCGGTTACATGCGTATTGTTGGCAACGTGTTGATGGAAACGTTTCCCGATAGGATCATCAATATCCATCCTTCGTTGCTTCCGGCGTTCCCCGGTTTGCACGCCATCAACCAAGCGTATCAATATGGTGTGAAGGTGTTTGGCATAACCATTCATCATGTCGATGCGGGTATTGATACCGGTAAAATCATTGAGCAGGATGCTTTCCGCATTGAGGGTGGAGAAACGATCGAAGAAGTCGAAGAGAAAATTCATCAGTTGGAACACAAAAGATATCCCGAAACTATACAAAAGATCATCCATACAACACTATGCAAGAAAAAATAATCATTTTAGATTTTGGTTCGCAATATACCCAATTGATCGCGCGAAGGATCAGAGAATTAAACACATACTGTGAGATTTTACCTTACAACAAATTTCCGGAAAACCAGAGTGATATCAGAGGCGTGATCCTTTCCGGCAGCCCTTTTTCGGTGAACCAACCGGACTCTTTTAAACCCGATCTGAGCGAGATCAAAGGCAAGTTCCCCTTGCTGGGCATTTGCTATGGTGCGCAATATTTGGCATATCTCTCTGGTGGAACGATCGGTGCAGGCGGAAGCCGCGAATATGGCCGGACGCACATTTCCGATTTCGACCATAATGATCTGTTATTGCACGGCATCCGGGAAGGTAGTCAAGTGTGGATGTCACACGGCGATACGATCACCGCTATTCCCGAAAATTTCAAGGTGATTGCCAATACCAAGGAGGTAAAAGTGGCGGCCTACCGCATTGAAGGCGAGCCTACTTGGGCGGTTCAATTTCATCCCGAAGTCTATCACAGCGAAGACGGCATGCTGATCCTCAACCATTTCGTGAAAGATATCTGTCATTGCAAACAAAACTGGACACCCGCCTCGTTCATTGAAAGCACGGTGAAGGAGTTGAAAGAGCAACTGGGTAATGACCGGGTGGTGTTGGGACTTTCCGGCGGCGTGGATTCCACTGTGGCCGCAGTTTTGCTGAACTGCGCAATCGGGGAAAACCTCTTCTGCATCTTCGTGGACAACGGTCTGCTCCGGAAAAATGAGTTTGAAACCGTCTTGGAGAACTATAAAGTATTGGGATTGAATGTGAAAGGAATTCCGGCTGCGGAACGTTTTTACACGGCATTGCAAGGCGAGAGTGATCCCGAGACCAAACGGAAAATTATTGGCAAGGGATTTATCGATGTTTTTGAAGAGGAAGCGAAGAAGTTAGAAAATATAAAATGGTTGGCGCAAGGCACCATATATCCTGATCGTATTGAATCATTGTCGATTACGGGTATGGTAATCAAGTCGCACCACAATGTGGGTGGTTTGCCCGAAAAGATGAATCTGAAAGTGGTGGAGCCGCTGCATCTTTTATTCAAGGATGAGGTGCGCAGGATAGGGAAGGCGTTGGGTATCCCGGAATCATTGATTCAGCGTCATCCGTTCCCCGGCCCGGGGCTGGGCGTGCGCATTTTGGGCGACATCACCCCCGAAAAAGTGCGTATTCTGCAAGAAGCCGACCACATCTTCATCGAAGGTCTCAAAACCGACGGCCTGTACGATCAAGTGTGGCAAGCCGGTGCCATCCTCCTTCCGACCCAATCCGTGGGCGTGATGGGCGATGAACGGACATACGAGAATACCGTGGCGCTCCGAGCCGTTCTCTCCACCGATGGCATGACTGCCGACTGGGCTAAACTCCCCTACGAGTTTCTCGGAAGAATATCCAACGAAATCATCAACAAGGTAAAAGGCATAAACCGAGTGGTCTACGATATCAGTTCGAAACCTCCGGCAACGATTGAGTGGGAGTAAGAGAATTAACTATTAATTGTTTGCAGATTTCCTCAAATTCCGCTACTGTTAGTTGTTCCGGACGACGGTTGAAGACGGGGGAAGTGAGGTAATTTTCGGGGAAAATGAAAGTCTTGAGGGAGTTGCGTAGTATTTTTCGCCGTTGATTGAATGCGGTTTTGACCACTTTCATGAAGAGTGCCTCATCGCAACCGAGTTTTTTATCCTCGTTTTTGACAATTCGTATCACAGCCGATTTCACCTTCGGGGGCGGATCAAATTCGTGCTCATGGACGGTGAATAGATACTCCACATCATAGAAAGCTTGGATTAGTACCGTCAGGATGCCGTAGCTTTTGCCACCGGGTTTCGCCGCAATGCGTTCCGCTACCTCTTTTTGGAACATCCCCACTAACTCCGTTACAATTTCCTTGTGAACCAACATTTTGAAAAGTATTTGCGAAGAAATATTGTACGGAAAATTACCGATGATGGTCAACGGTTCACTATACATCTCTGCTAAATCCAACGCAAGGAAATCACGGGCGATAATGTTGGGAGCAAGATCGGGATATTTCTGTTGCAGATAAAGAACGGACTCCTCGTCCAACTCTACCACCGAAAAATGCATGCCCTGTTTCCGCATCAGGTATTTTGTCAACATCCCCATCCCCGGTCCGATCTCGATCAGATTCGGATTTGGCGTGACTAGGCTGTTGACGATATCCTCCGCAACCTGCTCATTGCGCAGAAAATGTTGTCCTAATCTCTTTTTTGGTTTTACTTGCATAGTTAATGTATATTTCCCCTTTATCCGTCAAATCTGTGTTGCCATTTTTTTCTTCATCACATATTATCTCCTCTCAACGCCCGGAACCGTTTCCGTGCTTCGATCACATAGAGGCTGCCGGGATAGTCCTTCATTACCTGTTGGTAATACGATAGCGCACCGGGGATATCTTTCAAATAATATTCATACAGTTCCGACAACAGGAACGTGGCGTCATCGCCAAGAATGTCGGTGGAGTAGAGTTCCAGGATTTTTTTCAGATATTGTTCCGCTTCCATGTAGTTTCCTTGACGGATAGCGATTTCTGCTTGTTGGTAGTAAACATCATCGGTTAGCGTGCCGAATGGTTGGACGATCAGTACAGAGTCAAGCATTTTCAACGCCTCGTCGTCCTTATTTTGGAATCGCAGGAAATCTGCCCGGGCGAAGCAGCGCAACGGTTTGTTGCTTTCGCCATCCTCTTCGAAAAAGAGTTCGCCCTCCTCTTCGTCTTCGGCCTCGTTGTCCGAAATCAGCAGCGAGAAATACATGGCGTCGTTGGCAATCAATTTGGTGGTGGCTGCACGCAGCACGTCCAACTGGCTCTTTGCCCACTTGAATTCACCGATATAAAACGAAAGTTTCGCATTCTTATACTTCGCCAGTTCCCCGATCTCGTCGTTTTTCATATCCTTGTCCACTTGGGAGTAAAGCAGGGTGGCATCCCACACATTGCCGGCATACAACAAAATATCCGCCAGGTCTATTTTGTAAATTGCCTTCTCCTTCGGGTCGCGGTTGGCGGTGGTGATCGCGCTGTTCAGAATTTCGATTGCTTCCTGCGGTTTCCCGACGTAGAAAGTGAGCAGATGAGCGTATTTCCGCACCCACTCGGCCGTGCCAGAGTGCAGACCATCTTCATCCAATAATTTCTTACATTCTTTTTCCAGCAACAGCGCATCCGCCATTTTTACCGGCGAGGTAGCGATAAGTTGCGAGTACTTGACATCCAACAGTTGATAGCGGGCACTGTTGTAATAGTCATTAGCGCCGCCTTTGGCGATGATCAGCCCCAGAGCCTCGATTGCCGTTTCAAAATCGCGGTTGACTGCCGCTTCCAAACCCAGCCGGTAGATTACCTCCCCGGTGCCACCCTCTTTCCGGTCAATCGACCGAGCCATGAGCAAGGCGGATGGGTAATCTTTATGCAACCGGTATGTCCAGAACAGCAATGACATGTAGAACCCGTTGCTCGGATCTTTCTGAATGGCGCGCTGTATAGAACTCACCACGGTCAGGTAGTTTTGATCGTTCTCGTCTTCCAGCAGCAAGTTTTGCAAAATCGCCTCCGCTTGTGCCAATAAAGCCAAATCGTGGTTGTCGCCGGCTAAGTTGAGTGCCTCCGCAATCACTTTATCCGTCTGTTTCAGATTGGTGTATATTTTTGTCAATTCACTGGAAAACAACATATTGTTATTCAACAACACCCTTCCTCTGAGCAATGTTTGTATTGCATATTCTTGTAAGGCCTTGGATAGAAAAGCATTATACAACTCCCTGACACCCGGTTCGTTAGGTGTCAGATCCCGAATAGTAACTTCATACTCTTTCTGCGCCTTCTGCATGTCGCCCGAACGCTCGTAGGCATATCCTAAGTCAATTTTAAAACGCTGAACCTGGGGTTGTTCCCTGATCATCCGTTTGCACAACCGTTCCAACTCCTTGTAATCTTCCACATCAAGCAGCGACATATAATAATAGTAATAGATGTAAGAATTAGGCTTTTTATAGAAAATCTTTGAAAACACTTCGATAGCTTTATCGAACTCTCCATTTTGGTAGTATTGGATACCGAGTTTTTCATCGGTCGTTTGTTGCGCCATAGCGGAAAACCCCCCGATGGAGAGGAGTAGTAAGAAGGTGAGAAGTAGTTTTTTCATTATATATTTCCCATTGATAATTTCGCTGTCTTTTTCATTTTTATCTAATCGCAAAAATAATGCATTCTCTTTAATTTCATTTTCTTGCTCTAAAAAAGAAATGAACATTTTTTGATTCTTGCAGGATACTCTATTGTTAGAAAATAATGTACCATATTTTGGACTGAATTACCTCGAAAATTGAATTATTAGAAGTGCCCTAACGTTTGTTGTTGATCAATCATCACATCCACAATCCTGTTCGCCCAATCCTCCCGCCATGGGATTCCGACTTTGATGTAATTGTCCGTGAAACCATACATCTTCCCGTCAATACAGTCAGATTCAAAGAGAACCGGACGGGTTTGGCCGATAAATTGTCGATAGAAATCCTGTTTTTTCTGTTCGGAGAGGAGCAACAGACGATCGGTGCGTTCCCGTTTGACGGAATCCTTAACCTGCTTCATCATGGCAGCCGGCGTGCCGGGACGCTTGGAGTACGTGAAAACATGGAGAAAGCTCAGCGGCAATTTCGCCAAGAAGTTATAGCTGTCCTCGAAATCTTCGCTGCTCTCCGTAGGAAATCCGGAAATAATGTCGATGGCAATGAAGGCATCAGCCATCTGCCGTTTGATCATATCTATTTTGTTTTGAAACAATGCCCGGCCGTATCTTCGTTGCATCAGCCTCAAAATCCGGTCGGAACCCGATTGCAACGGAATGTGGAAATGCGGCATGATCGTCTTCGAGTGGGCGACTAATTCAATGATTTCATCGTACAACAGATTCGGTTCCACGGAAGATATTCGCACACGGGGTACTAATGCCGACTGATCGATTTTCACAAGCAGATCATAGAAAGACTCTCCATTTTTTTTGCCAAAATCAGCCAGATTCACGCCGGTCAGGATCACCTCTTTGACATTCAGTTCGGCGATCTTTTCCAACTGACACATCACGTGCTCAATGGTATCGCTGCGACTTCCTCCGCGGGCTTTCGCCACGGTGCAATAGCTGCAATAGTAGTCGCAACCGTCCTGCACTTTCAGGAAGGAGCGGGTACGATCACCGGAGGAGAAGGAGGCCGTGAAAGGTTGTGCCTCTGGCAGTGGTTCCCCTTTGAGATATTGTATTGCATGGTGTTTGTCGGCGCTGCCGAAAACCGCCCCCACCCCTTCCCACTGTTTGATGATCAGCGGCTCCAAAGCGGCATAACAACCGAAAATGACAATCTCTGCCTCGGGGTGCTGACGATGCAGCTTGGAGACCAAATTGCGAGCCTTCTTCACCGCCGTCTCCGTCACCGCACAACTGTTAACGATGATAAAATCTGGATGGTCGTCAAGGACAAACCCCGCTTCCTTGAGTTGGCGGGCGATGTCGGAAGATTCGCTGAAGTTGAGTTTGCAACCAAGAGTATGGATGGAAAAGGTTTTTGTGGGCAGAGGAGTATCAGGCATTTTATTTTAGATTTTCACCGGTTTAACTTCACCGATTCCGATTACTTATGCACCTTCCGTATAAACTCTTCCACTTCCGGCGAACCACCTTGATAAACTAAATACCCATTGTAAGGTTCGCGGTCGGTGATCTCATCGTTGATGGGAGTCAGCATTAACTTTTTTACCTCCTCAGGATCATGAGTCTGACCCAACGCCCAACCCAATTTGATGAAGGCCACTTCGGGGAGCATGTTGCCGAGCGGGATGATCCCTTTCGACATCATGTCGCGGCCAGTATCGTAAACGAACATGTGGACGTAGCCCCAGATCGTCTGCAACGTCATGTATTGGTGCACGCCTTCAGCCTTCGCCCGTTCAATTGCGGGATACATTTCCTTGTTAACGTGTCCCAAACCGGTACCGACCCAAACCACGCCCTTATAGCCATTGTCGATAATCGCATCCAGCATGTCGGGTTTCATGCCCGGATAGTAGTACAACATCGCCACCCGGTTGTCGAATGTCGGGACGATCTTCACGTTGCGGTCGTTCCGCCGGGGGTTGAATTCCTCCTTGATCGGTTCAACGCCCTTACGGGTGATACGAGCCACCGGCGTGTCGCCAATCGTCCGAAACGTGGAACGATAGGAGGAGTGCATCTTGCGGACACGGGTTCCCTTGTGCAGGAAGCCGTATTCATCGGAAGTCGGACCGAACATGCATACCAGCACTTCTGCGATGTCACCGTGACCGGCCGCCGTCATGGCATGCATCAGGTTCAGCGCCGCATCGGAGCTCGGACGGTCGGAGGAACGCTGCGACCCTACCAACACCACTGGCACGGGCAGGTTCTGGCACATGAACGTCAACGCCGCACCTGTGTGATGCAACGTGTCCGTACCATGTCCGATCACAATGCCATCGATCCCTTTCTCAATCTCTTCGCCGATCTTCTTCGCCAACGCCACGTACTGTTCGGGACCCATGTTTTCAGAGAAGACTGCAAAAATCTTCTCGGTATCCAGATTGCAGATGTCAGCCAATTCGGGCACGGAGCCGTAGAGTTCGCCGGGCGAGAACGCCGGGATCACCGCACCCGTCCGGTAATCCAACCGGGAGGCGATCGTGCCGCCGGTGCCCAGCAGTTTCACGTGCGGAAGTCCTTTGGTGTAAGGAAACTCCTTTTCGGGAATTTTATAGTGGGCTTTCTTGTAGCCCACCTCTTTCATGTCGGTGATTGTGTCAATATCAACCCCCACGTTGTAGCCAGTAGCGATCTTCAGCACAATATGCTTCTGATCGTCGTTTTCTGCCCGGGGAAGAACCGTTCCCGAAAAATGGCCGCGGGTGGTCTCCACCTCCGCCGCCCCCCAAACCCGAACATTATATTGTTGCAACAAAACCAACGCTTCGCCTTTATATCCTTGGAAAATATCTTCGCTCATCTTTTATTTTTTTATCAAATTAACTAATTCCGTTAAATTTACATTGCCTTCGCTCATCAAACGTAGCTGCCCCATGATGCTGTTCACCCTATCTTGCTCGTTGGTATCTTTACGAAACGGAACAAATTTATCGCTCACAAATGCAATCCGGTTAACGATCTCTTCTTTGCTTATCTTTTTATAATTAAGCATGGTAAGAATAGATTCAAAATCCATCTTCGGATGTTTGAACATCTCGACCAACATGTTCGGAGCAATGTTTTGTTCCATATTATTGTTTTTCAAATATTGGAACATATCGTAAATCCGATCCAACTTAAAAGGAATCTCTCTGTATTCGCCATGCAAGTTTTTCAGACGATGGCCAAACAATACGCCGACAAACTTCGGATTGATCTCCAATTCCTCCACAATTTTTTTAATGAGCGGATATTGGTTTTTCGAGAAGATGTAGGTATATGTGTCGATGGGCACGCCCCACATCATCAATTGGGAATAGCGAGCCGCCACCTCTTCGGGTATGCTTTTTCGTAGGGATTCGATATAGTCAGACTCCAACGGAATCGGCGCGGAATCGGTATCGGGATACATGCGGTCAGCACCTGGCAGTACCCGTTCAAAAATGGTGGTGCCATCCACAAACGACTTGCGGGTTTCTTCCGGAACCCCCGCAAACGCTCTCTCAGCACGCTCTTTGATCACATCCAATGCGGTTTTCACATCCCTTTCCTGTGCCCAGAAAAGGATCTGCGCATCTTGTTCTGAAGCGTTAAACATCACCACCAGTTGGTCGAAAACATTACTGCTGATCACATCGTCGATATCTTCGCTGGTCGCCATGTTCGGTTTTTCCACGCAGGCGATCACCTTCAACTGATTGGCAAACTCATCGTAGAACGGTTTGCCGGGTTGTGTGAAATGCGACAATAATCCACTGAAACAGGGTAGATTAACAGCTATCAACGTATCGCCGCGCTCAATGGCCTCATTGATTGCCGGATAGTAAAAATGAAACTCTTTGGGGTTGATCTCTTTCCAACTCATTTTCCACTCTTCGGGATTGACACGGTTTTTCAACTCATCGCGGATCGCCAGCAACGCCCACTGCCGGAAAGCCTCCACATGGGTCAATTCAGGAATCCACTTGGTATGTGCCACGCCCTTGATCTCCACCCGGGAACCGCCTCGGCAGCTCACATTCACGTCCTGACGACCGGCACCGATGCCGGTTCTCACCAAACCCGTACTCCGGTTCAGGAAACGGATATAGTCACAACCTTCTTTCACCTCATTGGGATTCACAAAATCGGGATACGTCACCGTCTCGATGAGCGGCATACCCAGTCGGTCGGTACGGTAGATGCGGGTGTGGCCGATATCGGAAACTTCACGGCAAGAGTCTTCTTCCAAACTCAACTGGATGAGCCTTATCACTTTGCCTCTTAGACGGATCGAGCCTTCAATGCCGATGATCGCCGTGCGTTGGAAACCGGTCGGGATAGAGCCGTCAAGGTATTGCTTGCGGGTAATGTGTACCTCGCCCACGATGTTCAACTTGCTGGCCAACGCCAGTTGGATCGACTTTTCCAATGCCTCCTGGTCGATCTGGAAAGGCGGGGTGTCATCAACCTCATACGTGCAAGCATTTTTGTTCGCTAAGCGGTAGATGATCTCCTTGCGGGTCCGGAATTCCATCAACGCCGTGCCGTCATATTCACCCAACTCCGAAAGGGTGGGACGCATGTGTCGGATAATCTCGGCGTCGAACTGATCGGGTTTCTGGAAGATCCCCGCCGGACAACGGCAGAAAAGCTTCCTCTTAGTTAATATTTGCTGATGTACTTCTAATCCCGACATGAAACCTATACGGTCATAGTCTGCCTGAGTGGCATCTTTGCGGTCAATGTAACCGATCTTTTTACGGGATTCTTCAAAATTTTTACGGGGATTTGTCACGGTATTTATTTGTATGATTGTTAATTCGTTGTGGGTTGTGGGTTAAGAGTTTTGGGGTTGATTTGTTTAAGTGTTGAGGCATGGTTGGCTGTCTAAACTTGCGAGGTTTTTTAATTTAATCCCACAGGATAATTCCGTTTCATTTTTCAGTTTCTCCTCCGGAATAAAACCGACAATTTCGTATGTGCGGATGTTAAAATACACGCCGCCGAGTTCCACCGTGTCCTCCAAATCGAAGAACTCCTCAAATACAGTTTCCGTTGCGCTTCGTATCATGGCGGTTAATCACTCTTTTTTCCATAATGGTTTCCCTCAATTTCTCTTAGTTTTCCCTCAAAAAATTCTCTTGAAGTAATCTGCCTGCCATCCTTAAACTTGATATAGTAGGGGTTTCCACTAAAGTAAGAAGAGGAGGCGATGCCTATAATAAAATCCTGTGCAGTTTTTACCCTATTGCCGGCTTTTTGGAGCTTGGTGCGCAAATGTTCGGCTGCACGTGCTGCGTTGTAAGTCGTGCCGTTGCGAATAAATTTCGCATCTTGCAATTGCTCCACAGAGGCAATCAACTGTTCAATTTTCTCTCGTTCAGTTAAAGTTTTTGCAGTTGTTTGAGCAATAACAATGTTGTAAGAAAGCAATATTGCTAAAAAAAATAATTTTGCTATAACATAGTTCAATTCTATTTTCAAACCTTTGTTCATAATAATAAGTATCAATTTTTGTTCATTTCTTACTTGTATTTTTATAATTTTCATTGCTACCAAAACTCCCACCGACAATCCATTGACAACCTCCTGCGGTATTTTATATTTTGCTTTATTATCCTGTTGCCGTCTATTTCTATATCATAACTGACGTAAAGTTTTCGCACACCTCGTTTATAAGGACGTTTATATGAGAGATCGCTTTCTGCATAAATTGCAACAATCCCGGCAGGTTTATCTTCTGCATTTTCTACTCTAATAGAACAAGGAAGACTATCAATAAGTACCGATTCCAAATAAGTAGTTTGATAGTATAAGTAAAGAGGAACGGTATCTCTGTTCTCTTTTTTTGTAAAAGTGAAAGAATGGATTACAATATCAGGAAGTGGTTTCCGTTCTGAAGGCCTCATTGCTTTATTTTTTACCATAAAATAATAGCCAAGTTTTTCACGAGAACCATCTCGCTTGTTTGTGTAAGCATGTTGTGTATAAATACGTTTCACACCATCAAGATTTGCAGTTATTTCGCATTGCTGCCCGTTTTTTTGCACCAAAGAGGTGTCTATGTCTCTCCTTCTTTCTTTCTTGCCCAAAGAAAAGTTAAAAGCGCAACAACCTGAAAACAAATAAGCACTCCACAGAACTAATATAATTATTGATAGCCTCCTCATTGTTGATTAAATAATGTTTTAAAAAACTATATTAAGGGAGATTAATCAATGCCAATCCGCTCATCGTTCAAAACGGGAATCTTTTCGGTGAAAAACGCAAAAACGGAATACTGCGTCAGCGCCTTGTCCTGGTCTTTCCCGCTGTAAGTAACATTGCCGCTTTTCTTGATTTCCTTGCAAAAATCCGC
>JAITVP010000121.1 GCA_031285725.1 Bacteroidales bacterium
GGACGCTCAGCCCTGCGTATCGTTATTTTCGACATGGTGTTGTTTTTGAGGGATAAAAATTCTTACATTTCTCAATTCCTTCGCTTTTTCCTATCAAACCGATCATAAAACGGCTTATCTTTTGCATTTTTATGGGTTTTCGTGGAAGACGGATTTTTGGAAAAATTATCTTTAGGTTGATGCTTGGATATTTTCACGACCAGATCAAAGCCCTTGTAAGTTGCGCCTTGGAAGGCGTTAACCACTTCCATTGCATGGTCACTGTCCACATCAATGTGGGTTTCATCCTCAAAAATGTCGATTTTTCCGATCCTGACATCGCGGTTTTTCGTGGTCTCGTTGATCAAGGCGATGAGGCGTTGTGGAACCACCCGGTCGCTGTAGCCTAATCCGAAATAGAGACGGGTCATGCTGGGGCTGGCTTTGCGGGTTGGTCGCTCTTTCTCCTCCCGGTTTTTCTTGCGGCTCTCTTCTTTGGTTACCACGTCAATATCTTTGATATTGCGGTAATAGTCCAAAAATCGGTTAAATTCCACGGAAACGAACCGCCGGATCAATTCTTCTTTGTCCATCCAAGCGAGTTTTTTGTGTATAACAGGCAAGAAACTCTCAATCTCCGTGTAGTTCACATTCACGTGTTCCATTTCGTCCACCATGTGGAATAGCTGTTTTTCACAGATTTCCCGTCCGGTCGGAATTTTTCCCAGCGTAATCTCTTGTTTGATACTCTCCTGTATTTTCTTGATTTTGAGAGCTTCGCGCGGCGTCACGATGGAGATTGCCATACCTCGTTTGTCCGCCCGTCCGGTTCGGCCGCTGCGGTGGTTATACTGTTCGGACTCCGCTGGTAAGTTGTAGTTGATGACGTGCGATAAATTGTTGACATCCAGTCCTCTGGCAGCTACATCGGTAGCCACTAACAGTTGTAGATTCTTACAACGGAAACGATGCATGACATGGTCTCGTTGTGCCTGGGACAAATCGCCGTGCAGTGCGTCGGCATTGTATCCGTCTTTGATGAGTGACGTGGCCACTTCCTGCGTTTCCGCCTTGGTTTTGCAAAAAATGATGGCATAGATGCGCGGATAAAAATCCACAATTCGCTTGAGTGCCAAATAACGATTGGGCGCATTGACCAAATAGTAGAAATGCGACACATTCTCCGTGCCCGAATTTTTCGATCCAATCGTAATTTCCTTAGGATCAGCCATGTAATTATTGGCAATGGCTTCCACTTCTTTCGGCATGGTAGCCGAAAAGAGCAGCGTGCGTTTCGATTCCGGCGTATTGGAGAGAATGTCGTCCAAATCATCCTTGAATCCCATATCCAACATCTCATCCGCTTCGTCTAATACCAACGTGGTGATATGTCGGATGTCGATATATTTTCGCCGGATCAAGTCTAACAGACGACCGGGTGTGGCCACGATGATTTTCGCTCCTTTTTGCAGTTCTTTTTTCTGATTTTCGATGCTGGCACCGCCGTAGACGGGAACGATCGAGATGGCGGGCAAGTATTTGGCGTAATTTTGCAAATCGTTCGCTATCTGGATGCAAAGTTCCCTAGTGGGACTGAGGATCAGCGCTTCGGTGTGTTTATTGTCGGTGTTTAATTGTTGCAAAACAGGCAAGCCGAAAGCGGCGGTTTTGCCAGTGCCGGTTTGCGCCAATGCAATCAGGTTGCGGTTGTAGGCCAGTAG
This sequence comes from Bacteroidales bacterium, assembly GCA_031285725.1. Taxonomy (GTDB): domain Bacteria; phylum Bacteroidota; class Bacteroidia; order Bacteroidales; family WCHB1-69; genus JAGVVH01. Next base: position 1,701 of record JAITVP010000121.1, read on the forward strand.
TTCGGGAATAGTCTCTTCCTGCACCGGCATGGCTTTTTCAAAGCCCAACTCTTCGATGGCTTTGATCAATTCGGGACGAAGTCCCATCTTTTCAAATGTAATCATTGATTGTTAAATTTCGACACTTTGGATCGTGTCATTTATAATATCCACTCGACTTCTTTAAATCCGCAAGTGAATTTCATTCCGTCTTTTCTAATTAATTGTAACTGGCCATACTCGTCCACACCTATCACTTTTGCTTCAAATTCCTTGTTGCAGACAATGAAACGATGGGTTTCATTCATGCGGAACAGATGCCAGTAGTATTCTTTGAGCAGCAGGTCATATTGTTCGTTTTTAAGCAGTTCGTAGTAATTCCGGGCAACCATGCACAACTCTTTCAGCAACGTAATCCGGCCGTTTTCGTGTCCCGATTCCAGTTTCACGGAAGTAGGGTTGGGGAGGAGCTTGGAAAAAATGGTCTGGTTCAGGTTGATGCCCACGCCGGCGATGGTGTGGCCGATTTGAGAACCTTGCAGCGTATGCTCAATCAAGATACCGGCTATTTTTTTATCGTGCACATAGATGTCGTTCGGCCATTTGATTTTCACGGAATAGACGTAATTGGACAACATTTTCCGCACCGAAAGGGCGAAGAAAATGTTAACGTAGAATTGCTTGCGAGGAGAAATAGGAGGATTTAAGTAAAAACTGGCCAAAATGTTCTCCGTGGGATTACTTTCCCAGCTGTTTCCTTTCTGTCCTCTTCCTGCCGTTTGCCGATCAGTATGAACTACTGTAAACTCTTCAACCATAATGCCTTTGCTTTTCTTCTCTCGAATCAAAAACGAAAGGTAATCGTTCGTGGAGGTAACCTCGGGGATAAATATGAACTGCTCATTATTCATTCGGCAAAAATAGTTATCTTTGCGCACAAATTTTGTAAAAGCAATGAAAAAAATCAACTTACTCTTAGCCGCCGTTCTCTTCATTTCCTTAATCTCTTGTCACGATGAATCCGGAGATTACACCAAAACCTATTATACGGACACTCAATTAGTAACGGTGATCAAACAATGTCTTAACGTTTCCGTGGACTCTGCCAACAACCATTTGTCAATGCCTGATGGTTTTTACACCTACAAAAATGAAAAATATAGGATAACGCTTCCCACATCGGCAGGTGCATTAGTTTCCATGTTGACTGAAAATGGACACGAAGCACTGTTAGATACCTTGATCCTAAGAATTAATAAAGCAGCGGAAATATCTGGTAATCAAATAAAAATAA
>JAITVP010000034.1 GCA_031285725.1 Bacteroidales bacterium
ATACGCACAGCGTTTTACCTCGACGAAGACAGGCGGCAACCCACTCCTGACGAGCGGGAAATGCTGTCGGCCTACTCCGGCTTCGGCGGAATCAAAGCCGTGTTGAATCCTGTCGGCAAGCCGGAAGACACACAGCACTGGACAAAAACCGACCGCGAATTGTATCTGCTGATTAAGGAACTGCACATGGTGCTGCGCAGGGGAGCGGGAAGTAAAGCCGAATACAGTCGCTATGTGTCCTCGCTGAAAAACTCCGTGCTGTCCGCCTTTTACACTCTCAGCAATAGTCATCAATGGAATTGCCGCCTGTCCATTCTAATCCCTGCGCAAGGGCGAACTGTTTTTCGGATCCTTCTTTTGATAAGAAAGTACTAATACTCGTGTGAACGAACAGACCATCTTCACAGGTAATTTTTGCAAGAGTATAAGGCTTGATAGCATCTGCTTCAGAGGATTCTGTCATTACATATAGCGATTGTTTGTCTTCGGAAAATCCACTGTTTACCACCAAAGACGAGCCATATTGGTTACGCGAAAAAACGGCTCCCGCTTTCATGTTGTCAATGTAGGCGAGAAGAGGATTTTGCGTAACTTCTTGTGGGGTACAAGGAAATTCAGTTGGTGTTCGCCAGTCGCGCTGTGCTGCTCCGGGTGTTAATGTCTTGTGCACCTTTTGGCGCTTTTGTTTTTATATCCTTATAACATTCTGTTTTTTAAACATTTATTCCTTACTCTAAAACCCTCCGTACCTTTGCTCAAAAATGTATATACGTTTCAGGTAAAATGTATATACATTTCGCACAAAACGTATATACGTTTTCGGCAATGGGTTTATATCTTTTCAAATTTACTGTAATTGCTTTCAAAATAAAGGGTGGTTACATCGTAAAACACAAGCCCGATGTGCCCGCCTAAAATATTGCGGGTGTGTTCTACGCTGATTGGTTGGATTTTATCCTGTAAGGCATCAAAACCAACAAGTCTAAACACCTCGTTCAAAATTAGCTGTGTGCCGTTGAGAAGGATATTTTCAACATTGTTCAGCAACTGCAAAGCTACTCTTCTTTGACTTGCATCATCCAAATCGGTGATGCGAAATTTGTAATCAATTCAATTACAAAATATTACAAAATAACCGAAAGGAAAGTATCGAAGTCAGGAAAACAGTGTCTTATTTGTCCCTGTGTCGAAGTTAGGAAAAAGGCGGTCCGTTTCCAGACCGCCTTGCATTTCAGTAACCCACTATTCTACTTTTTCACAAATTTCTTGATGACCATTCCGCCTGCATTGCTGATTTTAATCACATACACACCGGATGAGAAGCTACCCACATTGATTTTGAAAGTGGATTCGGTGATCTTGTCTTTGTAAATCACTTGTCCGAAAAGGTTAAAGATTTCGATTTCATCAAACAGATTGGTTAACTCTACGATAAGATAATCTTTCGCCGGATTGGGATAGATGTTGACATTATTGTTATCGTAATCCAAAACGCTGTTCTCTTTTTGGAATTCTGCGCGGATGGTATAGTTTTGTCTCACATTGTTGAATACGTATGGATTCGCAATCGTCACGCTGTCGCCATTCACATAGATCGTTCGGATTATGTAAGTCTCATCTGGCGTGATGTCGAATTGCGCGCTTCCGCCTTCTTGAACCACAACTAATATGTTAGGCGAAATCGAGCCATTAGCACCAGCCTCCGGCGTGATTGTGTACGTACGTATCGAGTCACTTGTAGTGAAGCTGGTCATCGTGTATTCGCTTTCGAAATCGACATCGCAAACCGCTTTCACGCGCACATTATACGTTGTTCCCGGATTGATACTCAATGTTGTATCCATCGTGGTGGGCGTGGTGGAAATGTAGGCTGTATCTGTGCTCTTCTTATACTCGAGGATCCAACCTATCTCGCTGTCGCCACCTCTCATCCAAGAAATATGGGCGGAATTAGTAGTGATATTATCCACTATCAAGTTGATTGGTTGATGGCACGTATCCGGATCAGACAAAAGAGCGGGATCCAATCCTACCACAGATATGTCGTCCACGCAGCAAGAATATCTCGTTGTTGATGATGCTCCACTATTTTGGTAATATCTAAAGACGATATGCGTGGCATTTTCTGGAACTAGGTAATCGGTCATGGCAATTGTGGCCGAAGTCATGGTGCCGGTATGCGCCGGAATTTCCAACACTTCATTAAATGTGCTCATATCACTTTGATTCCCTGTTATATAACCTACAGATAACTTTCCATAAGTCGCATTTTGATATTGGTAATAGAATGTTATTTTCGAAAGTTGCACAGCCGTGTCTAATTGCGGGAGCACAGCGTAAGCATATGGATTCGCTGTTGTTGCCGAAAAAGACAGAGAGTTGGGGGATGATTGCATATAATAATAGGATCCGCTATTGATCATGTGGGGAGCAGGTGAAGTTGAACTGGTGCCATACCAACAAGAAGGCAAAATACCTTCCGTCAAATAGCTACTCGTCGGAATGGAATAGAAGTCGAAGTTCTCAGTGTAAGGCGTTGTGGTTAATGATATGCAAAACGTGGTGAATGTACCGGCATCTCTACTCCATACGCCCTCATCGCCTTCGGTGCAAATCGCCCGCACGTAAAATTCATAATTTGTCCCCTCCTGCAATCCACTCAACGTATAAGGACTGCCGGTCGCTGAAACCACAGTACCTTCGCCTTGCGTGAAGCCTGCTTCTCCGTATTCGATTTCATAACGAACAGGATTGTCGTTTACATCATCCACCCATGATAATTGAACAGAGTTGTGGGTGGCTTGGCTGGCAGCCAGTCCTGCGAATCTTTTACAAGTCGGCGTATTTTCCAAAATCAAATCGTCCACATAAATCGCTGATGCGCCCAATACGTACAGTGCCACATATCTTCCAGTATCCGCATAGGAAGCCAAATCTATTTCAACATCTACCCAAGTAGAGGCGGTTCCCTGCAATTGACGTCCAATTTCCCTGAAAGTGCTGAAGTCATTCAAGTCGGCTATCACACCCACCGCCACACCAGACGTGGCGGAAATAGAATACATCTTGAAAGAAATAGTCAAATCTTGAATGTTAACGGCGGCATCCAATTGGGGCAATACGGCAGCCGTATAAGTGGAACCAGTTGTGTTGTAGAGGAGTAGAGACGCTACGCCTGAATATTTATACGTAGCATTGAGATAAGGATAGATTACGTTGTATGTGCTCAACTTGGTCCAACAATTCGGAATGGGATACGTTGCTGTTCCATAACCCCAAGAATCGAAATCTTCAGTATAGGGCACGGTGATGTCCATACACTTGGTTTTGAACGCGTATGCAATCGACCAATTGGATGTCCCGTCATCGCAATGGGATTTCACGTAATACTCATAATTGGTTGAGTGCTCCATGCCGTCCACTTCGAGTCTGTTTTCATCCGTTGTGGTTGCCGGATAGTCAACGTTGGGATTGAATCCCGCAGGTCCCCACACTACGGAATAGGTAGCACCCGTTACTGCCGGCCAAACAAAAGTGGCAGAGGTGTGTTCCACATCAAAGGCTGACAATCCCGTGGGCGCCACGCAGGAAGGCGCATAATCAATTTTGAAATTGTCCATGTAGTAGGTGTTTGCCACACCGCTTCCCGTCCGCACCGCAATGTGCTTGCCCGTTCCTGTGTAATTGCTGAACGCCACCGCATATTGGTTCCAATACGTGGTTCTCGGCGTTATGGCTTGTATCAACTGGAACGTGGAAGTATCGAGAGGATCATCCATCACCCCAATTAGCACATCATTCGCCGCAGAGGTTTTCATCGCAAACTCAAACTGTAATTCATTAATCGGAATCTCTATTTCCTGCGAAATGAAAATCTTGTACGTGTTAGCCAGGGTATACATGTACAGACCGCCGGGTGCCGTCAAATTGGTTGAGTTTACGTATGCTTTGGCGGTGTGATTAGTATTGGTGATCCAACAATCGGGGAAGAAAGCGGTACCCACACCGTAGGTATCGAAGTTTTCGTAATAGGGCACTTCGGTGATCGGGCCGCACAATGTGGTAAATCGAGTCACCGTGCTGTATTGGCTGTTTGATCCGTCATCGCAATTGGACATGATTTTAAATTGGTAATCGCTTTCAATATCCAAGTTCTCCAAGAAATAGGGTTTCTCAGTAATGATGACAGGTGCTATAGTATCCAAACTTTCACTCGTTTTACCGTATACCAACTGCCAAGAAGTCATGTTGTCCGTCAATCCCAACCAGTCAATATAAACCGACGATGATCCCACTTGGTATGTATAAGGCCCTACCGGAGGCACGCACTCAGGCAAATAATCCACGACCATGTCGTCCGCATACACCGTGTTGGTTGCGCCACGTTCCAATCCATTGGTTTTAAATGCGATGCATTTTTTTATTCCTGCATATCGATCAAAATAAACAGTAAATTCCTCCCATGTGGATGTTGCCGAAGGAGTCAGCGTTGTGTATGGTTCGTAGGTGTCAAATTCGCTCGGGGAGTTCATAAAACCAACTTCCAAGGTGTAAGCCGCCGAGGTGTTCCTCACTTTCAAAGTAAGTTGCAACTCATTCAACGGAATGTCAAATTCCGGAGAGCAGGCGATACCGGAAGTAGAAGATGTGGAACTCAGATACAAAGAACCGGGAGCGGTATTGTTCGTTGCGTTGATGTAAATGGTGGCTGTTCCGCCTTTTCGCCAGCAAGTTGGAAATGCCGCGGTTCCGGTGCCATACGTGTCAAAAGACTCCCTATAAGGCAAGAGCGTAATGGAATTGCAGTAGGCAGCAAATGATTGCAAGTTGCTCCAGCGGCTGCTGAACCCATCGGTACAAACCGCTTGCACCCGAAACTCGTAGCTCACTCCTGGCGTTAATGTGTCAATTATAATCGTGTTGTCGGGATGATTTTCCACTAATGTGAAGTTACTTTCTCCCGTTGTCAGAAATTCGATATTCCAAGAATCCACATTGCCGGGATTATTCCATGAGAGTGTTGCTTCGGTTTGACTGATATCGGAAACTGTGATGCTATCCGGAACAAAGCAAGTCGTGATATAATCCAACCGAAAATCGTCCACATAAAGTGTATTGCTCGTATTGGTGCCCACTGCAGCAGACCGGAAAGCAATTCGTCTTGCCGTATCGGTATAATTGCTCAAACTGATAGTAAAAGTTTGCCATTCGCTCGTGTTGTCTGGCGTTATGGTCGCCAGCAATGTAAAGGTGGTGTCTCCCTTGGTTGGATCGGAAATCATTCCCACTTGAATGGCGTGTGTTGCGGTGGCTTTTCTTGCTTTGAAAGAAAACTCCAAGTCATTCAAGTTGATTTCCGAAGAAATTTGCGGAGAAATTGCCATAATGCAATAAGAAGCGGATCCAGCATACATGTATAGTGAACCTGGGCTTGATGAATTCGTAGAGGTGATATAGGGATATGTGGTGGTTGAGCCACTATAGTATCTGCTCCAGCACGTGGGGAAAGTTCCGGTACCGGTACCATACGAATCGAATGTTTCCACGTATGGCAATTCTTCAATGTCTCCGCAAGGAAGCATGAAAGACTGGGGGTTTGATGCCAAATCCGTCCCTGTTGAACAATGCGCAACGATTTTCAAATAATATACGGTATTGTTCAACAAATCCGTCAATGTGTATGGCGGGGTGACATTTTCAAGTACTGTCCAGCCCTCATCATTCATGGATTGATAGGTGATGGAATAGGTGGCATCGGTTTCTTGCGTCCAGTTGATCTGGACATCTTGACCTGAAACGTGTGAGATGTTAGCAGATGCGATCCGGTTGCATGTAGGAATGTAATCTACGATCAAATCATCCATATACGCCGATCCGGTACCTAAGCGAAAAGCGATATATTTCCCGGTTCCCGCATAAGTAGCCAGCGACACGTCGAACACTTCCCAAATCGAAACGGCCGAAGGCGACACCGTGGCTATGGCCGTGAATGTGTTCACACTATCGGGATCAGTCATCACACCCACAGTAACCCCAGACGCTGCCGATGTTTTCAGCAGCATGAACGAGAGTTGCAAGGAAGAGAGGGAAACAGCATCATCTATGCGCGGCATCACGGCATACGCTGTGGCAGTGCTACTGGAATACATGTAAAGCGACGCCGGAGAAGAAACATGAACTATTTGATGATAAATAGTACCCGCCTTGCTCCAACACCAATCAAATGCGTTGCTACCGGTACCGTGGTTGTCGAAAGTGAACGTTGCCGGAAATGTGGAGATCGGATTGCAAGTGGTCACGAACGTGTACGTGTCGCTCCAACGACTTGGGTTGTCGTCACTGCAAACCGCCATCACCCTAACATCATAAAACGAACCGTAATCCAATCCTGTAATCACATGAGATGCGCTTGTCAAATTATAAACATAATTCCATTCCGTGGAATCTTGGTTCTTGTATGAGAAATTCCAAATAGTTTCCCCTACCATGGGTGTCCAAGTGATGGTTGCATTATTGGGTTGAATATTGGTTGCCGTAATGTTCGTCGGAGGAGTGCAAGTGGGAATCAAATTGATGGTCAAATCATCAATACAGCAAGAATAGTAGCTTCCCGTTGTATTGAGCCATTGAATCGCCAATCTCGCCCCTGTGGGAAAAGTATAAGTATTCAGAAAATACTCATGCCATGCCCCTGCGGTGGCCGTGTTGCTCGGAACTGTGAAAAGAGATACAAAAGTACTATCGTGATTGTGGTTCGTAACATAACCTATATGAAGCACACCATTCGTGGTACTTTCCATTTTTGTCCAAAATGAAATGGTCATGGTGGACAATGCCTGTTGAAATTCCGGCAAAATCGCCGTTCCTTTCGGTCCCGTTCCGGAGGTGCCGTTTGTGAATCCTAAACAGTTAGGTTCAGATACTCGGTAAGCGTACGAAGATCCCGTACGCACGCTGGGCTTGGGATAGGTTGTGTTATTTGTATAGGAATACCAACAAACCGGTGTTACACCACCGGAACCATTATAGTTGATGCCGGTGTACGAATCAAAGTTTTCAAAATAAGGAAAATCAGAAATGATATCACAACTTGTCGCAAAGTTTAACCTATTTTCTGCCCAAAAACTTTCATCATCCGAACAGATCGCCATCACTCTTGTTTCAATGGAATAATTTCTGGAACTGCTTAATCCCGTGATCGTGTAGCTCGGAGAAGACAAATTATTGAGCATAGTCCAATTTTCTTCACCGACAATTCTATATTCCAGATTCCAAGAGAGTTCGGTGCCGCCAGGTGTCCAAGAGAGCGTGGCATCTGTAGTCGTCGTGGATGTAACCATCATGGCTGTCGGCACCGGACAAGAAGGCGTATATTGTATGATGACTTCATCCACATAAATGGCGCCGCCAACGGCTCTAAAACCAATGCGTTTTCCATCCGTCCCCGTATATGTGGAGAAAGGAACAGTAAATTCCTCCCAAGTGCTTGTTGCCGCCGACGAGGCGATGTTCTGCACGACGGTGAGGTCGTTGATGTTGTTATGCCATTCACCCACTATACCCACATCCAAACTATATGACGCACTTGATTTGTACACTTTCAAGATCACTTCCAAGTCTCTAACATCAATATCGGGGCTGATTTCCGGTGTCAAGACTAACATGTTGGCAGTAGGGAAGTACAAACTGGCGGGAGATGATGAGTTTGTTGAAGACAAATAGGGCAATGTCGTACTTGTTCCGAAAGAATATCGCTCCCAACAAGGAAGGAAAACCCCCATACCATAGAAATATTGATCGAAACTTTCGCTATAGGGCAAGTTGCGTATGAGGCAAGAACTAACAGGCGTGTTCACGCACACGTCGCTGCTCCGCCCTGAAACACAACCATTCATGTATAAAGCTTCCACGGTGTAGCAATAGTAACCCAACTCCTCCGTGGTATTATCCGTGTATGTATAGCTACCGATGGGCTCCGCATTCAACAAAGCCCCGTCACGATAAATGTTAAAACTGGCCACGCTGTCGAGAACATAGAACCCGCGCACGGTGAAAGGAAGACCTTGTTGCTCTTCGTTTTGCCCCATGATGAGCGCCGTCCAGCGGTTGGTTGCATCATTGGGATTGTATTGCATGGCATTACCAGTGCTTAGTTCAGAGGTGACTATACGGGGCACCGTAAACACTTGCCCCAAATTAGCATCACCCACAAAACAAACAGCCACCCAATATTCTCCGGCAGGAAGATCTAAATTTACATTCGCCACCATTTTCATGATGGGTCTTGTCGTGTCCCTATGAGTGGTAATCGTGGAGTTGACCCTGTAAATTCCAGACCAATAACTGGTATCCAGACGGTTAACCTGATCGCCGCCCCAAATCGGAGTCGCATCGTTTGTGGGTTGTTGATCGAAGATCGCCAAATAAACCCCCGTAATGCTTGAAGCGCTCGTCACACCGCCGGTTTGATAAGCGTAGAAATCCATCTGCGTGACAACGGAGCGTTCCGACAGGAAAAAGTCATCCGCCAAATACCAAGAAGGCGCTGTCGATGTGAAACCATAACTGTTGCCATCGCCATACAATGCGGCAATGTCAGCACCATTGTATCCACCACCCGCATGGGTCACCAAGTCTGCTTGATTCCACAATTCAATGGATGGTGCATTCCGTGTTCGTCCATTCAAATTCCAAGAAACAGACACACTGTTGTGTGCGTTTACCACAGCACTTAAATTGTTCGGCATGTTGCAATTCTGCGCCGATAAGTACTCAGCTAACAAAATCACAAATAAGAAAAAGGAAATTTTTTTCATAGTTCCAATTGATTTGATTAATAATGTTCGTTTACGTTCAGTTCTACATCTGATAACGAATAACAAATGCAAAAATATAAAAAAATTCATAGGAGCAGTATTTTCAACAATTTTATGTTAGTTAAATTTCAATACTTATAGCTATATATTTGAATATCTGAAAATTGGATTTCATGAAATCGAAAGATTTTAATGCAAATAAAAAATCTCTCCGTAACGTGTTGAGAGAAAGAAAAAAATGCTATTTTTGCACGCTTAAAAAAACCGATTATTATCCTTTACGCTTAGAGAAGGAAAATTAGTTTAAAATCGAAGTTTGTAGGTGAAGACAAGCTTCAAAAAAGTAAAAAACGAATGAATAAATTAAGTTACAAAACCATTTCCGCTAACGAGAAGATCGTTAAGAAAGATTGGGTTCTTATTGATGCAGAGAATGAGGTCGTTGGACGTCTTTCCACCGTGGTTGCCCGCATTTTGAGAGGCAAAACGAAAACTTATTACACCCCTCACTTTGATTGCGGTGATAATGTGATCATTGTTAATGCTGAGAAAATCAAATTTACCGGAAAGAAAATGGATGACAAACAATACGTTCGCCATACCGGCTATCCGGGGGGGCAACGTTTCGCAACACCGAGGGAGGTGTTACGAAAAAAACCTATTTTTATTTTAGAACATGCCATCAAAGGGATGCTGCCGAAAAACAGGCTGGGAGCGCAATTGTTCCGCAACCTTTATGTTTACGAAGGTCCGAATCATCCGCATGAAGGACAACAACCCAAGTTAATCAATAGTAAAGATATTAAATAGAAATGGAAGTAATAAATAAAATAGGTAGAAGAAAAACCGCTGTCGCAAGAATCTATATGAAAAAAGGAAGCGGTCAAATCACAGTGAACAATCGTGATTATAAAGAGTATTTTCCCATTGCAACCTTGCAATATGTTGTAACACAATCGTTAGGCATTGCAGGCGTGGATGGCGAATACGACATCAAAGCCAATTTGAACGGCGGTGGCATGTCTGGACAAGCTGAAGCGCTACGCCTCGCCATTTCCAGAGCATTGGTTGAAATCAATCCGGAAATCAGACCCTCGCTAAAAAGCAAAGGCTTGATGCGCCGCGACCCCCGTATGGTGGAACGGAAGAAACCCGGTCAACCCAAGGCACGCAAAAGATTCCAATTCAGTAAACGTTAATATTGGATCTCAAATAGATAAATTAATTAAGTTTAGTATCGAAATTGTCAAGACTTCCTTGCGAACTACTTGGTAATTGAATTAAGAACGTAAACAAATGACAAAAGTACAATTCGAAGAATTATTAGATGCAGGTTGTCACTTCGGACACCTGAAAAGAAAATGGAATCCTGCTATGGCTCCTTACATCTTTATGGAGAAAAATGGAATCCATATTATCGACCTCTACAAGACGGTAGATAAAGTAGATGAGGCGTGTGCCGCTGCAAAGCAAATCGCCAAATCCGGTCGTAAAATTTTATTCGTTGCCACGAAAAAACAAGCAAAAGAGACTGTTGCTGAATTGGTTAAACAAGTAGGGATGCCCTATGTAACCGAGCGCTGGCCCGGTGGTATGCTCACCAACTTCTTCACCATCCGCAAGGCGGTTAAGAAGATGACCGATATTGACAAATTGATGCAAAGTCCGCAATTTAACAACCTTTCCAAGCGTGAAAAATTGCAAATCCAACGCGAAAGAGCGAAATTGGAAAAGAACTTGGGATCTATTGCGGATCTTTCCAGACTTCCCGCAGCTGTTTTCATCGTGGACATCGTGAAGGAACACATCGCCGTGGCGGAAGCTCGCCGGTTAAACATCATCACTTTCGCTATCGTGGACACTAATTCCAACCCGAATTTGATCGAATATCCTATTCCTGCCAACGATGACGCTTCTAAATCCATTTCCATTATCGTGAAAGCCATTTGCGATGCGATTGCAGAAGGTTTGGAAGAACGAAAAATGAGCAAGGAACAATACGATGAAATTGAAAATGAGGCAGTTGAAATAGAAGAAAGACCCAAAAGAGCACGTGTTGAGAGAAGCGGTGACGAACCTCAAAAAAGACGCAGAACCAATGCGAAACCCATAGCGGAAGAAAAAGTAATAGAGGATAACAACGAGGATGTAACCGCAACGGAAGACGAACAATAATATTAACTAATTAAAACAAAACGAATTATGGCAATTACTGCTGCAGATGTAAATAAATTAAGACAAGTGACCGGTGCGGGTATGATGGATTGCAAAAACGCACTCGTGGAAGCGGATGGCGATTTTGATTTAGCTATTGATATTTTGAGAAAAAAAGGTCAAAAAGTAGCTGCGAAACGTGCTGACCGTTCTTCTAATGAAGGTCGTATCGTGGCGAAAACCAACGCTGACAAAACCATTGCCGCTATGGTAACGATCAGTTGTGAAACCGACTTCGTGGGTAAAAACTCCGATTTCATTGATTTCACGGAAAAGATCATCGATGCTGCGATGGCAAACACTATCAAAACAAGAGAAGACTTACTAACACTGGAAATCGATGGACGTAAAGTGGAAGATTTGTTAATTGACATGACCGGAAAAACTGGTGAAAAAGTGGAACTTCCTGAATACAACGTGATCGAAGCTCCTTGCGTGGCGGCTTACAACCATAACGGAAATCGCTTGGCAACCATCACGGGATTGAACATGAAAGGTTTCGAAAAAGTGGGACACGAAGTGGCGATGCAAATTGCAGCGATGAACCCAATCGCTTTGGATCAAAATTCCGTTTCGCAAGAAACCATTGAGCATGAGTTGGAAATCGCACGCGACATAACCCGTCAAGAAGGAAAACCCGAAGACATGGTGGAAAAAATCGCACAAGGTAAATTGAACAAATTCTTCAAAGAAAACACTTTGTTAAGCCAAGAATTTATCATGAATAACAAGATTATGGTGGCTGAGTATTTGAAACAAGCTAATCCTGAATTAACCGTGACCACTTTCTACAGATTCCAATTGGGAGCATAAATCTTAAAAAAATTATAGAATTTAGAAAAAGAGCTAAGAGAATATAGCTCTTTTTTTATTGCGGATAATGAATAGTAAAAGTCTGATCATCATACAATATGATGATCTTTTCGATTTTTTTATTTTGCTGAGAATCCAATATATGATCTTCCACTGGCTTAACGGTCGGGATATTGAATTTTGGAGAAGTTATTGCAGGTTCGGATTTCCGCTTTGAACTATTTTCCGATACAGTCATTTTGGAAAGAGCGATCTCCTCGTCACTGATCTTGTTGACTTGCTCTGGCACTTCAATTGCAGAAACTGATTCTTTCATGCTGAAAAGATCATACTGGCTCGAAGCAACTTTGCTTTTAAACATCTCTCCGTTTCCCATAACAAGCCATTCGGGATTAATTTCTTTAACTGTGTTTAAAATTTTTTTCGTTACATCCAAACTGGGCTGGTTGCGTCCGGAATAGATATGAGTTAAATTCGATCGGTTCAATCCGATCTTGTCCGCAAACTGTGCGGTGGATAATCCCAAGTAATCTTGAACGGCTTTAATTCTGTCAGTCATATTGCTTTTTCTTAATTGTATACAATTGTCATTTAGATATAATTGTACGTCTGAATAAAAGTACAAACATACTCAACATGGCATGTACATTTGTTTATTACAAAGATATACAAAATAATTTAATCTCACTTTATTTTTAATGATGTTAATAAATACAAGAAGTTATACTTTAATAATAATGTATATACATCTTATTATCAATTGATTTATATCTAATCTATTTTAAAATCGAAATTGTTGAAAAACTAATCCAATTATATAATGCAAAGAATTAAAATATTATTTTTTATATCATAATATCAATGCATTATATATTTTATATCTATTTTATAAGACTATTTATATCTGCATGCTATCTATTTACAGAAGTATCTTTTTTAGTAGCGTAAATCACACTACCGTATTTCTATCTTGTCTACTTTTGATGTTTCTGTTTGTGAATCCAAATGTAAATTAACGCTATTCATTTGTAAACAGCATGTATCCTTTTGTAAATTTTACGAGAATTATCGAAATCATATTGATTTTTTCTTCCCTCTCAAACATAATAACCTTCGCCGCTGTTCCGTTTGTTGATGATTCTTTTTGATCATTAACTTAAAAATCAACAT
>JAITVP010000050.1 GCA_031285725.1 Bacteroidales bacterium
ACTGTTAACTTGGAACGATCCCGAAGGGAAAGCGGTTTTTTGGCACACCTCCGCCCATTTGCTGGCAGCCGCAATTGAGGAGCTCTATCCGGGTGTGAAATTTGGCATCGGCCCCGATATTGAAAACGGATTCTACTATGATATTGATTTCATGGAATATAACATCTCTTCCGATGATTTTCCCGCTATCGAAAAAAAGATACAGGAACTGGCAAGTGAAAAGTTGCAGTTAGTTAGAAAAGAGGTGAGCAAGCAAGAAGCACTTGACCATTTCACCCAAAAAGGTGATGAGTATAAGTTGGAATTAATCAATGATTTAGAAGATGGGACGATCACTTTTTACAGCAGTGGAAATTTCACGGATCTTTGCCGCGGTCCGCACCTCTTCAACACGGCTTCGATCAAGGCGATCAAGTTGCTTAATACGGCTGGCGCATATTGGCGCGGCGATGAGAAGCGGAAACAGTTGACCCGTATCTACGGCATAACCTTTCCGAAAAAGAAAGAGTTGGACGACTATTTGGTGATGCTGGAGGAAGCGAAAAAAAGAGATCACAGAAAATTAGGCAAAGAACTGGATCTTTTCTTTTTCTCCCCAAAAGTGGGTGCTGGTTTGCCGATTTGGTTACCCAAAGGAACCGCCTTGCGGGAACGATTGGAAAGTTTCTTAAAAAAAGTGCAAAAAGAATATGGTTATCAACAAGTTATATGTCCCCATATTGGAAACGTTGATTTGTACAAAACATCTGGACACTATCAAAAATATGGTGCGGACTCTTTCCGTCCGATTACCACGCCGCAGGAGGGCGAGGAGTTTTTTCTCAAACCAATGAACTGTCCGCATCATTGTGAAATCTATGCTTCAAAACCACACTCTTACCGGGAATTGCCGATCCGTTTGGCAGAATTTGGCACGGTATATCGCTACGAGCAAAGTGGCGAGTTGCACGGATTGACCCGCGTGCGCGGATTCACCCAAGACGATGCCCACATCTTCTGCATGCCTGATCAATTGAAAGAGGAATTTTGCAAGGTGATTGATATTATATTGTATATATTCAAGACATTGGATTTCAAAGACTTCATCGCTCAAGTTTCGTTGCGTGATCCGAATAACAAAGAGAAATATATCGGCAGTGATGAAAACTGGGAAAAGTCGGAACGCGCAATTATCGAAGCCGCAGCGGAACGGGGTTTGAATACAATAGTGGAAACCGGCGAAGCGGCGTTCTACGGGCCTAAATTGGACTTCATGGTAAGAGATGCCATTGGTCGCAAGTGGCAACTGGGCACGGTTCAAGTGGATTACAATCTTCCTGAACGCTTCGACTTAGAATACATTGATGCCGATCAACAAAAGAAGAGACCGGTCATGATTCATCGAGCACCGTTCGGCTCGATGGAACGCTTTGTGGCGGTTTTGTTGGAACATACCGCCGGAAATTTTCCGCTGTGGCTCACCCCCGACCAAGTGACCATTCTTCAGATTAGCGAGAAATATCTGGATTACGCTTTTGAGGTAAAAAAGTTGTTAGACAAGCATGACATTCGTGCGATCGTTGATGAGCGCAATGAGAAAACGGGCAGGAAGATTCGGGATGCTGAAATTTCTAAGATTCCGTATATGTTGATTGTTGGAGAAAAAGAGGAGGCGGATCAAGCAGTTTCGGTGCGCGAACACGGTGTTGGCGACAAGGGTAGCATGTCTATCGCCGATTTCGTAACAATGATTAACGACAAAATCAAAGAAGGATTGGGAAAATAATCCTTAAATTAAGTCATAAACATAAAAATTGTAGATAAAAGATGTTTGAAAGTTTATCCGACCGCTTAGAGAAAGCCTTTAAAATCATTAAAGGACAAGGATATATTACGGAAATTAACATTGCGGAGACGATGAAAGAGGTGCGCAAAGCCCTTTTGGATGCCGATGTTAGTTATAAGATTGCGAAAGAATTCACAGACGATGTTAAGAAAAAGGCACTGGGGATGAATGTGTTGAAGTCGATTTCACCCAGTCAATTGATGGTCAAGATCACGTATGACGAGTTGATCAACTTGATGGGACGGGATGCGGTGGACATCAACCTTAGTGGAAACCCGACGGTTATTTTGATGGCCGGTTTGCAAGGTTCGGGTAAAACAACCCACTCCGCAAAGCTAGCATTTTTGTTGAAAAACAAACGAAATAAGAAACCATTGTTGGTGGCTGCCGACGTGTATCGCCCCGCTGCAATCGACCAGTTAAAAGTGCTGGGTGAGCAGATCGGTGTGGATGTTTTCACGATTGAGGGTAGTAAAAAACCGGTGGAAATCGCCAAAGAAGCAATCAAACACGCCAAGGAATGGGGGCACAATGTGGTGCTCGTCGACACGGCTGGACGTTTGGCAATCGATCAGGAGATGATGGACGAGATCGGCAATATTAAAAATGCCGTCAATCCCCACGAAATCCTGTTCGTGGTGGACGCCATGACCGGTCAGGATGCCGTGAACACGGCGAAAGCCTTTAACGACAAACTCAATTTCGACGGTGTGATCCTCACGAAAATGGACGGTGATACCCGGGGCGGGGCAGCATTGACTATTAAAGCCATTGTTAATAAACCCATTAAATATCTTGGCATCGGTGAAAAGATGGAAGCGCTTGACGTTTTTCATCCCGACCGTTTGGCTGAACGTATCCTCGGCATGGGCGATATCCGGTCATTCGTGGAAAAAGCACAGTCGCAGTTTGATGAGGAAGAAGCCGCTAAGTTACAGCGGAAATTAGCGAAAAACCAGTTTGATTTCAACGATTTCTTGAATCAGATCCAGCAGATCAAAAAAATGGGTAACGTCAAGGATTTGATGAGCATGATTCCGGGGATGGGGAAAGTAGTGAAAGACATGGACATTGACGACAATGCTTTCAAGGGCATTGAAGCAATCATCCGCTCAATGACCCCACAAGAACGAGCAAATCCGGACATTTTAAATGGCAGTCGGAAAAAACGAATTGCCAATGGTAGTGGATGCGATATTCAAGAAGTTAACCGTTTGGTGAAACAGTTTGACGACACACGCAAAATGATGAAGTTGGTGAACAGTGGAAAGGCTAAAAACCTCCTTCACGCACTCAACCAGCCCGGCAGAAGATAACCTTTTTAACTTTATTTTCATGAATTTGATAGATGGAAATGCGATTTCGGCAGAGATTAAAGCTGAGATCGCCGCTGAAGTGGCGAAACTTATTGATGATGGTAAACCGGCACCGCACATCGCCACGTTGATTGTGGGCGAAGACGGTGCTTCTATGACGTATGTCAATAGTATTCAAAAGAAATCGAAAGAGGTCGGAATCACGGTTTCCGTGTATCAACTGCCTGCCGGTGTAAGCGAAAAAGAGGTATTGGAGGTGATTGATTTTGTTAATAGTGATGAGGAAATCGACGGTTTTATATTGCAACTCCCCTTGCCTAAACATTTAAATCAAGAGAAGGTTATCTCGAGAATCAATCCCGACAAAGACATCGATTGTTTCACGGAAATTAATAATGGCAAACTGATGTTGGATCGTAACACACTTCTTCCGGCGACACCATACGGAACGATCGAGTTGCTGAAAAGATCCGGTATTGAGACCGAAGGGAAAAAGTGCGTGATCGTTGGGCGCAGCAATATCGTGGGTAAACCGCTTGCTCTATTGCTATTGCAACAGAACAAGCAAGGCAATGCCACCGTCATCGTTTGCCACAGTAAAACCGAGAACTTACAAAGCGTGTGCGCCGAGGCCGATATCCTGCTTGTGGCCATTGGCAAAGCGGAAATGATTACGGAAGAGTATGTGAAAAAAGGCGCCGTGGTCATCGACATCGGCATTCATCGCTTGGATGATCCCGACAGCCCAAAGGGCTACCGGATTTGCGGCGATGTCAAATTCGATGAAGTGGCGCCGAAAGCCTCTTTCATCACCCCTGTGCCCGGCGGCGTGGGGCCAATGACAATGTCGTGTTTATTATTGAATACGATGAAAGCTTATGGAAAATGTAGAAATGTAGAAATGTAGGAATGGATATTAGTGAAAACACCATGCTGTCCAAGATAGCAATTCATTTTATTGGGAATAAGCATGAAGAGGAGTCATTGCAGGAATCGAGGGAATTATTTCAGCCAGAGGAGGAATTGTCCAATTCATTGTTGAAATATTTCCTTTCTTCTTTTAAAGGCGAATCTTTTTACACTTTTTTGATGGAGGATTTGCATGCTGAAACTAAAATGCTTGACATTATTGAAAACATCTTCGAAAATTCCGATTCATTGTTGGAAAATTCCGTGAAATTGGCATGTCATCTATACGAACAAAGTTCACATCCGAAAGTTAAAAGTGGTGAATTTTATGTTGTATACTTCGAAAATTGTCAGATTAACGGGGAAGAGGTTGAGGCGATTGGATTATTTAAAACCGAGGTGAAAGATCCGTTTTTGAAAGTCAAGATGGTGGATGATCATTACGAGGCTTTCACTGATAAGGGGATTAGTTTGCAAAAGATAGACAAGGGTTGTCTCATTTACAATCACAACAAAGAAGAAGGCTATCTTATTGAAATGGTAGACAATACTGGTAAAGGAAGCGATGCGCAATATTGGAAAGAGGATTTCCTGCAATTGCGACCTCGCCAAGATGAATATTTTAACACCAACCACTATCTTTCAATGTGTAAATCCTTCATCACAGAGGAACTGCCAGAGCAATACGAGATCAGCAAGACGGATCAAATCGCCTTGCTCAACCGTTCAGTGGGTTATTTCAAGGAAAATAAAGATTTCGATATTGATCATTTTGAAAAGAAAGTGATCGGCAATCCGGAAGTAATTCAAGAATTTAACAATTTTAAAGAGACTTACCAACAAGAGAAAGAGGTTGTGTTGGAAGACAAGTTTGCTATTTCGAACAGTGCCGTAAAGAAACAGAACCGGATTTTTCGGAGCGTGATCAAGTTGGACAAAAATTTCCACATCTATGTGCATGGAAATAATGAACTTATCGAACAAGGTGTGGATGAGAAAGGAAGGAAATATTATAAAATATATTATACCGAAGAGAACTAAAAGAAGACTTTTTGTTATCTTTACTAAAATAGCTCCCATGCTCCCCTTCAAAAAAGTTACCATCAACGACAAAGCTCTTCTTATGGAAAAGCTGGAAAAGTTGAATTGCAAGCTTCTTAATTACAATTATATTGTTCAGTTTATTTATCGAAATATCATTCATTTTGAATATGCGTTACATCGTGATTTTCTGATTGTTAAAACTATGATTGCCGGACGAGAGCAGTTTCTGTTTCCCGTGGGAGATGGTGATGTGGAAGAAGTTTTCGAGATGATCTATAATTATGCCTTGCTGAAAAACGGAGCTTGTTACTTTTTCCAGTTTTGTGAAAATAACGCATCTATTTTAGCTAAATGGATTGAAAAATTCGCAGTGGAAAAAAATGTGCAATATAATCTTTATGAAGTTCGAGGTGAGTTTGAATATATCTATAATGCGGAAACGTTACGAAATTTGGAAGGCCATGATTTGAAGCCCAAGCGTAACCATATCAATCATTTCCTCAAAAATTATACTTGGAGCGAGGAGGAAATCACAACGGAAAATTTACCGGAAGTAATCGCTTTTAGTCAGTTTTGGGATATGAAAAAGGAGATTCCGAAAGATTCACGACTAAATTATGAAAATATAGCCCTGGCTGAACTATTCGCCCATTATTGGGCATTAGACATACACGGTTTGCTCATTCGGGTAGACGGAAACGTGGTGGCTTTCTCGGTAGGCTGTCCGTTATGCGACAACACTTACTTGGTGCTTTTCGAGAAAGCGGATTGGGAAATTAATGGGGCTTACCCAATGATTAATCGGGAGTTTGCCAGACATATCGCCAAAAATTACGCCTACATCAACCGAGCGGAAGACGATGGCATGGAAGGACTGCGCAAGGCGAAACTATCTTATCAGCCCGAATATTTGCAAAAAGTCTTCCATCTTGATATTGCTCCATCATAATTATGGAAATCCGATTCGCTACCCAGCAAGATATAGTGCCGGCCAAAAAACTGATGCAGGATGCTTTCCACGATAGCGATCGGTTTATAAATCTTTTTTTCAACTATTTTCTAAACAACAATCTGTTATTGGGGTTTAACGATCAAGAAGTGGTGTCTATGGCTTTTCTGCTTCCCGCCACGTTCACCATCAATCAGAATAAAATTTCCGCCACGTATCTGTATGCCTGTGCCACGGCGGAAAATGAGCAGGGTAAAGGTTGGATGGGAGCTCTAATCAACCGGGCTTGGGAGGAGAGCAACCGTAAGGGCGAAGTGGGACTTTTCCTATTGCCAGCCAACAAAAGATTATATGAGTATTATGCCAAGTTGGGATTTCACGATTTTTTCTACTATGACCGGCAAGTGTTTCATTTTAACAAATTATCTTCATCATATCAACATGGTTTTAAGTTAAATCGTATTAATGCTGATCAATATGCTCTTTTGCGAATAGCGTTATTACAGAGCGATAACGCTATCCACTACCCTACTAAGCATTTCCGCTTTATCGAAGAGGAAAACGAGAAACCAAATACTGGGTTTTATCTCATTCAACAAGAAGGCCATTCCGGACTATCGTATATCATTCAAGGCCACAATCATATCATTGTCAAAGAGTTAATAGGACACATAGACATTTCTTCTTTTTCGGAATACCTATTCTATCGTTATGAAATCCCTGATATTACCATAAACATGCCCGGTGAAACGCACCGAAGTGCCATGTTGCGTCCAGTTGACGGGTACTCGTTTCTGACTCGGGTAAAAGGCTATTTTTGCTGGGGTTTGGAATAGGTATATTGCGCACAACGCATCCACCAATGGCCCATCCACAAAAAAGGCCGCCTTTCAGCAGCCTCTTCTTTTTTCATGATTTATCGGTTATTTCCCTTCTCCTCTGAGTATGGTTAGAGTCCCGTGATAGTCGATGGTCTTGGCCTTGCCTTTGAAGTAGAAGGTGAAGTAATATACTCCGTCGGGCAATCCCGAACCGTTGAAATATTGCGATCCCGGAATGATCTCCCCATCCTTAGAATAGGTGTCATAATCGCTGGCCGTGTAGACTTTCTTTCCCCAGCGGTCATACACATACAACTCGTTGTGTCTGAACCTGTCCGGATCCTCCGGATTGATGCTGGTATTCAGGTTCCCGACGGCGAAGACATCGTTGATATTGTCGCCATTGGGCGTGATCACATTCGGGAAAGTCAGGTCCTCCTCGATGATCACCAAGTGGCTGATCTGGTCGGAACATCCTTGGCTACTGGAGATGTGGAACGTCACCACGTAATCCCCCCAGGAACTGTAGGTGTGCGGTAGTGACAGCGAGGCGTTGTCGCTCGACCCGTCACCGAAGTCCCAGCTCCAGGACACGCCGTCCATGTATGCAACCGTGGAGTCCGTGTAGTTGGTAAACTGAACCTCGCCGCCCGTCTCCGACAGGATGGACACTTCCGGATTCGCTTGGAATTCAGCGTAAGGCTGAGGGAAAACTTCCAAATAATCATACTTGATCGTTTCGTCCGTGCAACCTGCCAGTGTGGTGATCTTATGTTCCACATGGTATTTACCGGGAGTTTCCAGTGTTATCTCAGGCTCAGGCAGTTCCGATTCGTAAACCAACCGGTTCGACTCATCGTAGATTCGCCACACGTACGTTTTTTCCATATCTTCCGGCTCAGATCGGTCGTAGAGCAGGAATCGCAACGGGGAGCAGTCGCTGGTGGAGGAGGCCTCGAAATCGGCACGGGGCGTCGCGGAGTACTTCACGTTGACCGTGTCGTAGCCCACGCATACCAGGCTAGAGTCTTCGTTGTAGGTCGTCACCCGGACGATGTACTCGCCCTGGCTCACCACGTGGATGTTGTCCTCCTTGGCACCCGTATTCCATTGGTACACGGCGGTAGAGTCATCGAAATTCGCATTCAGGTTCAGCATCTCTCCCGCACACAGTTCCACGTTTTCGCCCAGATCAGGCATCGGAGAGGAAACCACATTGAGGACGAAAGCGGTATCGTAAACACAGCCGTATTCATCCACCACAACGGCCAAGTAGTCGATCGCTCCGGCTATCGTGGGTGTGACACTTGTCTCCACCCCTCCGGGGCCAACGATGTACATGGAGTCGATGTTCACGGAATAGGACCAGTTTTGAGGGAGCAGTTTTTCATCCAACGCCATTTCCCAGCCGAACACATAGCCGTTGTCCGATCTCCAGGTGTCCTTCACCTCGATGTACCACTGTCCGTTCAAGGGGCAACCGATCATGTTGTTAAAGCTTTGATAGGGCTTGTAGAATTGGGTTTTGGCCACTGTGTTCGAGGAGTCGACCGTTCCGGAAAGATGGTTCCCGATGTTTACAGACTCGTACACGTATGAATTCCCTGCGGCATATACGTAGCCTCTCGCCGGATCTGTGTTTTGGGACCAGACGTAATTCCACCCCACTCCTTGTATGTTACTCGCTTCATTACACCCCCCTCCATCGGGTTCATACATATCCCCGAAATAGGCATAGGTGGTGCCGGTATAATGATACGTCATGTAATCCGGCAACAATATGGTAGATTGGCCGGTCGGGCAAACCAATTGAATTAAAATATCCCCAATATAAGAATGCTCTATATTCAACCGGACATAAAGTATATCGCCGGCAGCGGTGATCACGGCGTTGGGGCTGAATGCGGTAAAGGTCACCGGCGAACGGTAAGAAAGTCCATAAGGTTGGCAATTCTCCCCATCGGGCAAAAAAATGGTATCGGAAACGCTCAATGTGGAAAGTTGCTCACTTCCCACGGAATCAGTCTGGAAGTGAGCACCGCCGTCGGCGCCGAATCGGAATTTCATCTCCTGTCCCGTACACACGTCGGGAAACTTCAGCATCCCGATGATCGGGTTACGGGAAGTTCTGACCCGGAAAGAGACCGGAATCATAGAGACGCAGCCGTCCTGGTCTTGAGCCGAGATGGACACCGAGTATCCGCGTTCAGGAATAAATTTGTAGGAATGGCAGGTTAAACCAAGACCGCTCACCACAGTATCGCCGTAATCGAAAGTGAACATAGTTTGCGCGTCGCTTTGCTGGTAGGCATAGCCATTGTCTGGATAAACGCCATAAGCGCAAAGCACCACGGAATCGTCAGGACAAACATTGATGTATGAATAATCGTCATTCGGTCTGCGGGGATCCAGTGCTGGAATGTGTGTGCTGTTGTTTTCGTCAAACTCTATGAAAACGCGCTGGCAAGGCTTCACGCAACGCGTCTCTACTATGAAACCAGCCGTTTCGTATGTCGTATCCGATTTGAGATGGAGGGTGATAGCACCGGTAGGGTTACCGATACTTGCCGTGTAGATGTAGGTTCCCGCAGGCGTGTAATTGCTGGCGTTAAACCATTTCAAAAGAGGTGCTGTGGTATTGGCTCCGTCATAAATGAAAAGGGTGTCGGAAACGTCAATTTCCAAAAACGTGATTTCAATTTCCACAGAACGGTTGGTGGCGTTGTTTGAGATAATCGTCAGTGCTGTATTGGTGTTGGGAAGGTAGTTCCCGTCGTTACCGCCGCCATCATAAATCTTAAAATTACAGCCGGTCACGCTCGACTGGGTACCGTTCATAATCACCTCCGTCTGGCTAAAGAGCATGGCGGTTGTTAACAGCAATGCGCCTAAAATTAAAAATATCTTCTTCATATTCGTTTATTTTTTATATTGATTCATGTATTCCTCTCTCTTTTGTGTGTAAATTTCGATCGGATATACGATCACGTACCATCCTGTCGAGCCAATGGTGTAGACGTTGTACTGCCCCTCGTCCTGGCGGAAAGAAAACAGTCCCGGATTTATTCTCTTCTTTACGATGATATTTGACGCATCTACATTGCAACCCGGCGACTTCACATCCGAAATATCTCCCAGGACTTTGCCGTCTGCGGGTTTCTCATTGGAAACGTAACAGAAATTCTGCACGTAGGAATTCAAATCCAAAATTTTATCCGGTGCCATTTCCAAGTATTCCGCAATTTTGCTTTCCGAGCGGATTTCGTAGAGCATCGGATCCGGAACGACTTTCTTGGATGTCGACTGGGCGGTCATTACAAACACGCCGCTTGATAAAACGAATAATAACAGTACTTTTTTCATTTTTTTTGATTTTAATGATTATTATTTCAATTTTTTAATCTTCCAACTATTTTTCCACACATATTTCTGTCGCAAAAAAAATTAATTTGTTCCCTATTTTTTCATTTTTTCAATGCTTTTTCACGCTGAAAAATTCACGCCATTTTCTCGGCACATTTTTCTTCGAAATATTCCACAAAAATAAGAAAAAAGTGAACAAGTTGACAGGTGCATGGCCACTTGTTAACTTGTTCACTTTTTCACTAAGTTTGCAGCCTTAAAATTTCACATAAAAATGAAGAGAATCGCCGTATTCGGAGTCGGGCATTTGGGAACGATTCATTGTAAGTGTATACAACAGATCAAGGAGCTGAATTTAGTGGGAATTTTTGATCCCGACAAAGATAGATGTAAAAAATTGGCTGAGGAGCTGGATGTCGCCGCATTCGACGATCCTGTTTCATTAATCCAAACCACAGATATTGCGGATATTGTGACCACGACTGCCATGCACTACGAAATGGCGAAGTTGTCCATCGAACACGGGAAACATACTTTCATCGAAAAGCCGATTTGCTCGACTCTGACAGAGGCAGAGGAGTTGATGGCGTTGGCCAAGGCGAAAAACGTGTGTATTCAAGTCGGACACGTGGAACGTTTTAATCCGGCATTCATCGTTTCCCAACCCTTCATCGAAAAACCAATGTTTATCGAATCGCACCGCTTGGCACTTTTCAACCCGCGAGGCAACGATGTTTCCGTGGTGTTGGACCTGATGATCCACGATCTGGACATCATCCTGAAAATCATGGACTGCGAAGTGACTTCCATCCATGCCAGCGGGATTCCCGTGGTTACAGGCACTTACGACATTGCCAATGTCCGGCTGGAGTTCGCCAACGGCGCCGTGGCCAATCTGACCTCCAGTCGAATTTCCCTCAAAAACATGCGCAAAATCAGACTTTTCCAGCAAGGAAAATACATCAGCATTGACTTGTTGGAGAAAAACAGCGAAATCATTTTTCTGGAAGATTACACGGAAGAAAACGGCGATCCATTCGCCTTGGTGCTGGATTTAGGAGAAAGTAAAGGCAAAAAGCAAGTCAAAGTTTTCAAGCCCGAAATTCATCCGATCAACGCCATACAAACCGAACTGGAATATTTCCTCAACGCCATCAACAAAAACGAGTTGCCTGTGGTCTCCATCGAAGACGGCTATAAAGCATTGCGGTTGGCCTACGACATTATCGACAAAATGAACATTTCCGTAAAATAATAGCCCCTTAACTCCGTTAACGTTTGCATGAAAAAAATTTACACGTTCCTCTCTTTTCTCATCTGTTTAATGATCTTGTTCACAGCCTGTAACAACACTGACTTGACACCTGCCTACCTCGAAATCACGGAGGAACAATTGGTAGATTTGATTGATGTGACCCATTACAATCAAACTCACGAAGCGAATTATGACGTACACGAACTGGCCGCAATCCGCTCCTCGTTGTTCCGCAATGTGTGGGTCACGGTGAACAACGACAATCGGGGGATTTATAAATTGCCGTGCAAAATTCCCATTTTGAAGGAGGATTCCTGCACGGTCTCCATCATGCCGGGAATATGGCTCAACGGCTCGTCTTCCAGCGTACCCGCCTATCCGTACATTTCCTCTTATAAGAAAAATGTATTCTTAATGAAAGGCGAAACCACCGTGTTCGATGCCAGCAAGATAAGTTTCTCATATGTGAACAACGTCACTTTCCCTGTATTGGAAACTTTCGAAGCCGGCACCATTTTTGGAAAATTGGAAAGCGACACTGGGGCGACTTTTCAGATCACCACCGTTGACGGTGACAAAGTGGGTCTTATCGCCCTGGATTACGAAAACACGTTTTTCGACGTGGTCTCCTCGGGTTTACGACTTCCCGGATACGGACAATATGTTTTTTTGGAAATTGATTACAAATGCGATGCGGATTTTTCCGTGGGGCTTCTCTTAAAAAATGCCAACGGTTATCAATCCCACGACGCATTAGTAAACGTAGCGGCCACGGATACTTGGAAAAAAATCTACATTAACCTGACTCAATCCATCAGTCGAAACTATGTCGGTAGCGACGGGTACGCCACCGACGTGCAAATCTACCTCTCCGGGTTTACTAATTACGACGACAACGGAAATCCTGCCCCCACCAATTTCTACATGGACAACATCAAAGTGCTATATGTCGAATAAGAGGTAATGAACAAAAAGCTACTCACCACCTTATATATAACACTGGATATTTTCGCCGCCATCGCCACGTGGGTGCTTTTCTTCGTCTATCGCAAATATAATGTGGATCATGCGTTATTTTCGCATTTCAGTGATAGCGTTTTATCTGACCCTAAATTCCTGTCCGGCACTTTCATTTATCCCCTCTATTGGGGTATTCTCCACACCTTTGTAGGATCATACAACCAAATTTTCCGCAAATCAAGACTAAAAGAGTTGACCACCACGTTCGTGATCACGCTCTTCGGCACACTGCCTTTTTTCTTCGCCTTCATCCTCGATGACATTGTCAATTCCCATACCGACTATATCGTCTACTTTCTCCTGCTATTGGGGCTGCAATTCTTCCTCACCTATATTCCACGCGTAATTGTCACCACCGACGTCATAAAGAAGATCCACAAAGGGCTGATCGGATTCAACACAATCATCATCGGCAGCGACAAGATCGCATTGAATCTCTATCGCTCTCTCACCAAGCAAGATAAAACAGCCGGGAATTTCATTATCGGATACATGATGATTCCAGAAGAAGAAGATAATTCCCTGTCCGACGAGCTGCCCTGCCTAGGATTGCTGGACAATCTCGACAGCATTGTCAATGAACATTCGATCGAAGAGTTGATCATTGCGATACAAAACGGGAAACGACGGCACATCGAAACGATCATGACCACAATGCACGGCCGCGACATCGTACTGAAACTGATTCCGCAGCATGAAAATTTCCTGTTGGAAAACATCCGCACCTCCTCCATCATCCATGAGCCACTGATCTCAATCAGACCAGGTTACCTACCTGATTGGCAACGACACATGAAACGTGGTATCGACATTTTCGCCTCCATCATCGCTATCATCATCCTGTCGCCCGTCTATCTTTTCCTGGCAATCGGGGTTAAACTTTCCTCTAAAGGTTCGATATTGTATCATCAAGAACGGGTCGGGTTACGAGGTAAGTCATTCAACATCATCAAATTCCGCTCCATGTACGTGAATGCGGAAAGCGGAATTCCCTTACTCTCCAGCAAGGATGACAACCGTATCACGAAGTTCGGGAAATTCATGCGCAGATCACGGCTGGACGAGACCCCACAGTTTTTTAACGTGCTGATCGGTGAAATGTCGCTGGTCGGCCCACGTCCCGAAAGGCAGTTTTTCATCGACCAGATCGTGAAACGAGCCCCTTATTACAAATTGCTACAAGGCGTGAGACCGGGTATAACTTCTTGGGGGCAAGTAAAATACGGCTATGCCGAAAACGTCGACCAGATGATCGAACGCCTAAAATGGGACATCCTCTACATCGAAAACATATCTCTCCAAATGGACTTCAAAATCTTGATTTACACGGCGTTGATCGTGTTGCGGAGAACGGGGAAATAGTTTTCATTGGGTATTGACACTTCCACCGTTTACCGTTACTGGAACCATCATACCGCCATGGGCTTGAATTCCTTTTTGGAAAACCGTCACAATTAGCAACTAAATATCCAAACACCTCAACATCCGTCCCATCTCCTCCACATCACTTTCCTGAAATTGCCAATTCGAAGCATCCAAATACTCTTTCCCTGCTGTAAAACCTATGTCTTTCACTATTTTTTTGGCGGAGGCATGAAATTCCGTCAATCCGGTTTTCCGAATCAGTTCGTTGATGTTTCGGGAGTTGACACCACTGCCGACCAACAACTTGATTCTGCCGGCAGCTTGATTTTTCAATACGATCAGCTCTTTCACACCCTCAATCGCCGTGGGGTGGAATCCGGAGGTCAGGATGCGGTGGCAACCTGTGCCAATCACATCTTCCAGACTTTGCCAATGAAGATTACAAATATCGAACGCACGATGAAAAGTAACTTCCATAGGAACCGCTAACTCCACGATACGCTTGGTCTTCTCCACATCAATGGTGTAATCCCGATTCAAAAAACCGACTACGACACCATGCACGCCAATTTTTTTGCATTGTAAAATATCATTTTTAACAATTTCAAACTCCAAGTCGGAATAGCAAAAATCGCCCGCGCGAGGACGAATCAACACGAAAGTTTTAAGGCGCAAATGTTCCACACAATATTTGATGGATGCGAAAGAAGGAGTAGTGCCGCCCTCGTTTAAATTCTGACACAACTCGATACGATCCGCACCGGCCAAGTCGGCATTTACCGCTGATTGCACAGAATTGGCGCATATTTCCAAAATCATATTTTTTATTTTTAGGACGCAAAAATAATAAAAGTAAAAATGTATATTTGCAATCTTAATTTAATAAATGAAAAGCGTATGAAATTCATTGTGTCACGTGATGTTCTGTTCAAAAGTTTAAACATCATAGGCGGGGTGATCAACTCCAACAATTCGTTAAATATTTTAGACAATTTTTTGTTTGTCGTAGAAGGAGAACAATTGACCATAACGGCTTCTGATTTGGAAACGACGATGAGTGCATCGATCGAGTTGACCAATGTAGAAGGGGAAGGTGCCGTGGCGGTACCCGCCAAACTGTTGTTGGAAACATTGAAGCTGATTCCGGAAACACCGATCGTTTTCGTATTCGATCTGGAAGCAATGTTCCTCAAATTCACGGCGGCAAACGGCGAGTACGACTCCCCGTGTTATCCCAGCAATGAATTTCCGACCATTACGCCCATCGAAAACCCCGAATCGTTCACCATCGAGCCGTTAGTACTGCAGCGCGCGATCAGCAAGACACTGTTTGCTGCTGCCAACGACGAGATGAGACCGAATATGACCGGCGTGCTCTGCGAGCTGTCGAGCGAAAACATTACCTTCGTCGCAACCGATGCCCACAAACTCGTGCGTTATCGTAACACAAAAGTAAAAACCGAAGATTTCAACTCTTTCATTTTCCCCAGAAAACCGCTCAGCCAGTTGAAAGGCGTGTTACAAACTGTAACAGAAAATGTGACCGTAGCTTTCTCGTCAACCACCAACCACGTGCAGTTCTCGTTTGAAAACGTGCTGCTCTACACCCGGTTGAAAGATGGCAAATTCCCGAACTATGAAACAGTCATTCCAACCGAAAACCCCAATAAATTGATCATTTCCCGTGACGAATTGTTGAAATGCATCCGCCGCATGGGAATTTTCGCCAGCCAGTCCACCTACCAGATTCGGGTTTCCCTCTCTGAAGAGAGGATTAACATCACCGCCGAAGATATTGATTTCTCTAATAAAGCAGAAGAGGATGTGAGTGGCATTTACTCCGGCGAACCGTTGGAAATCGGCTTCAACTCCAAGTTTTTACGCGAGATGTTGGAAAACATGGATGCGCCCGAAATCCGGATCGAGATGTCGCAACCCAACCGTGCGGCCATCATCCTTCCCACCGAGGAGTTCATGCCGGAGGAGAATCTGCTGATGCTGATCATGCCGGTGATGTTGGGCAACTATTAACATTGATCATACACAAAACGGTGATTGTCCTGTCGCTGCCTCGTCACGAGGGAGAGGAAAGTCCGGGCAACACAGGGTGCCATGCTTCCTAACAGGAAGGGATTTGCTTGCAAATCACAGAAAGTGCCACAGAAAAGATACCGCTCCGCAAGGAGTAAGGGTGAAAACGTGAGGTAAGAGCTCACGGCGTAGCGTAGCGATGCGTGCGCAGGTAAACCTCATGGGTTGAAAGGTCAAATA
This sequence comes from Bacteroidales bacterium, assembly GCA_031285725.1. GTDB lineage: Bacteria > Bacteroidota > Bacteroidia > Bacteroidales > WCHB1-69 > JAGVVH01. The sequence goes on from JAITVP010000050.1 coordinate 16,139, forward strand.
AACCGGGGCTTGAGGGCGACCCGCCCGACCCGGAGGGTAGACCGATTGAACTTTGCGGCAACGTAAAGCCTAGATAAATGACAGGAGTTCACAGAACCCGGCTTACAGATCACCGTTTTTTATTCCGTAAACACATACTGTATAATGTTCGCCCCCATCTGCAACGCTTTAGTGCGGGTGACTTCGGAATTTTTGTGCACCTCGTAGTCTTCCCAGCCATCGCCTAAGTCGGTTTCGAAGGTGAAAAGACATATCATCCGGCCTTCCCAAAAAAGTCCAAAAGCCTGTGGAGGCAGGTTGTCATGTTCGTGAATCTTGGGCAGACCATTCGGGAATTTGTATTTTTGATGAAAAATAGGATGATTATAGGGCAATTCCACAAAATCCAATTCAGGAAAAACCAATTTCATCTGGGGAAGGATGAACTGTTTCAAACCGTAGTTGTCATCAATATGCAGAAAACCGCCAGCAATCAGATAGTTACGCAGATTGGAAGCTTCTTCTTCCGAAAAGATCACATTCCCGTGCCCCGTCATGTGTATGAACGGATAGCGGTAAATATCGGGACTGCCGACTTCCACGGTGGCGTAATCCTCATGTAATGAAGCACCCAGATTTTCATTAACAAAACGGATCAAATTCGGCCAGGACGTGGGATTAGCATACCAGTCGCCCCCCCCCCGATATTTCAACAAGGCGACCTCTTGCGCCGGAAGTATCCAAGGCGATAACAACAACAAAATCAATATTTTCAAACAGAACTGTTTCATTTTAATTATTTTTCGATTAATAACCGCCGCCCCACTTGCGCATAAACCACTCCACGCCCAGCAGCAAACAAATCACAATAAGATACCACCAAGAATTGAGCATTAAGCCATATTTTTTAGAGTATTGGATGATGGATTTGATGTTTTCATTGCCGCGAATGGCTTGTGCTATTTCTTGCGTTTGCGCTGGCGTGTAAAAATTTCCGCCGGAGGCTTGTGCCATGCTTTTCAACAGATCGTGATCCGCCACCAAATTGAGCGATTCCAACACCATTTCGCTCACTGTGAAGCTACCGGATTGCGTATAGGATTTACCGCCGTTCGTTGTTTTCGCTGTCCACGTGTAAGTACCTACCGGCAAACGTCCGAGATTCAACGCATAGCCGTTGTACTGTTTTGAAAAACGAGCCTCATACTCGTTGCCCGCCTCGTTGCGATAAGCCATCACCACGTCAGATTCATTAACTAACTCATAACTATCATTATACAGTTCCGCCGTAAACTCAACATTAGCTGTCTCCTCATACAATGGCACACCCAGCACCCGGAAATGGCTCCGGTCGCTTTTCACCGAGAGCAACTGCACCGTCTTGGAAATCACTTCGTCATATGCATTATGATCGTTGAAGTAGAGATGGTTATAGATCCGCCACTGCCACAATCCATCTCCGGTGATGACACCCGTTTTCACGCCGTTCATATCATTAAACATGATCAATGGATATTGCGTTGCCACACTGTTAATTTGTTGATACACAAAAATATTGGATGACACTGCCATCTTGTATTCCCCAAATGGCGTCCGCAACGGAGGGAATTTTTTCACGACTTGCTTGCTACTTTCCGTAAAGGTGAACGAGGTGAAATTGTCGTTATACGTGGGTGTCACGTTGTTGAACAAATCGCGGGTTTGCTGAATTTGCAACCCTGTGTTCAATGCATTGAAACGGCGAATGTCGGTTTTTGTGCCGATAATGAACAACGTGGAGATCTTATTCGACAAAATCTCCTCCATCAATGCGGTGATCGGATGGTTTGCCGAGGGCAGTTGGTGCAAAATCAACAATGAGTAATTCTTGACTGGTTCTTTGAAATCCTGTACTGGAAAAACATCTACCTCATACTTGTCGATAGCATCAAGCGTTTGGCGGATAGCACTCACATCGGGATGCGCACCGTGGTAGAGTATCGCAATTTTCTCCCGGGAGTCGATCACCTCTACGAAAAATGCGGTGTGGTTGTTCTTCTCGTTTGTCTCCTCATCCACCGATGAAAGGGTCACATCGTATTTGTACATCCCTTTCTCTTTCGCCTCTATGTTAAATTTTATTGTTTCAAAATATTGATTATTAGATATTTTTATCTCTTTGGAGTAGATTTCCTCCCCTCTTGCGGAAACCGTCAGCAGCGTGGTTTTGCCCGCCAGTTTGTTGGCCGACACCTTAACTTCCACCGGAAAATAGTTCCCTTTATAGGTCTGTTTATTATGGTTCACGCTAGAAACGAAGAGGTCCTTTTGCAACTCCGTATCGCCCCACCCTACCGTATAAACCGGATATTCTACCCGCTCGGCTTTGTACAACGGATTGGATCCTTTGTTGTAAATCCCGTCCGTCAGCAAGATCATCGCCCCAATGTTTCGATTGCGGTATACGCTGGACATATCATCAAAAACCGCAGAGAGATTAGTGGATTTATTGTTAAAATCAATCAATTCCTCGTTTTCATTAAAGATGGAAAAATGGTTTTGATCACCCACCAAACAAGTCACCACTTCGTAATCTTGTTGCAAAGATTTTTGGAGTCCTTTTAGTGATTGTTTATAATTATTCGCATTGTTATTTTCTTGTAAAGCGATAGATTCCGAATTATCCACGGCAAAAATCAACACTGGTTTATCCACTTGTTTCACTGTGATTTTGATCATGGGAGAAAGTAGCAGGAAGGTGATCATGGCGATCACCACCCCACGCAGGATCATCATAGCGATCTTGGGGCGTTTTCCAAAATCAATGTTTCTATTTTTAACGTAAAGAATAGCGGAATATGCGGTACCTACGAGAATACACAACAAGACAAACCACAACGAATACTCACTTAATAAAGCCATAGTTCAAAATTAGGAGTGCAAAAATAAGCAAATTGGAGGAGGTGAAAGGGTGCGGGATTACGTTTTGAGTTTCTTTTCGATATCGTCCATCTCTTTTTTCATCTTCTTATCCGTTTCGTAGAGATTATGCATGGTGCGGCAGGCGTGCAACACAGTGGCATGGTGCTTTTTGCCACAAAGCTCTCCGATGGCGGCTAACGGCATTTTGGTGAATTTTTTTGCAAAGAACATACACAATTGCCTTGCTTGCGCCACTTCCCGCTTGCGGGTATTCGCATTGATGCTCTCCACCGGCACGCTGTAATAATCGCAAATGATCTTTTGGATAAATTCAATGGATATTTCTTTCGCCGTGCTTTTAACAAATTTATCAACCATTTCTTTCGCCAATTCCACGGTAATTTCTTTCCGATTCAGCGAAGCTTGGGCCAGGATGGAGATCATGGCACCTTCCAATTCCCGAGTGTTGGAGGTCACGCGCAGAGCAAGATACTCAATCACGTCACAAGGAAATTCAATGCCATTATGTTCCAACTTCTTGTTAATGATGGCGATCCGGGTTTCATAATCTGGAATAGTGAGATCAGCCGTCAAGCCCCATTTGAAACGGGAGAGCAATCTCGCTTCAAAGCCCGAGATCTCCACTGGCGACTTGTCGGAGGTGAGAATGATCTGTTTCCCTTTCATATAAAGACTGTTAAATATATGGAAAAAGGCTTCTTGCGTTTTCAATTTACCACCCGCCAAATATTGAATGTCGTCGATAATCAAGACATCCACCGATTGGTAGAAATAGATGAAATCGTTGATATTCCCGTTTTTAACTGCTTCCATGAATTGTTGATAGAAGAGATCGGAGTTGACGTACAACACGGTTTTATCGGGGTGGTTCACCTTGGTCTGCAGACCGATGGCGTGCGCCAAGTGTGTTTTTCCCAAGCCCACGTCAGAATAGATAAAGAAAGGGTTGAAAGCCGTTTCGCCTGGTTCGCGGGCGATGGCCCAACCGGCGGATCGCGCCAAGCGGTTGCAATCGCCCTCCACGTAATTGTCGAAATTGAAACTTTCAATGAGGTTGGAGGAAATTTTGTGTTTCTTGATACCGGGCAACACAAACGGATCGGGAAGGTTTTTCTCGGATACATTAAAAATATCAATAGGTTGCTTATCCACAATGTTATTAACAGCATAACCGTCGCGGGAAGGGAGGCTGATAGTCTTGTCGTCCTCTTGGGTTTTCTCCATAATCACCCTGTATTGCAATTTTCCCGATGCACCCAGTTCTTTCCGAATCACTAACTTCAACAGGCTCACATAGTTCTGTTCCAACCATTCGTAATACAAATGGCTGGGTAATCGAATGATCAACGTATTATCTTGTATTGCGATGGGCACGATCGGTTCGAACCACGTTTTGTAGGCTTCCGGTTCAATGTTGGCTTTGATGATTGCCAAACATCTGCTCCATACCTCTTTGCAATCTTTTGATTTACTATCCATCATTACTTTACTGTTCGAAAATTTGTCAATAGTTTAAATATAAGCAAGTTGAAAATGGAAATATTTCCCGTCTTTCACCCGACAAAAATGAACATAAAAAAGTTAAAAAAAAACAGATTTCAATATTGACTTTTATCTTTTTTTGTACATAGAAAAATAGCGAATTTTTGGAACGAAAAACACAACTCGTTTACCTTCAACCTTTCTATTTTTCTGGAAATGTCAATTTAACTTCTATCCTAATAATCAATTACTTACAATCATCACACTGACTTTCAAGAGATTAAGAATCAATACAATTTCACCCAGTCAAACTCATTTCCGACGTAATTCAAGAAGCGCAAAAAATCATCTTTTGTAACGATTATAGAAGCCGTGTTGATGTCTGGATGGGAACTCAATTTTTCCACTTCATTTAGTGTATGATCTAAAAAGATATACACAGGTATTCAAATTCGATATTCAATTGATTTAAAAAGATATAGAGCTTTAGATCGCCGTTCATTGTTTTAATTTTTAGAGTTGGGCAAAAATAGTGATTAAAAAATTATATTTTTTTGATTCATGAATCAGCAATCAATAATCAGCAATCAAAATATTTCCCCGCTTTCTTCGTTTCTCCATGACACATACTAATCCTTAAAACCATTTTATGAAAAAAATCAATCTTCTCAAAACTTTGTTTCTCCTCATATCAACCGTCGCTTTATTCACCGCTTGTGATGAAAAGCCAACGGAAACACCCAGTGAAGAACCCTCTACTTCGACCAAAAAGATTTCCGCTATTTACGATCTGGACGACAACAACGCTCTGTTGGCGAAATACATATGGAATGGCAACAAACTTACGAAAATAGAAAATTATGAAAATGGCTTCTTGGATTACACGGAAACATTCACTTACAACGGCAGCCTGCTTACTCAGTACGATTGCGAGGATGAGACGGTTACGTTTTCTTATGAGAACAACCTCCTTTCTAAAATCGTTTACACGTATTCCGGCTCTAATGAGTGGGAGGAATATACGGTTGCTGAACGCAACGGGAATATGATCACCCGATTCGACATCAAAGTTTACAGTGATTATTCCAAGAGAAAAACAGAAAAACGACAAATATTCAAACCTTTACAAAACAGGGAGGCTTTCTTTGCCAAACTCGCAGGCCGAAACACTAAAGAGACCGAAATAGATGAATTATCATTGGAATTTACCTACTCAGGCAACAATATCGTAACTGAAACCTGGACGGAGTATGACAATGAGTATGGCGATTATGCATACCGTTATATCAATACATATGACAATAAAACCAATCCGTTCAAAAATATTTTTATGAGCGTCGTGGATGCAGAGTATTGGTCCGTAAACAATTGCCTCACCATTACAGAGGAAAACGGATGGGACAGCGAATATCCAGCAAGCAGTCTATATGCCACTAACAGTTATGAATACAACGGAGACCTGCCTGTGAAAGCCACCATCACATATCCTTGGGATGGCGGCATTGATGTGTATCGTATGCTGTACGAATACAAATAAGATACTGAGATAAGGAAATCGGTGGGGCGGAAAACCGCTTTTTCATGAACCGCAATGAATGAATATTTTGCGATATTTGCAAAATGAAAAAGTGGCACTTGCGACTTGAATGTTAAGAATTTCAAATCTATATGCACGAGACTACTTACTACTGGCGAGCCAGAGCCTGCCACGACGCAGACACATCGGACTGGTCTGGAGTACGGATTTTCACAACCGTCTATCAGCTTACGGTAGTTCCAACATTGACCTCACCCACGAATACCGCAGCGGGGGTTGTTTGGCAAAATCCGGTGTTTTCGTGGGAAAGTGTCGATAATGCCACCAATTATCAATATCAAATTAGTACAAATAACGGCTTTACAGAGATTGCTAAAAGTAGCTACACCTCCCTCACTTTTGCTTCGAGCGTTACACTTAGCCCCACCACCACTTACTATTGGCGAGTACGCGCAGCCAATGCGGATGGTCACTCCCCATGGTCTTCCACGTGGAGTTTCACTACGGAGGATATTACACTTACTGCACCCACTCTCATCTCACCGGAAAATCAATCGTCCAATACTGCGGATGAGGTTATGTTGTCTTGGAATTCCGTTTTTGGAGCTACCGGATATCGCATGCAATTTTCTATGGATCCTAATTTTGAAACAGCGGTCTCCTCTTATAATGTTTCGGGGAGTTCGCACACCCTTAGTGGATTAGGGACAGGAATTACCTATTATTGGAGGGTCTGTTCCACCAACATGTTTTTGCAGGAAACGATTCAAAGTGGTGCCTCTTATCAATGGATTGATTGTGATAATGAAAACACGCCCATTACCGGAGCTACAGGACAATCATTTACACCATCTATGACAGGAAATTACGCAGCCATTGTACAAATGGAAGATTGTATTGTGATGACAGATTGCCATTATGTAGAAGTAGGAATTGTTGAATACTTTCAGGAGGACAGTGTTTAAGGAAAAAAATTAATGTCAAAAAATAATATTTTTGTCCCATCAACCATTAGCTATTAATCATTAACTATCGAACCCATTACTTTAATCCCGGTCACGAGATGGCGATCCTGAATGGTTCGCCGTTTTACCATGCTCCTGAGCTGGTCTTGCGAATGCAGCGGGATTTGGGTTATTTGCCCGCCTGGTATGCGGAAGCCGATGACCGGGTGTATGTCGGCGAGGA
>JAITVP010000052.1 GCA_031285725.1 Bacteroidales bacterium
TCTCCGCTCCCATCTTGATCGTGTGGCTGGCGCCATATTTTTTAGTGATATCGGCGTTTTCGTCGTCAAAACCATAATCCGATGCGTACATTTTCGCCATGCCGTAATTGGTAAATTCATAATCGGCACTGATAAACGCTTTCCTGTTGATGAGAAATGCCATATTTGCACTGGCTCTGAGCGGAGTAACCAAACGATAAGAGTATTCGTTTGTATTATCGGCCATCCCTTTCCAACCATCACTAAATACCGAACTTATTTCAATATTGTATGTTTCCCGAAGAGAATAATAGGTTGGCGTGTGAAATGCGGCGCCAATTCTGAAATAGTCCACCGGTTGATAAATCAATCCCAATTTCAAATTCACCCCCGTTCCACGAACACGCAAATCGGTTCTCTTCGTGAAATCGGTCATATTCACAGGATTTTCATCCATGTTTTTCTCTTCATACGTTACCGTTTCCTGGTACTTCAAAAACGGAACACCAATGGTTGCCCCAACGTACAATTTATCATCATAGTTCCCGCCCACGGTGAAGTTCATTTCATCAATGCCTCCTCTCGTTTTCACAAACTGTTTTTGATTAATTTCATTGGCAGTAGACAAGGATTCATAATCTCTCACACTTCCGGATAACGTGTCTATGGCCCATATATTGAAAGCCATTTCTAACTCACCGTTTAGATTCTCCAAATTTGTTCCATTCGCCGAATTGGCATATAGCTTTGTGATAGAAGAATTTACCATGCCCTCCACCCGGAAACTATTATTAAAATCATTGATCCGATTGTAACCGAAAGCAAATTGGACGTTTTTCCACGGCGACTCCTTGATCGGCGCAACCATCACAATACCGAAATTGGTGAGGCTGTAATTGCTGGAAAGATAATTTGATGTTTTTCCTTCATACATTGACGAGGCGTTGAAAATGGAGACCACAACGGGCGTGAAAGAGACCTCGCTCTTCTTATAAATCCCCATGGAGGCGGGGTTTGTGCTTAATGCCGAATATTCGGCACCCACCGCTCCAAATGCGCCGCCGGCACCCATAGAACGTGCCGTCCCCTGCCAATTGATTTGTGAAAAACGAAACGCATCAATAACGTACGATTGCGCTTGCAGCGTTAAAAATGAGAGGCAGAATGCTACGATTGATACAACTATTTTTTTCATATTCAATCCTGATTGAGATGTTAGTACTATGTCTTATTAACGACGGGATCTGCCGGAACTTCCCGATGAACTACTACCGCTTGATGACGAGCCGCTCCGTGAACTTCCCGATGAACTCGGTGAGGAAACCGAGCGATTGTAGTTTGATGATGATCTATTGTTATTATATGTCGGCGTGGAAGTGGAGCGGTTGTTATTATTGTACGAGGGCGTGGAAGTGGAACGGTTACTGTTATTATACGAAGGTGTGGAAGTGGAACGGTTGTTATTATTGTACGAAGGCGTGGTCGTCGAGCGGTTACTGTTGTTATACGAGGGCGTGGAAGTGGAACGGTTGCTGTTGTTATACGAAGGTGTGCTCATTGAGCGATTGTTGTCATTTTGATATGAAGGAGTTGATGCCGGCTGGCGATTTTGACTTCCGGATGTGGTACTCGGTTGACGATTCTGTGTATTGGTATTCACCGTTTGTCGGTTCACATTCGGATTGGCATTCGCTGGTTGACGGGCTTGTGTGTTAGGCGTTGTTGTCGGTTGTGTGGTAATGCCTGCCGGTTGACGATTTACCGTGGTATTTGTCGGTTGGCGATCTTGTGTTGTCGTGCTTACGGATTCACGGTTGACGGCCGTGTTTGCATTTGCCGGTTGACGTTCCCGCGTCACTGTATTCACCGGTTCTTTGTTCACATTGCCGACTGAAGCAGGTGCCCGTCCACTTGTGGTGTTCGGGTTTACAGCAGTTCCACCGTTGATTGATTCTTTGTTGAGGGTCTCAGAGCTTACATTCAGTTGCTCACGGCTCATCGTGGTGTTTTTCCCGGATGACGTCGTGGATGGCGATACAGGTCTGGAAGTCTGGGCGGAGGCAATAGCGTCATATCTTTCACTAAACGTGGTTGCCGGTCCTATTGATCGGCTCACCGAACCTACGGAATGGTTGTTGTCATTGTTTCTTGTTGGTCCTTCGTTGCGGTCTCTTCCCGCCAATCCGTTGGATGGGCTCACGCCATTTCGGTGCCCGTAGCTATATGATCGGTTGCGGTCGTAGCTATTATGGTAATAACCAGCCAAATAGCTATCATTGTAGCCGTTCCAGTAGCCATGGTTATAACCCGCCCAATACGAAGAACCCCAGCCGCCGTTCCAGCCCCAGCCATGGTAAAATCCACAACTGTAATAACCGTAATTATGGTAATAAGGACGATAATATGCAGACGGCCACCACCAATTGTATCCTAGATAAATACTAACACCCCAACTTGCGGGAGAATAATCATACCAGTAAAGATTGGTGTAGTACGGATCATAATAATCCCAGCCACAGTAAGCATCGGAATGGAATCGCCGAATCCGGGATGTGTAGTAATAGTCGTAATAATCATCCTCTTCATAGTAGTAATTATTCGTTACGTATGCATTCCCATCGGAATCATAATCTACTTGGGTCGAGCTGCTTGCATAATCCGTATAGCCCTGATTGGCCGGTTCGGAATATTGGTAATCGGAATACATACCTTGAGAAGCGGTATTGTTATCCTGATTGGTCTGGGGAGTCTGACTGGTTTGAGCTTTGTCCTTTGATGAGGTATACACATCATCATACACGGTGAAAGAGTTGATTTGGCAGGAGGTGATTGCCAAAAGCACCAAAATAAGCAGGGTTAAGTTCATTTTTTTCATAGCTTGGATCTCCTATTTTTTAGTTTTCTTTTTTATTTTTGCAGTCTGGTTTTAGCGGACAACAAAGATACTTAAAAGTTAAATCATAAACGACAATAATGGCAAAAAGTTTTTCGACAAGAGATGAGAATTATTCTCAATGGTATAATGACATAGTAAAAAAAGCCGATTTAGCTGAAAATTCGGCGGTTAGAGGCTGCATGGTGATCAAACCGTATGGCTATGCAATCTGGGAGAAAATGCAACGCGCATTGGACGATATGTTTAAGGAAACCGGCCACGTGAACGCTTATTTCCCATTGTTCATCCCGAAATCGTTCCTGAGCCGCGAAGCCGCGCACGTGGATGGGTTTGCGAAAGAGTGCGCCGTGGTAACTCACTATCGTCTGATCAACGATCCCGACGGCAACGGCGTTGTGGTTGATCCGATGGCGAAACTGGAGGAAGAACTGATCGTGCGCCCCACGTCCGAAACTATCATTTGGGACACATACAAAAACTGGATACAGTCTTATCGTGACCTGCCAATCCTGTGCAACCAGTGGGCGAACGTGGTACGTTGGGAAATGCGTACCCGCTTGTTTCTAAGAACGGCCGAGTTTTTGTGGCAAGAAGGCCACACCGCACACGCCACCAAAGAAGAGGCGGTGGAGGAGACCGAAAAGATGTTGGGTGTATATGCCGATTTCGCCGAAAAATTCATGGCCATGCCGGTACTCCGCGGGTTGAAAACGCTAAACGAACGTTTCGCCGGAGCGGAAGACACCTACTGTATTGAAGCATTGATGCAGGACGGAAAAGCATTGCAGGCTGGAACATCCCATTTCCTGGGTCAAAATTTCGCCAAAGCGTTTGACGTGAAATTCTTGAACAAAGAGAACCAATTGGATTACGTGTGGGCAACCTCCTGGGGGGTTTCCACCCGTCTGATCGGGGCGTTGATCATGAGCCATTCCGATGACAACGGGTTGGTATTGCCTCCTAAATTAGCTCCTATTCAAGTGGTTATCATTCCTGTCTATAAAAATGACGAACAACGTATAGCCATTGTCGAGAAGGTGAATGAGCTGATGGGCAAATTGAAAGCAAAAGGCATCTCCGTGAAATTCGATGACGATGACTCCAAGCGTTCAGGTTGGAAATTTAACGAGTATGAACTGAAAGGCGTTCCCGTTCGCATCGCCATTGGACCGCGAGATTTGGAAAACAACCAAGTTGAGGTGGCCCGCCGCGACACCTTCGAAAAAACGACTGTTTCTTTCGATAATTTGGATACCGCTATCGAACAATTGCTGACCGACATTCAAGATAACCTCTATAACAGAGTCTTGAATTTCCGGGAAGAAAACACTCGAAAAGCGGACACATGGGAAGAATTTATTTCCCTTTTGGATGAAAAGGGCGGCTTTGTATTAGCCCACTGGGACGGTACCCCCGAAACCGAAGAGCTGATCAAGGAGAAGAGCAAAGCCACCATCCGTTGCGTCCCGTTCAATAACCCGCAAGAAGAAGGAAAGTGCATCCTCACCGGCCATCCGTCGAAGGAAAGAGTGGTGTTTGCAAGAGCGTATTAGAAAGTCCAGCCCATAACAAGTAGCTTACCGGATATTATACTATCTTTGCGACATCAAGCGAGCGCTGTGAAATAAACTAAAACAAAGTTGAGTAAATTATAATTATTAAAAATAAATAATATGCAAGAAAATACTAAAGCGGAAATCCAACAAGAAGAACAAGATTTGGAGCAATCTCTAAATCAAGAAGAATTAAATCGCAAAATGGAAGAATTAAAGTTAGAGCAAAATTTACCATTCGCCATTATTGCCAGTTTGGGTTCGGCTATTATAATGGCGATTTTATGGGCTGTAATTACTGTCATTACAAGTTATCAAATTGGTTATATGGCTCTTGCTGTTGGTTTGGTCGTAGGTATTGCCGTTAGATTCATGGGCAAAGGCATTGATAAAATCTATGGTGTAATCGGTGCTATCGGCGCATTATTAGGATGTGTTTTGGGCAATTTTTTAAGTCAAGTTGGCTTTATTGCGCAAGACCCTGAAATCGGTCTGACTTACTTTGAAGCACTAAAAATGCTTTTGTCACATACACAAATAACTATGGAAATCATGAAAGAAACTTTTTCACCTATTGATCTTCTGTTTTACGGTATGGCCATTTACGAAGGCTACCGTTTTTCATTTAGAAAAATTGATCAAAACAAACCGGCATTTGCCCGAAATCCCTTCCAAAAAGGAAGTGAATGAGAACGGTATTAATTTAGGGGAAATGCAAGATAAATTGCTGATGAAAAAAATGACTTTATGCTTCATGGCAATGTTATTGTTGTTTGCTGCTTGCGAAAAAGGTTGCATAAGAAAATGTCCAAAAGATGTAAAACCCATTGACTGGAATAATTATAATGATGTTTATACGGTAGATGGAAATTATTGTTCCTTATATTCGGAAAGAAAACAAGAAGACGAAGGGAAAATAATAAAAATTTCAGGATGGAAGGTTCTATCGGCTGATCTGTTTGCCTTGAGTGATGATTTCAACTATGCTATGTATAATCATATATCCGGTTATGCAACTCCTCCGATCGTACATATAAGAGGTTATTTAGGTCCAGGGTTGCAGGTTATGCTGGATACCAGTGATTTAACAAAAAAATGTTTTATTAAAGGAAAATTGTCTTTAGAGCCAATAGAGGCAGCAATGTGTACTAAAGCTATACCTAATGAAATCAAGAATTTATCATAACACTTAAACGCCCTAACACCTGAACACTTAGCAACATTACCTATGACTCAAGATCCCCGCTTACTCGCTTTTAAAGAACTTTTAGACATTATGGATCGGCTCCGGATGAATTGCCCTTGGGATAAAGCACAGACTTTCGAGTCGTTGCGTTATCTTACCATTGAGGAGACATATGAATTATCGGATGCGATTTTGGATAAGAAATATGGTGATATTTCCAAGGAGTTGGGTGATTTGATGCTGCATTTGGTCTTTTATGCAAAGATCGGTTCGGAACAGTCACTCTTCGATATCACCGATGTGTTGAAAGAGATTAACGAGAAGTTGATTCGCCGACATCCGCATATTTTTGCCGACACGAAAGTGGAAAATGCCGATGATGTGCGGGCGAATTGGGAGGTGATCAAATTGAAAGAGGGAAACAAGTCGGTGTTGGGTGGCGTGCCCGTTTCGTTGCCGGCAATGGTGAAAGCCTACCGGATTCAGGAAAAAGCCAGCGGTGTCGGTTTCGATTGGAACGACAGCGATCCCGCTTGGGAGAAAGTACAGGAAGAGTTGCAAGAGTTTAAGGATGAGTTAGCTCAAAAGAGCGATCGCATGGAAGATGAATTCGGCGACCTGCTGTTCGCACTCGTCAATTATGCCCGGTTAACAAAAATTAATCCCGAAGATGCGCTCGAAAAGACCAATAAACGGTTCATCAAACGGTTTCAGTTTATGGAAAATCGTGCCAAAGAGATAGATAAACCCTTATCTGATATGTCGTTAGATGAGATGGACAAACTTTGGCAAGAAGCAAAATCCAGTGGAATATAAACAAATAATAATGGCATGAAAATCAGATTGTTGTTTATCATTATATCATTATTCATCTTCTCTTCAGAAGTCGTATCTCAAAATGAACCTTCCAAAAAAGTGTTAAAATTGAAGGACAAGGCCAAGGAATGCTTGAAAAATCAACAATTTGACCAAGCGACAAAATATTTGGATAAAATCTTCGAGTTAGACAATACGTATGCAGAGGCATATTTGCTGCAAGGCGATATTTACAATGTGACGTTGCAATCGGACAAGGCGGCGGATTATTATAACAAAGCGATCTCGTTAATGGAAAATCCTAAACCGATCCTCTATTTCATCACGGCCAGCGAGGAGTTGAAAGTGGGGCGTTATGAGGCGGCACAGAAGAATCTCCAAACATATTTGAGTAAAACAAGCCCCGACCCACTTGTAACTAACGATGTTAGACGTGGGTTGGAAAACTGCGCATTCGGGATTGAAGCGTTAAAAAATCCGGTGGATTTCAATCCGATCAATATGGGGCAGAATGTCAATTCTGAGTTGGATGAATATCTGGTGACGATCACGGCGGATGAAATGGAGCTGATTTTCACACTCCGCCGGCCGCGCAACAATAATACCGCTTGCGCTTTCTGTCTTTTTGAAGAGGATTTTTACTATTGCGGAAAGAAAGACGGTGAGTGGCAATCCCGGCAGCCGATGGCTTATCCCATAAATTCCAACCATAACGAAGGGGCGCAAGCGATCTCTCCAGACGGGAAATATTTTTTCTACACCTTATGCAATGCCGATCAAGGCTACGGGAGTTGCGATTTGTATTGGTCGCGGCGGATCGGGAGCCGATGGTCGCGGCCGCGGAATTTGGGAGAACCGGTGAACACCGGAAAATGGGAATCCCAACCAAGCATGTCACCAAATGGAAAAACGATCTACTTCTCCTCCAATCGCCCGGGCGGCCACGGAGGATTTGACCTCTGGAAATGCGAGATGATTGAGGAAGGTGTTTTCACTATTCCGGAAAATCTGGGACCAGCCATCAACACCGAGTTGGACGAAACCGCACCGTTTATCCACGCCGATGGACGGACGTTGTATTTCGTTTCCGATGGCTGGCCGGGCATGGGCGGCCGTGATATTTTCTACTCATCTTTACTTCCCAATAACACTTGGTCAGAACCAATTAACTTGGGTTATCCGGTGAACACGCCGATGGACGAACTGAACATTTTCATCAATGCTCAAGGCACGATCGCCTACTTTGCCACCGACAAGGAAGGGGGCTATGGCGGCATGGATATCTACTATTTCGAGTTGGACGAGAATTACCGCCCCACACCGGTGACGTATATGAAGGGCAAAATCCGCGATGCCGAAACCTTGGAACCGCTGGAAGCCTCCGTGGAATTGGTTGATCTTATTACGAGCCAAGTTGTTACTTCCACAACTTCTGATCCGCAAACGGGAGAGTTCCTGGCCTGCATCATCACCGGAACCAACGTGTTGTTGAACGTGAACCATCCTGATTATCCTTTCTACTCCGAGAATTTCCAACTTGAAAAATCATACACCAATTTGGAACCCTATTTCAAGAATATCTCTTTACAAAAAGCAGAAGTGGGCAGCACGTTTATTTTACGCAATATTTTCTTTGACTTTGCGAAAAGCGATTTACAGAAAGAGTCGGGCGTGGAGCTGGATAATTTGGTAGATTATCTGAAAAAGAATCCCACGATAAACATCGAGATCGGTGGACACACCGACAACCAAGGCGGCGACGAATACAACCTCAATCTCTCTTTAGATAGAGCGAAATCTGTTTACAATTATCTGATTAGAAAAGACATTCCTGCATCCCGATTATCTTACAAAGGGTACGGGAAAAATTCCCCCATCGCACCGAACGATACCGAAGAGGGCAGAGCAATTAATAGACGGACGGAGTTTAAGATTGTTAGCCGGTAGAGGCGCAAAAAGAAAAGTGGCCGGATGACTTGGAATCACTCGGCTCTAATGTAATATAAACTTTACTTTAAGAATGGACCACCCACCGGCAGAATCTCTTTTCCAAAGAAAGAGTTGAGGTATTTGGCGGATAAAACATAGAACGTGAGAAGAGAAATCATTAGTTCGGAGTAGGCCGCCACGCCATGCCAGATATGTCCACAGCCAAAAGCATCCAGTGCCAAGCCCAAGAAGAGCACCGTGATGAGGAGCAACAGGAAGAACATCACTTTTGACATTTTCAATCCGGAAATAGTGAATATCAGGGAAATAATCATGTAACCCAAGAAAACGAATCCCAATTGTCCGGGATCGGCGGTTGCAGCTAATGTTTCACCGAAACAACCTAATTTAATAAGCCATCCCACCGCCATCCCCATCCAAAAGAGACCATAGGCGGAGAAAGCGGTTGCCCCGAACAGGTTTTTATGTTTGAAATCAAATAAGGAAGCGATCAGCTGCGCAAAGCCACCCAAGAAGAGTGCCCAAGGGAGTACATACGCCAAACCATCCGTCCATCCTAATTTTTGTGATGACGCCACGAAAGTCACTATCGCTAAACCAAATAAGCCCAATACTGTAGGGTCAGCCACTTCAATTTTCACATTTTTCGTTTCCATATTTTCGTTTTAAAAATTAAGACGCAAAAATAGGAAAAAGTGTGAACAACAGCCGGCCAGTAATGAGTTACCGAAATAGGAAAAGAGGAGGGAGTGTGTGAAAGAAAAAGGTAGGACAACCGGCTGTTATTCTATCACTCCGCAAACATACAAAAAATTATTTACATAATAATTAGCGATTAAAAAATAAATAAAAAAATCAGTTCAAAATTTTTAACCAGCCTTTTTGTTACTTGTCCACTCTCTACCTTATCAGGGAGAGACACTATTTGTGGTATTGGCGTGAAATCTATCACAGGCAAGCTTTCCACGCTGATTCGCAACTCAATAAGGCTGTCGCAACCTCTAATAGAGCTGAGTGTATAGTGGTAAGTGGTTAACGGATCGATGGGAGATAAAATTTGTCCGTTGTAATGGATGGTTTCGCCGTAGCAATAAGTAACTGAAAATTAATTAAATAAAAATAATACCGGTTTTTAATCGGTCAGTAGTGATTAAATGTATATCTTTGCAAATCATTTAAAAGATACACAGTGAACCGTGTGCAACTAAACAATTTTTGTGTGAATTTTTCTTCCGAAAAATTTGGAAGTGTCGAATATTTGTGTAACACACACATCCTTATCCGGCATACCATATAAATTTACGTGCGCGTAATATACTCTTTTTCTTTCAATTAAACTCACATCCTCTTTTCCGTTTTTGCAGAAAAAGGGGTAATTTTTCATGGAAAATATTTTCCTCATCCTCTTCCCCCAAAGGTGAAACCCTGCTGCAAAACTGCAGGGGACTTTCGGGGAATTGCAAAACCTTACAGGCAACTTTTCTCTAATCAAATAAATATTGTATCATGATGAAAAAATAGAAAAAATTCAATTAGACCGCCTTAGAAACGAAGAATGGTTTCAGTTTCACAGCGATTTTAAGAATTTAATGGCGAAAAATATGCCTGAAGGCATGGGTATGGACGAAGAATCTACGCGGTATCTCGCCCTGCACGGCGAGGCGGCGGCTATGATAGACCGGATGCGCAAAAGCGCTTTCACGGTGAAGATTAGCGAGGCGGACGAGTTGCGGGATATGGCTTTCAAGGGCTTCCGGACGGTAGTCAAGGGGATGCTGAACCATGTAGAAGCGGAAAAAAGAGAAGCGGCAGCGCGGTTGACGCCGGTATTTGATCATTACGGCGCGGTTGACAGGATGAATTACAGTCAGGAGACGGCTGCGGCAGGCGCTCTATTGCGGGACATGAACGGGACGTATGCCGGAGATGTTGTCGCTCTGGGGCTGGACACGTGGGTGAAGGGGCTGGAAAAGTGCAACAATGACTTTACGGCATTGCTCAATGAGCGCGACACGGAACAGGGCGGGCAGCCGTCCGTGCGCATGCTGAGCCTTCGCAAGGAAGCGGACGCCGGCTATCAGGATTTGATTTCGCGCATCGAAGCCGTTGCCCTGTTGATGAAAAACCATCCGCTAACGCCCTTTATAGACACCTGGAATGCCGTTGTTGTCCGCTACAAAAACATGCTCGCGCAGCGGGCGGGAAGAAACAGTCCGAACCACGATTTGCAAGAGTAAAAGATGAGCAGGATAATTCTTAATCTTGACAATCCTGATAATCTTGCTGAAATCAAGGTTCAAGACAAATACGTTCTTTGACATATTGGTTTACACGTTTAATTTAATTGAAAATTGAGCACAGAAAAAGCCGTTTCTGTTTCTTTGTTAATAATTCATAATTAGATTATTGGCTTGATAATCGGGAAAAGATTACCTTTGCAGATAATGAACAATTCTTAATTGATATAATATTATGGAGAAAAAAGCAGATATAAAACTGTTTGAAAACAGGAAAGTACGCTCCCTCTGGGACGCGGAAAACGAAAAATGGTACATATCTATTGTGGATGTGATAGAGGTGTTGACGGAATCAGACCGTCCGCGCAAGTATTGGGACGACCTGAAACGCAAGTTACGTGCGGAAGGCAGTGAACTGTCCGAAAAAATCGGACAGTTGAAAATGCAGTCTCCCGACGGCAAAATGCGCCTTACAGACGTTGCCGACGTGGAGCAGCTTTTCCGGCTGATACAGTCCGTTCCTTCGCCAAAAGCAGAGCCGTTCAAGCAGTGGCTGGCGCAGTTGGGACGCGAGCGCCTCGAAGAAATCGACGATCCCGAACAGGGCATTGAGCGGCTGATGGAATACTACCACCGGAAAGGTTATTCCGCTAACTGGATTAACCAGCGCCTCAAATCCATTGAAGTACGCAAGGAATTGACCGACGAATGGGAACGGCGCGGAGTGAAAAAGGGACAGGAATATGCCACGCTCACCGACATTATCACGCAGGGCTGGTCGGGTATGACCACCAAGCAGTACAAGCAGCACAAGGGTCTGAAAACCGAAAGCCTGCGCGACAATATGACCAACCTCGAACTGGTGCTCAATATGCTTGCAGAAACAGCAACAACTGAAATCTCAAAAGAAAGGAAACCTGAAACAGTGTCGCAAAACCGCAAGGTTGCTTCCCTGGGAGGTTCTGCTGCTGCTGCCGCCCGAAAGACAATTGAGGCGCAAACCGGCAAGTCGGTTGTTACCCCTCTGAGTGCCAAATCCATCAAGTCGCTCAAAGATAACGAGAAAGAAATCGAAGAATAGGACATACTGTTCCGGAAACAACTTAAAAGCGTGTAAACCAATGTACAAAAGGGTTACACGCTTTTTTTGGTTCGCCCAGCATGGGTATATTCTAACGGGTGCAAGTCCCTGACACACCCTGATAGTGGGAAGTGTTTAGCCAAAGCCAAGGGTGTCCATCGTGAGATGGAATCTGAAGG
>JAITVP010000172.1 GCA_031285725.1 Bacteroidales bacterium
GGCGTTGAGTTGTATCCCAATCCGGCGAACAGCGTGGTTAACGTGAAAACGGACGTTCTGTTCGAGACGTTGGAAGTCACCAACATGCTTGGTCAGTTGATCTATTCCGCGCCGGTGACAGGCAACCAGTTCCAGATCAACATTTCCGGCTACAATGCGGGCGTTTACTTTATCAAACTGTCTGGCAGTGCCGGTAGCGCGGTGAAGAAAGTGGTGAAGAATTAATAGTTGACAGTTCATAATTGATAACGAGGGAGTTGGATTAATAATTCGACTCCCTCGTTATTATATCATTAATATCAATCATATTTTTTCATATTTTTGCCAGTGCTTTTTGTGTATTTCAAAGACGATAGTAATAACCTTAAAAATCAAAAAATATGAAAAAAACGTTACTTTTCATTACTTTCCTTGTAGCGAGCTTGATGCTGCAGGCTCAAATCAAATTTTCTTCGTTTATGCCGGAATCGGTACTTTATGCATCTAGTGTGGTTCCCATTGGCGAGGAGGATTTCATTGCCATTAATGATGAGTCATACGTGATTTTTAATAGTTCGTTGGAGGTGCTTTCAAAAAACGATTTTGATTTTCCAAAGCTGACCGGTTTTGTCTCCGCCTACCAAGGTGCGGATGGCGGTGTGATTGCGCTTTTCCGGACGTATGACAAGAAAGAGGATGCCTTTAATTACCTCAAACTTTTTTTCAACGAAAATGGCGAGATCTCGAACAAGGAGGAACTCACTTCTATTAGCGAGAAGAAAAAAGAGGGTAATGTGTCCCGTTCGATCACCTCGCCTGATGGCAATCTTCATGCTCATTTCATCTTCACCTTGGATAAAAACGACAAGCTGAAAGAGCTGATTTTCTTCATTTTCGACAATGCGGGAACCGTACTGGAAAGCCGTAGTATCAACCCTTCTTTCGTCAACGAATCGTTCTCGTTCTACAAAGCGTTGTTAGCCAACGACGGCACGCTCTATTTCGCATTATCGTCTAAACAATCTTCAAAAAAGAGAAAAGATGACACGAACGAATACATCCATATCCTCAAAGTGAATGAAGATGGCGAGACGTTCTTCAACTACAATGATTTCGAGTTTGGATATATGGCATCTATGCACATGATCCAGTTAGAGAATAATAATTTGTTTATCGGCGGATTCTATTCGGCGGATCGCAAGAAAAATGTACCGGGGCGCTTCGGAATAGTTTTCGACACAGAAAGAGAGGAATTTCTCAACATAAATACCGAATTATTGAGAAAATATGATAAAAACACCCCATTCCAGCTGAACATGATTTGTATTCATGAAATGGAAAACACTGTTGTGATGATTGGGGAAGAGAAGAGGATGATTGTCAAATATACCAACCAAGGCTACTATTATGAATGGCAAACCAAAGACCTCGTAATTTGTCCGTTTGAAAAGAACGGCGAAATGCTGGCGGAAAAAATCATACCGAAACATTTGAAATCCGCTGCCCAACAACTATTCGTGAACGCTGGCGTTATTAAGACCGGAAACGAGTTGCACATCATTTCCAACGGCATATACAAAAGACACTTAGCGGGGAAAGGCGAAAAAATCGCAGCTTTGTCCACGCAACATCCGAAAACAGGAACCATTGTTTACACCGTTTCTGAAACCGGCACTTTGGAAAGCAAAAAGGTTGACATGCCCAATGCGGAGAAAAGGGGCTTTGTGCGTGTGATTTATGCCGACGAACATCAAGCTTTTCTATTATTTGGAAAAGGGAAATTCATACATTTTGACTACAAATTGCGGAGTGTGACGTTTTAACAATCAGTCAACAGTTAACAGTTATCAGTCTGCGGTTAACTGTTGACTGGTCACTATTGACTGTTAACTGATACTGGTTTTCCTTCTTTCAATTGTCATATTTTCTAAAAACACTACTTTCGCGATCCTAAAAAGGCGGTGTATTGGAAAATTTGAAAGAGATCGAAGGCTTGCGGAATGGTGATTACAAAACTTTTGAAAGTATGTTCACCACGTGGTATAAGCCTTTGTATCTCTATGCCTACAGTATTATCCGGGATCAGGAAAACGCCGAGGATATTGTGCAGAAGATGTTTTGCAAACTATGGGATCAGTCGCCTAAAATCGAAATACACACTTCGCTGAAATCTTACCTGTACCGCATTGTCCACAACGATTGCCTAAACTGGATCAAACGGCGCGACACGCTGGCGGAACACCACCAATATTTAAGCTATGCCGGGGAAAAAAGCACCAATTCCACGGAAAGTCAACTGATGCTTCGCGATCTGGAAAAACAGGTGGAGACGGCTATCGAAAGCTTACCGCCTCGCTGTCGGGAAGTGTTCAAACTGAGTCGTTTCGAGCACCTCTCTTATTTAGAAATTTCACAGAAACTAAACATCACGCCCAATACTGTGGAAACCCAGATTGTGAAGGCGCTACGGTTGCTGCGAACGGCATTAAAAGATTTTTTGATGGTGCTGGTTTGGTTATTAGTGGACAAGTAGACAAGTGAATAAGAAAGAGCTATCTGCTTGCCACTTAAAAAATAAAAATAATGAAAGATAACCCTATCGACCTGCTACTTTCCCGATATTTCAGCGGGGAGGCTTCTGCGAAGGAGCTGCGACAGCTGGATCAGTGGTTGTCGCAATCGGCTGAGAACGAACGTTATTTCGATGAGATGACCGCTCTGTTCCAGTTAGCCAACTTGCCCTTGGAGGTTCCCGAATCCGACACGGTTGGGGCGTTGCGGCATTTCAAGGAACACGCTGAGCGGCATCCGAAAAACAGACCGACTCTTAACCGTCGGTTGTTCTATGGCAGTGTGGCCGCCGTGGTGCTGGTGTTGGTTGGGATTTTCGGGTTCTACCAGATCTCGAAACCCGATCCTGTTATCCAGATTGTGACGGAACATCAGAACCGTAACATTACCATCCCAGAGTTGGCGGATGTGGAGTTGACGGCGGGTTCGCAACTTTTCTACCGGAAAGATAAAAAGAACGAGGTTGAGCTGACTGGAATCGCCACGTTTGTCGTGGTTTCTTCCGAAATGAGTGAAAAACTGACGGTTTTCGCCGGGGAAACGCGCATTCAGGATATCGGTACCATTTTCACCGTCTCCGCCAATGAGAACCAGCCGGTGACGGTGGAAGTGACCGAAGGTAAAGTGCTATTTTACACCGAACACCAGCCAGGCATCACCGTCTCCGCTGGAGAAAAAGGAGTCTATAATATTGTTAATAAAGAGTTTATATTGATAAAAAAAGACGATATATCCTCAAATCCACAAGAAATCTCAGTAGTAGTAGAAAATCCACAAGAAACCTCAGTAGAAGAGAATGTAAATATATCGGAACAGAACAATATCACACAAAAAAACCTAATACCTGATTTACAAGAGATCACATTCCGGTCTGTGCCATTGAAAGAGGTGGTTGCGCAGCTCCAACAACAGTTTGGGGTTGAAATTGTTTTCGATGATCCCGACATCGGGGAGATGATTATTAGCACTGGGTTTATGCCGGAAGATAATATTGATAATGTTTTGTTGATAATAAGTCGAACATTGTCTTTGCGTGTTGTGGAAGATAAGGGAAAGTATATTTTGAGAAAATGAAAACGTTGCGCTACCGATTTTTACTTTTTTTAATAGCATCATTTTTCGGATCCCACGCCCAGGAAATCCACACTCCATCCCGTATTTCATTACACATTGACAATCAAGCCATCGCTTCCGTTTTAGATAGCATTGCCAACCAGACCGATATTCATTTTTCATACAACCCACAACTTATTCATGAAGGGTGGAGGATTTCGATTTCCGCTGAGGACGAGGAATTGGAAACGGTGTTAGGAAATATTTTCCCAGACACGATAGGACATGAGCGAATTGGCTATCATATTATTTTATTTCGACAAGAAAGACCGGAAAATAACGAATTGATTATCAGCAAAGATTCGACAAAAAATTCAACAAATGAGAAAATAATTTCCGTACAAGATACTGGAACACTAAAACAAGAAAATATTCCACAAGATTCGCTGCCTACGGTTTCTGCAGAGCAAACCATCACACCGCAACGAAAAATCGCACAGCTCTCTTGGGTGACACCATTAGGCACGGCTTGGATTGCCACACCACAGACCATCTTCAATCTCTCTTTCAATGTTGTGGGTGGAGTCACGGGTGGCGTGCGGGGGTTGGAGATGGCGAGCGCATTCAACATCAATCTCTACGAAGCACGGGGAGCGCAATTTGCGGCGGGCTTCAACCTCACTGGAGTGGATAGGAGATACCACGGATTGAGCCGTAATGTGCAGTTTGCGGCGGGGTTCAATTTCACCCGTAAGGGATTTTCCATGCAATTTGCAGCCGGTGCCAACATCGCCGACACGGCGACCGTTCAAGCGGCTGCGGGTGTCAATTTGGCTTGGCATTCGTATGCGCAACTTGCTGCCGGAATGAATATTACCCAATACGGCAAATTCCAAGCCAGCGGCGGTGTAAATGTGGCTAAAAAATCGAACGTCCAACTTGCCGCCGGCGTGAATGTGGTGGACACGATCCACTTCCAATTCGCCGGTGGCGTAAACGTGGCCAGGAAATCCTCCTGTCAACTTGGCATTGTCAACGTCACCAAACGCGGCGGTTTCCAGATGGGCATAGTCAACGTGTGCGACACTGCCGATGGTGTGCCTTTCGGATTGCTCAACATCGTGTGCCACGGCGGCGTGATGGAATTTGGTATTGAAGGCGGGGAGTTTATGCACACATCCCTCACTTTTCGTTCTGGGGTGAGGAAATTATATACCATCTTGTCGCTGGGCATGAATTTTGAAAGCCCGTTTATTTCCTCTGGCATCGGTCTTGGTAGTTCCATTTTATGGAAAAACAGAATCGGATTGAATTTTGAATTGATGCACCATACAGTGTTCGCGGTTTTTGATTCTTCACTGCCGTATAGTTTTAATGATGAAGCATATAATGGACTCGTTCAGTTTCGACCGTTCCTCAATTTGCGCATCGTGGATCATTTCAAAATTTTCCTCGGGCCATCGTTCAATTTATTTATTCAAAAATGGAATGATGACAATGCCCATGATGAATTTTTTAACATTTCTCAAAGTCTATATTCCAAACAAATTGATAATGTAAAACTTGATTTTTGGGTGGGTATAACAGGAGGCTTTAAATTCTAAATTCAATAATTTCCTACCTTCGTTATTAATTATCAATTATTAACTATAAATTCACAACATTATGAAAAACAACATTT
>JAITVP010000192.1 GCA_031285725.1 Bacteroidales bacterium
TCTCTCCGGCGATGCCTCCATCGACATCGGGCACCTCGCTTCAGGGGTCTATATCTTGAAAATCGTGGACGGAGGTCAAGTGTGGCATGAGAAAATTGTGTTGCAAAAATGAGCCGGCAATGCGGAACTGCGATTTAAAAGCAATAACTTAGCATATACCCTGTTTTTTATTGAATCCTAAAATAAAATAATTTTTTATGGAAAAACGAAAATTTTTATATGATGGAAAAGCAAAGCAGCTTTATGCGACCGATGATCCGGAGTTGATCATCATGCTTTTTAAAGACGATGCTTCAGCGTATAATGGCGTGAAAAAGTCTTCCATCAAAAACAAGGGGATCCTCAATAACAAAATTTCATCTTTGATTTTCCAAAAACTGGAAGAAAATGGAATTAAGACTCATTTCGTGAAACAGTTGGATGATTGTAACCAGCTTTGCAAGAAGACGGAGGTGATTCCGTTGGAGTTCATTGTCCGCAACGTGGTAGCCGGATCACTGGCTCGCCGGCTGGACATTGAGGAGGGATTCGTTCCCGCCAACCCTATCTACGAAATCTGTTACAAAAACGATGACCTTCGCGACCCGTTCATCAACGAAACCCACGCCCGGGCAATGAACTTGGCGACCGAAGAGGAATTGAAACAAATTCTCCGATTAGTGCCCCAAATTAACGAGATTATGATCGATATGTTTGCCAACGTGGGGATCACGGTGGTGGATTTCAAGATGGAGTTCGGTCGCGACAAAAATGGTCAACTTTTGTTAATAGATGAAATATCTCCCGACAGTGCTCGTTTTTGGGATAGTAAAACGAAAAACAGGTTAGACAAAGACCGGTTCCGTCGGGATATGGGAAAGATTGAGGAGGCATACAGGGAGGTTCTAGAAAGATTAGGTGAAAGATAGAGACATATGGCGTGTGTCTGATAATTAATAGTTAGCAGTAGTGAATCTGATAAAATATTTTCCGAGTAATATCAACGAAGAGTGTGGAGTGTTTGGTGTGTTTAATTGCGAGAATGCGGCTGAACTCACCTATTACGGGTTGCATGCCCTGCAACACCGTGGTCAAGAAGGCTGCGGCATCGCTACCACCGACGAAGTGGAAATTTACCGCGAGCGCGGTGAAGGGTTGGTGACCGAGATTTTCTCCGAGGCGAAACTCGCCAAGTTGAAAGGCGACAACGCCATTGGTCACGTGCGTTACTCCACGGCGGGTGGCAGCGGCATCGACAACGTGCAACCGTTTGTGTTCCGGCATTATACTGGCGACTTCTCCCTCTGTCACAATGGCAACATCGTCAATTCCAGAGCATTGAAACTGATGTTGGAAAAACAGGGATCAATTTTCCAGTCTTCGTCCGATACGGAAATTTTGGCACACCTCATCAAGATGGATTTTCGAAAAGATCGTTTGGCCGCCATTGTGGAGGCGTTGAACATGATCGAGGGGGCGTATGCGTTCTTGATCATGACTCCGAAAAGACTTTACGCTTGTCGTGATAAAAACGGACTGCGGCCACTTTCCATCGGAAAGTTGAACGGCAGTTATGTGCTCTCTAGCGAGACATGCGCTTTCGAGGCGATCGGGGCGACTTTTTCCCGCGATGTGGAACCGGGCGAGATGGTCATTTTCGAACACGGCAAGGAAGAGATAACCTCCCTAACCTTTTCTTACGGAAGTATGCGCAAGATGTGTTCCATGGAGTTCATTTACTTTGCCCGTCCCGACAGCGATATCGAAGGGATGAACGTGCACAGTTTCCGGAAGGAGTGCGGTCGGATCATGGCACGACGTTTCCCCGTGGAGGCTGACGTGGTAATCGGCGTGCCCGATTCCTCCACATCCGCTGCCACCGGTTATGCTGAGGAGAGCGGGATTCCTTACGAAATGGGGCTAATTAAAAACAAATACGTAGGTCGAACTTTCATCCAGCCTTCACAGGAGATGCGCGAGAAAGGGGTGCGATTGAAACTCACGCCTGTCCGGTCGTTGGTGAGTGGGAAACGGTTGGTGCTTATCGATGACTCCATTGTGCGCGGCACCACGTCCAAACGGATTATCAAGATGTTACGGGAAGCCGGTGCGGCGGAGATCCACGTTCGGATCGTGTCGCCACCCATGCGGCATCCCTGTTTCTACGGTATTGACACTTCCACGTATGAGGAGTTGATCAGTGCCTGCAACGACGTGGAAAAGGTGTGCGGGATTATCGGTGCCGACTCTCTCTGTTTCTTAGGGGAAGATGCCCTGCTGGAGGCCGGCAACCGTTCCGAACTCTGTCTCGCCTGCTTCAACGGCGATTACCCGACGTTTTTGTATCAAACAAAATCGGAATTGAATACGGAGGGAAAATTTTGAAACAAAAGCTAATTTACTAACCTTCCTGTTGAACTGTTTAGTTATTAAATTGTTTTGTCTCTAAATTATTTAAACTAAACACCCCAAACATCATGACCAAAAGACAACGCAATTCATTGATTATCGGAGGAATACTCTTTGTATTGATTCTCTTTTTCGGAATATCGTATAATGGATTAGTACAAAAAGAAGAGGACGTGAAGAAAGCCTGGGCACAGGTAGAGACTGTTTATCAACGCCGCGCCGACTTGATTCCCAACTTGGTGAACACCGTGAAGGGAGTGGCGGAGTACGAACAAGAGACGTTGGAAGCAGTAACTAACGCTCGCGCAATGGCCAACTCCGTGAAAGTGGATCCCGATCAGCTTAATCAAGCCAATTTCGATGTTTTCAACCAAGCGCAAAGCAACTTATCAAGCTCATTAGGCCGCTTGATGGTAGTGGTGGAACGTTATCCTGAACTGAAAGCGACACAGAACTTCAGCGAACTTCAACAGCAACTTGAATCCACCGAAAACCGCATCAGCGTGGAACGTCATAAATATAGCGAGACGGTGAATAAATACAACAGCACTTTGCGGAAAGCTCCGACCAATATCGTGGGCGCCCTGTTCGGTTTTGAAGAAATGCCTTACTACAAAGCCGATGAGGGAGCTGAGGTGGCACCGACAGTTGATTTTTAGTTGGGAGCAAAAGTTTTTTCTTTACTTTATTCGGAAAAGAAATAGAGAAATGGGAACACGAATGGCATGGATTTTGATGGATTTGCATGGATTTTTTAAATCTGTTTTAATCCGTCGCACCCGTCCAATCCGTGTTGCCATCATATTCCTTCTCACTCTTAACACGCTTTTTGCGCAAGTTGATCCGTTGACATATAAACCTACCTCCTTGGTGAATGACTTCGCAGGTGTTTTCACACCGGCGCAGGAGGCTTCACTGGAACGCCAATTGGTTGATTTCAACGACTCTACCACCAATGTCATCGCCGTGGTGACGGTGAACGACATGAATGGTTACCCATCATGGCAACTGGCTTACGATATTCTTGACCGATGGGGTGTGCAACATAAAGATGACGGGAATGGAATTGTGATCCTGATCAAACCGCGCAATGAAACGGCGGGCGACGTGGCGATTTCGGTGGGGTATAGCTTGGAGGCGGTCATTCCCGACATATTAGCCAAACGCATTATTGATGAACAGATGATCCCTGACTTGAAAGAGGAACGGTATTATGATGCTGTAACGGCGGCGATAGACGTCATGCTCCCTTTAATTGCCGATGAAATTGCGCACGAGCGGGAATATAACGCTATTGGCATTATCGTCGCTTTTATGCTATTCTTTGCTATTATTATTGGCATTGTCATTCTCATTGATAAAAAAGGCGGCAAGCCCGGATCATCGGGTGGGAAAAGTGGGAATGGAGGATTTTGGCGAGCGTTGTGGTTGGCAAGCATGGCCAACGGAGGCAGTAGCAGTGGTGGTCATCATGGAGGATTTGGCGGTGGCGGATTCGGGGGATTCGGCAGTCGTGGCGGAGGCGGAGGAGGAGGAGCAAGCGGGAGATTTTAACCTCTAAGTATTTTATTATCACTACCTATTGACTCCTTAATGGTTCCCCATGTTTTTTCCGAAGCCAATTGCTCTGCTTTCTTGACAGTGAAATCAACTCCTTCACCATAAAGTTTGTCATCTATTAATAATTTGGCCTTAAATAGCTTGCGACGAGAATCGTGGTTTTGCTCAGTATGGGTGAAACGGACTTTTTTATGATTCTTTTGTGCCCAGGAGAGCACTTTGCTTTTAAAATTGTTCTCTTCGGAGATAATGGACTCCAAGTCAAGTTGGGTTAACAGGATTCGTTTAATGAGTATTTTTTTGGTTCGTTTGTAGCCTTGTTCCAGATACATAGCGCCCACGAGTGCCTCGAAAGCATCGCCCAAAACGGATTTTGCCCGGATATTCTCTTCGATGGAGATATAATCATCCATTCCGATTTTTTTTCCGAGTTGATTCAATCGATCGCGGCAAACGATCTTGGAGCGCATCTCGGTGAGCGGACCTTCCGCAAGGAAAGGGAATTTTTTAAACAGAAAATCAGCCACTACGGCACTTAAAACGGCATCGCCCAAATATTCCAGCCGTTCGTTATTCATCGTTGCCCCTACCTTGTTCTTGGTAGTAAGCGATCGATGAATAAAAGCGGTTTTATATAACTCAACATTTCGGGGATTAAATCCGAAAATATTACGAATATATTTTTTAAGAATTTGATTTTGATTGTCTTGTGATAAAAAGCGTTTCAAAAACATTTATTCAGTTTGATATTTTTTGAAAAGAACGGAGGCGTTGTGTCCTCCAAATCCGAATGAGTTTGAAATAGCTGCTTTCACGGTTTTTTGAGCGGCGATATTTTTCACAATGCTTACATTTCCCAAAGCGGGATCGGTTTCAAAATGGTTGATCGTTGGCGGTATAATATCCTCATTCACAGCGATAATCGAAGCGATTGCCTCCGCCGCCGCTGCCGCACCTAATAGATGGCCAGTCATCGATTTTGTGGATGTGATGGCGATGTTCGGAGTATGTTCCCCAAATAATTTGCCAATGGCCATGCATTCGGCGATATCACCCGGCACGGTGGATGTTCCGTGTGTGTTTATATGGTCGATGTCGGTCGGTTGCAAACCGGCATCGATCATGGCGTGGCGCATGCTGAAAATTGCGCCGGTACCTTCGGGGTGCGGCGCGGTCATGTGATAAGCATCGGCTGAAAGTCCGCCGCCGCCGATTTCCGCATAGATCGTCGCACCTCTGCGTTTGGCGTGTTCCAATTCTTCGAGCACCAAAATGGCCGCCCCTTCACCGATCACAAAGCCATTGCGGCCCGTGTCGAAAGGACGAGATGCCGTTTTATAATCATCATTGCGAGTGGACAAGGCGTGCATGGAGTTGAACCCACCCACCACTGGTTCGATGATACAAGATTCCGAACCGCCGGTGACAATAATGTCCGATTTGCCTAGCTTTATAAAATGATAAGCATCAATGATGGCGTTGGCGGAAGATGCACAAGCGGAAGTGGTTGCGTAGTTGGGTCCCATGAAGCCGAAAAGGATGGAAACGTGACCGGGAATCATATCGGAGAGTACGCGGGGGACAAAGAAAGGTCCGAAGCGGGGCGTTCCGTCAGAGAGTACAAATTCGCGGAGAGGTTCCATCAACGTGGGCATGCCACCAATGCTGGTGCCTAAGATGACACCTGCCCGCTCTTTGTTGATAGAGACCTCAAGGATGCCACTGTGCTTGACGGCTTCCATGCTGGCGATCATCGCCAATTGGGATGCTGCGTCCATCTTACGCATCTCCTTTTTATCAAGAAACTCAAGAACATTGAAATCCTTGAGTTCACAAGCAAATTTGGTTTTAAATTTTTCAGGATCGAATTTCGTTATCGGGTTGGCACCACTGACTCCCTTTAAAAGAGCTTCCCGAAATTGCGGATAACTGTTTCCAATGGGAGTTAGGGCGCCTAAACCCGTAACAACGACTCTTTTGAGTTCCATTAATTGTTAATCGTGGCGATTACTATATTAAACGTTTTTTTCAATGTATGAAATCGCGTCTCCTACAGTTGAGATTTTCTCCGCTTGATCGTCAGGAATAGAAA
>JAITVP010000014.1 GCA_031285725.1 Bacteroidales bacterium
AAGGGTGGCAGAAACGACCAATCCCATATTCACCGTGGGGTTGACAAAAATGTTCATTTCACCTTCGGATGCTACGCCGGTGGTTTCCAGCACCCAATTTACAGCCTCCATCAAAGCGATACCGAGGAACATGCCGATATAGCCGAACATCGTGGTGATGAACAGCGATTCCATCACAACCATCCGAATGACGGAACCCGATTTTGCCCCGATCGCCCGCCGAATACCGAACTCCTTCGTCCGCTCTTTGACCGTGATCAACATGATATTGCTCACCCCGACAATCCCGGCAATCAACGTGCCTAACCCGATAATCCACAAGAAGACAGTGATACCGCTCATGATAGTCAACGTCTGAAGATAATCTTGCATCTGATTCCAAATCCGCACTGCGTTCCAGTCGGTGGGATCGAAATCGTGCAGGCGGCTCAAGCGGATGCGCAGCCTGTCCATAAACTGCGTATTCGCTTCCTTGTCATCCAATCCATTGACAGTCAAATTGATTTGGGTGAGCCGCTGCGAGGGATTGTAAATTTTGATGGCTGTGGAAAAAGGCACATACGTACTGTTGCGCCATCGTCCTTCTGCTTTGTACAATCCAACGATTTGGTAGATAATATCGCCTAATTTAACTTCTTTTCCGAGGGCTTCCTCGCCGGCGAATAGTTTTCCGGCATCCTGCACCGACATCACCGCCACCTTGCGTTTCTCGGCGATGTCGATGGCATTGATGAAACGGCCATCCACGATTTTCACATTCCAAAACCGTTGATGATCAGGGTAAACCGCTTCCATTGACGTGGTTATCGTTTTCTTTTTATAAACGATGTTATTGTTCCACACCCGATAGGATGGCACGACTTCGTCAATCTCCGAAAAACTCTCTTCCAACATGGTCATGTCACGGTAGTCGAAATCAATCCGCCGCCACTTTGAGTAACCTTTGTATTCCTTGGAAGTGTATCCCGCATTGATATTCACCGTGTTAACTTGTCGTCCTTCGAAATTTCCCATCATGCCGTTTTTGAAACCATTTCCCGCCGACAGCAGGATGATTAACAAAAAAATCCCCCAAGAAATGGAGAAACCCGTCAAAAACGTCCGTAATTTGTTTCGGTGCAGAGAGAAGAGAATTTCAGAAAACACAAAGATGGCCGTTAATAGTTCATAATTAATAGTTAATGGGGCACTTTCAGTTTATTCTATCACCCCGTCCACAATCCGTATCACTCGTTCCGCTTTCTCGGCAACCATGTGTTCGTGGGTAACGATGACCATGGTGGTGCCAGTGTCGCGGTTTATATCCTTCAGCAAATCAATTACTTCTTCCGATGTTTTACTATCTAATGCGCCGGTGGGTTCATCAGCGAGGATCAGTTTTGGGTTGGTGATCAGGGCTCGGGCGAGGGCGACACGCTGTTTCTGACCGCCACTCAGCTCGTTGGGGAAATGGGTACTCCACGGGCCTAAGCCCAATCTTTCCAGCAACTCCATCGCCTTCGTGTTCCGTTTTTTTCGAGACATATTTTGATAATAGAGCGGTAATGCCACGTTTTCCAATGCGGTTTTATACGAAATCAAATTGAAATTTTGGAATACAAAACCAATGTAACGATTGCGATAATCGGACGCCTTGTTTTCCGAAAGATCCTTTACCAGTAAATTATTCAGATAATACTCGCCTTCGTCATAGTTATCCAAGATACCGATAATATTCAATAATGTTGACTTTCCCGACCCGGATGCCCCCATAATCGCCATCATTTCGCCTTCCCCAATGTGGAGGTTCACCCCTTGCAGGACGTGTACCGGTGAAGCTCCAAAGTAAGTTTTGTGCAGATTTTTTATAGTTAGCATATCCTTTATTTATTGTTATGACGCAAAAAGCAATTGAATGTAACTGCAAAAATAATATTTTAGTATTAGATATCTCATTTTTAAGGTAAAAACAACACATCAACTCATCCAATAAAAACATTTCTCCTTTCTCCATGTTTCTTTCTCCTTTTTCCACTTGTTTTTTCAAACTTTAATTTCCTATCTTTGCCGCAATTTATTATTGCAAACACTAACTTTAAAATAGTTGATTATGAAAACTGTACACAATTTTAACGCAGGGCCTTGTGTCCTTCCGAGAGAAGCTGTTAACGCGGCGATTGAAGCATTGAAAGATTTTGCTGGAACCGGCATGTCTGTTATTGAAATTTCGCATCGTTCCAAAGAGTGGGAAGCGGTGATGAAAGAGACCGAAGACCTCTGGAAAGAGTTGCTGGAGATCCCCGAGGGATACCGCGTGCTTTTCTTAGGCGGTGGTGCGTCGTTGGAATTTTTGATGGTAGCGATGAACTTCATGAACAAGAAGGCCGCTTATCTCGAAACCGGCGTTTGGGCAAAAAAAGCGATCAAAGAAGCAAAAGCTTTTGGCGAAACAGTGGTGATAGCTTCTTCGGCTGACACAACCTTCAACTACATCCCGAAAAATTACACCATCCCAACCGATGCGGATTATTTCCACATCACCACCAACAACACCATCTACGGCACGGAAATCAAGGAAGATATCACCAGCCCCGTGCCGTTGATTGCCGACATGTCTTCCGACATCATGAGTCGTCCGGTGGATGTGAGCAAGTATGTCATGATCTACGGTGGCGCGCAAAAGAACGTGGGACCCGCAGGCGTTACTTTCGTGATCGTGAAAGAATCGGCATTGGGTAAAGTGGATCGCTACATCCCGACCATGCTGGATTATAAAACCCACATCGAAAATGACTCCATGTTCAACACGCCTCCTGTGTTCTCCATTTTTGTGATGAACGAAACATTGAAATGGGTGAAAAGAATGGGCGGTTTAAAAGCTGTTCAAAAAATGAACCAAGAGAAAGCGGACGTTTTGTACAACGAAATCGACCGGAACAGCATGTTCATGGGCACTGCGGCAAAAGAAAACCGCTCCATCATGAACGTGTGCTTCGTGATGGCACCGGAGTACAAAGAGAAAGAAGACGCTTTCATGGCGTATGCAAAAGGCCGTGGCATGGTGGGCATCAAAGGCCACCGTTCCGTGGGCGGTTTCAGAGCTTCCATCTACAATGCTTGTCCGAGAGAAAGCGTAGAGGCGTTGGTGAAATGCATGCAAGATTTCGAAACTGAAAACAAATAATAACCCTAAAAAAAATTATAACATGAAAGTATTAGTTGCAACGGAGAAACCTTTTGCGAAAGTGGCTATTGACGGGATCCGCGAGATCGTGGAAAAAGCCGGACACACGCTGGCATTGCTGGAAAAATATACCGACACGGCGGAGTTTTGCCAAGCGGTGGCTGATGCGGACGCACTGATCGTGCGTTCCGATAAAGTGACCCAACAAATAATCAATGCCGCAAAACAACTGAAAATCGTTGTGCGCGCCGGCGCAGGTTACGACAACCTGGATTTGGCGGCTTGCACCGCACGCGGCATCGTGGCGATGAACACTCCGGGACAAAACTCCAACGCCGTAGCTGAATTGGCGATCGGCATGATGATCTATTTGGCTCGCAACACCTTTAAACCAGGTACCGGCACTGAACTGAAAGGTAAGAAAATCGGGATCCACGCTTACGGACACGTGGGCAAATTAGTGGCTGGCATTGCAAGGGGATTCAACATGGATGTTTACGCTTTCGATCCTTTCGTTCCCGCTGACAAAATGGTTGCCGAAGGCGTTACCCCGGTAAACACCGTGGAAGAACTGTAT
>JAITVP010000030.1 GCA_031285725.1 Bacteroidales bacterium
CACAAATGGTCCTTCCAACTCCCCGACTTCGTAGTGCTCTATCCGCAAAATAGATCCATCAGGATAACGCCAAATCCACTCGCCGATTTTTTCCCCTTTGTTGTTGTATTGTCCGGTCATTTCCATGGTTCTGTCTTGGAAATAGAACCGCCATTCTCCTATTGCCGCGGAATTGTGGTATTTTCCCACCCAACGAAGCTCGCCGGTCGGGTAATACTCTTTCCATTCGCCTTGCCGTTTGCCGTTGAGATCGGTGATACCCTCAAAACGGAGGATGCCGTTGCTGAAAACGTAGCCTTGAATGATATTCCCCGCCGTGTCAAATTCCCGGCGGATCCCTTCCGGTACGTCATTATGATAGGTAGCGATAATTTTTGGTTGCCCGTTGGGATGATAGTTGATTTTGCGATCCAGCACCTTTGTCTCTTCCGCGTCAGTGATTAGCCCGTTGTTTTCATACTTCTCAATAGAGACAAAATTGCCCTCTTCGTCATAATATTTGAAGAAACCGTGTTTTTTGTCATTGCGGTAACTTCCTTCCAATCGCAAATTGCCGTTATCCCAAAAAAACTTCCAATTTCCTTGTTTATATCCGAAATTGTCGGTACGGTTGATAAACTCTTTCCGAATTAACACCCCTCTATAATAGGTCGTTACGGCGATGATCGTCCCCTCGCGATTAAACTCCTTCTCCATGCCGTGCAGTTTCCCTTCGATATAAGGTGTTATTTTTTTGACAGTTGAATCTATAAAATAGGAGATTACCGGTGAAAGCAACGTATCGTGATTCCACCGTTCCACGATAAACTCGTTGGGAAAAAATTCCACCCGTTCCCCGTGTTTTTGTTCCTCTTTATAATTGACAAAGAGAGACAAATCGCCCGTGGTGGAATAGAATTTCCATGTGCTGTCAAGTAGAAAATTTTTCCGGTTTCCCTCTGAAATCAAAATGCCTTGTTGATTGTAGGATTTCCAGTAACCATCTGGTTTTCCATCTATTAAAAATCCTTCGCTAGAGATTTGTCCGTTCCCATAATAGTAAATCTGATAATGGCTGGAATCGATCGTTGCCTGCGATATCAATTTGTTGGCGAACAATAAGATGAAAATTATCCAACACAATCTTTTTACCATGAAAGGGAGATTTTTAAGGGTTGCAAATATACGGGAAAATCACAAGATTTCTTGCCTCTTCCCTTTAACGCCTTTACGTTTGCAAAATATTCTGCTTTTCGTAACGTTAGTAATCCGGTTTTATGGACTTATTATTGATTATGAAGAAACAAATTACCTTATTCCTTGCGGCTTTGTTGATTCCCATCTTGTTCTCTGCCGCTCAACAAGTTGAGATTAAAATAACGAGCGATACAAGCCACTACCTCATCGGGGATCATGTTCATATTTCCATCGACATCACCACGGATACTGACGCCAGGATAGAATTTCCTAATTTCGTGGCGGACATTTTCCCGCCGCTCGGGTTGGATTGGATCAAGTCATCATCGATTGACACGATGGTTGATGGAAATCGTAAAAACTATCACCAAACGATCACCATAACATCCTTTGATGAAGGGAAATATCAATTCCCGCCTATAGAAGTGATGGATTTTGATTCCGTGGTACTGGCTGTTTCCGAGCCGCTGTTCTTCGAGATCACCACCGTGGCGGTAGACACGACCTCGCAACTGCGCGACATCAAACAACCGGTGAAAGTGCCTCTGACATTCAGGGAAATACTGCCTTACGCTATCATCGCCTTAGTTGCGCTTTTGTCGATCGGATTAGTCATCCTGCTCATCTTGAAAATGAAAAAGAAAGAGGGAAAAACCACGGTGAAAGTAAAAGTCAAGCCGAAAATCAGACCGGACATTGCGGCGTTGGCAGCGTTGGATAAACTGTGGAACAAAAAGTTATGGCAAGAAGGCAAGATCAAGGCGTACTATTCCGAATTGACGGAGATTGTCAGAACATACATCGACGATCGTTTCGACATCGATGCCATGGAGATGGTCTCTAACGATATTTTGGAGGAGATCCAAGTGAAAAATATCCCGCCGGAAGCTTACAAAATATTACACAACCTTTTGATTACAGCGGATTTAGTGAAATTCGCCAAATGGGATCCCATTCCCGATGACCATTCCCGCTGTTTCACAAATGCGAAACAGTTTGTGGAACTGACAGCCGATAAATCAAATACTAACCCGGAAGAGCCGAAAAAATAGAGAACCATGTCATTTTTTTCAGATTTTTTTCAGATTTTGAAAGATGTGGAATTTGCGAATCCCGCTTGGTTTTTCTCGCTATTCGCATTGATTCCATTGATTGGGTGGCAGATATGGAAACGACACCAAATGTATGCCACGATGCGTGTCTCCACGATTGAGCCGTTTGCGAAAAGTTCGCGGAGTTGGAAACAACGATTCCGCTGGCTACCGTTGCTCATGGAGATTATTGCTATTGTCTTCTTTGTTACGGCATTAACTCGTCCGCAATCGGCGTTTCGCCAAAACGAAGTGCAGGTGGAGGGTGTTGATATTGTGTTGGCGTTGGATATCTCGGGCAGTATGAAAGCGATGGATTTCAAGCCCAATCGGTTGGGGGTGACCAAGAAAGTGGCTGCCGAGTTCATAAAAAACCGCCCTACCGACCGGATTGGATTGGTGGTTTATGCTGGCGAGGCTTACACGCAATGTCCCATTACCACCGACCACGCCACACTGCTCGGTCTGTTGGAAAGTGTTGACTTCGATCGCATTGATGATGGTACCGCCATCGGTGATGGTTTGGGCACGGCTATCAACCGCTTGCGAGATAGCGAAGCGAAGAGCAAAATTATCATTCTCCTTTCCGATGGCGTGAACAACACCGGATACCTTGATCCTTACGCCGCCGCCGAAATCGCCAAAAATATGGATATAAAGGTCTATACTATCGGTTGCGGATCGAAGGGCACCGCTCCATTCCCCACGCCATACGGCGTGATGCAGATGGAGAGCGAGATTGATGAAACGCTGCTCAAAAATATGGCTAAGGAAACGGGTGGAGAATATTTTAGAGCCACCAACTCACAAAAATTACAAGAAGTGTATGAGGAGATCGATAAAATGGAAAAGACGATCATAAACGAAACCGTTTTTGAACATAAAAATGATGAGTTCACCCAGTTTTTGATCATCGGATTCTTTTTTTTCGCCCTTTTCCTCTTCTTGCGTTTTTTTATATTCAGAATTAATCTGTGATAATTGTAATTATCAAAAAAGAAGATCATGTTTAGATTTGAGAATGAACACTATTTATGGGGATTATTGATTATTCCGATTTTGGTCGTTATCTACCTTATTATTCATATACGAACCAAAAAGAAATTTGAGCGTTACGGAGAAACTTCTCTATTACAAAAGCTTATGCCACAACGCTCCACGGCGGTGCAGGTGACGAAATTTTCATTGCTGATGACGGCGTTGGCTTGTTTCATCATTGCCATCGCCAACCCGCAAGTAGGCAGCAGTTTAGAGAAGGGGATGCGCAAGGGTGTCGATATTATGGTGTGTATGGATGTGTCTAATAGTATGTTAGCCGAAGACATCAAGCCTAACCGCTTGGAAGCGTCCAACATGGCAATGTCCAATTTCATTGACAAGTTGAAAGGCGATCGGGTGGGATTAGTGGTTTTCGCCGGAAAGGCGTTTACGCAGCTTCCGATCACGAGTGATTATGCAGCAGCTAAGATGTTCATTAATAACGTATCCACAAGCATGATCAACATGCAAGGTACAGACATTGCCGCAGCGCTGGATCTGGCGGTGACAGCACTCATTCCCGATGAAAAAACCGACAAGGATGCCCTCACTATTGACAATCTCACCTCCAAGGTGATCATCGTGGTTTCCGATGGGGAAGACCATTTCGATGAGGCGGCGAAGATGGCGGCTCGCATTCATGAACGTGACATTGTGGTGCACACCATTGGGATCGGGTCCACCCGCGGAGAGCCTATTCCCGTGAGAAAAGGTGCCACGATCGATTACAAAAAGGACAGCAAAGGCAACACTGTCATCACCCGGCTGAACGAGGCGGCGTTGAAAACCATTGCGGAGAGCGGCGGTGGCGTTTATGTCCACGCCAATAACGCCAACATGGGATTTGAATCCATTTTAGATGAAATAAATGCAATGTTCAAAGCTGATGTTCAGGAAATTACTTTCGCCCGTTATGATAGTAAATTCCAAATTCCGCTTATTCTCGGATTAATCCTGCTTCTTGTGGAATTGTTGCTGTTCGGTATAAAGCCCCGTTGGACGAATTGGTTTAAAGAAAAACAGATGGGAAGAAATGTAGCTTTTATCGTTATTTTATTTGCTATTTCATTATTTACGAATGCTTTGTCAGCGCAAACAAAAGATGAACTGAATGCTATTCGTGAAGGCAATCGACTGTTTAACAGTGCCGAGCAATTGCGTGATGATGCGATGAAATTGAAAGAGGAGGGCGGCGAACTAAATACTATCACAGCAACGGAGAAGATGAAAGAAGCTGCGGATCTTTACAAAAAAGCGGAGATTCAGTATCGAAAATCGATGGAAACCACTAAGAATTGGGATAAGGCCAATTATAACCTCGGCACGTCGCTTTACCGCCAAGAACAATACAGTTCTGCCGCCGATGCTTTCAAACAGGTCGCTGAACGCAAGGATGCAGACGACAAACTTCGGGCGAAAGCCTACCATAACATGGGAAATTCCTATTTGAAAGAGGAAAAATACCAGGAGAGCATCGATTCCTACAAAAACTCCCTGAAGCTGAATCCTTCCGACATGGACACGAAGTACAATCTCGAATATGCTAAGAAAAAACTGATTCAGCAGCAACAACAGCAACAACAAAATCAGGATCAGCAGAATCAAAATAAAGATAAGCAGCAACAACAGAATCAGCAGAATAAAGATCAGCAAAACAAAGATCAACAGCAACAGAATCAGGATCAACAAAATAAAGATCAACAAAACCAGCAGCCTCAGCAAGGCGAGGAGGATAAGAAGAAAGAGGAGGAACGCAAAAGGCAGGAGAGTGCGGCTGATCGCCAGAAACAGGAGATGGACAAACGCCAGTTAGACGCCTTGCAACAAAATGAACGCAAGACCCAAGAAAAACTCCAAAAACAAGATGAACGGAACGGTCGGCCAGTGAAGCAGGAGAAAGACTGGTAGGGTTATTTTCTTCCGTTTTTACAATCACAAATATTCGTGTACAAGATTTCCGTTTTGGGAAGTTGGTTTTCAATAGTTTCAATTTCGGGACGCCGGAAGGAGATTTGGCGGAGGTCGATTTTTTGAAGGCTGTTTTCGAGTTGCATGATGGAGTGGGGGAGTGCATAGAGATATGTGCCCCAAGCGTTGAGTTCTTGCAGGTTTGTTAAAAGTCCTATGTTTTCGGGCAAAACGTCAATCATATTTCGATTAATGTCCAAATACCGGAGATTGTGCAGATCGCAAATCTAGTTGGGAAGGCGCACCAACCTGTTTTTGTACAATGTGAGATACTGCAGGTTTTTGAATTGGTTGATACTATGATTAAGTATCAATAACTTGCAATTTGTCACACTCAGCTCTTGCAGGTTTTTCAACGTGAAGATTGATTCGGGCAACGAGTCCATGCGGATCCACTTAAGATGCAGGCGATAGACATTGTCGGGATGTTGGAGGGCAATTTCCAGCGAGGTGTAGATCGGCAGTTTCATCAACGAATCATGGGCGAACGGTTGCCCGGAAGTGTTTCCTGCAATAAAAAACAAGACGAAAAAAGAGAATGTTTTACGAGACATATTGCAAGGCTGTTTCTTTATCTTTCTCCATCTGGGCAATCAATTCTTCAATAGAAACGAATTTCCGCTCGCCCCGGATTTTTTTCACAATCTCGAACGAGATATTCTTTCCATAAATATCATCATCAAAATCAAAAATATTGATTTCCACCGAAATGCCGCTCAAATTCAGCGTCGGGCGAGTGCCGACATACAACATGCCACCGTATTTCCCATTCTCCACGCACATTTTCACGGCATACACACCTTTGTCGATGTGTGCGCTATCATCTAACAAAATATTGGCGGTGGGAAATCCGAACTTCCCGCCGTTTTTCAGTCCGTGAATTACTTTTCCGTGATAGAAGTGGTGAAGCATCATTATATTTTCTCTGTTCTATGATTTTTTTTCACAGGACAAAAGTACAAAGAATATTGAGGACATCTGATCATCCATTTTTGCATATCTATGAGGGTCAAAACAACCCGTCCTCTTTATAACTGTACCATATTTTTGCAGAAAATCAATAATTTAGCATGAATTTTACCGAACGATAAGGCCAATAAATGGCTTTGGATAACTACAGAATAAATGAAAAATGAGAGC
>JAITVP010000074.1 GCA_031285725.1 Bacteroidales bacterium
AGGATATATGCGAAAACCGGTTTGCGTGTCGGAAAGGCGTTTTCCGGTTTGCACCGTAAACCAGAAATTGGAAAAACGGTTGGCGAAAGTGTTCTTCGAAGGCATGTTCTCGTGGGCAAGTTGTCGGCTACCGATGACGAGCGAATGCGGGTGTTGTGTTATGGCGTTCAGCAGTAACGGGATGTCTTCGGAACGATGTTGCCCGTCGGCATCCAGTGTGAGGGCATAATCATATCCCAACTTTCGCGCCGCTTCAAACCCGCATTGCAAAGCGTGGCCCTTGCCTCTATTTATCGGATAGGAAATCACTGAAATCCGTCCCTCAAATCCTTGTAAAACTTCTGGTAAGTCGTCCGTTGAACCATCGTTGACTACAAACACTTTCGACACATAACGCAATGCACCGTCAATAACTGCGCCGATCGTTGCCGCATGATTGTAAACCGGCATGATGATGCAAACGTTACTCATTGATCTACAGGTTTATTGATTGAAAAACAAGACTCATTTTTGAGAAAATATCCTCGTTCACATCTAAAATCATAACATTGACTTTATAATCACATTCTTGTTTTATAACAGATAATGAGACACTTACATCCACCACTTCCGTAGGATCGATGATCTTGAGGAATTTCACGTTTTTCACTGTTTGCAGGAAAAGAGATTCACCGATCATGTTCTCGGTCAACTCTTTGCAAATCTGGATCAAACAGGCGCCAGGCGTGATGGGGTGTTCGGGAAAGTGCGCCCTGTAAATTGGGTGCTCACGGTTGAACGATATATTGTATCTCGCCGTTGAAGATTCAATATGTTTGTCGTTTATGTTGTAAAAATCAGATAACATTCTTGATCGCGTTTTTAAGATGCATTACTTAATACTAAATTTTGCTTCTTCAATTTTTACATTTAACTTCTTATTTGTCAACGTTATGATGGTTTTATCGCCGCTTTTCTCTGTGATTTCCACTCGTTCGCCGGTGTGGTCATAAGCGCTGAATACCAGTTCAATGGAGGAGAACATGTTTTTTATTTCGCGTTGCACGGGAATCAAGTTGATATACCAGTGATTTTTGTCCACATAAAATGTCGCGGTGTATTTGTTTTGGTCGGTCATATCCTTGCCGTTCACCGCAATCAACATCGTGTTGATGATTTCCTTAAAAAAACGGTTCATCTTGACGCTATTTTGCGGCTTCCCTTCCGGGGTCAACACTTGCATGTTGTCGTTGTTGACGATGAATGTATAACCGTCCGCATATTCCCACCGCAGTGCGATGTTATTTACTGCCGACGTTGCTGTGTTGT
Organism: Bacteroidales bacterium; assembly: GCA_031285725.1. Classification (GTDB taxonomy): domain Bacteria; phylum Bacteroidota; class Bacteroidia; order Bacteroidales; family WCHB1-69; genus JAGVVH01. The sequence continues at coordinate 1,309 of JAITVP010000074.1, forward strand.
TTGCCGTTCGGTAAAACATCTTGCCTTTCGAGACAGCCTCCTCACTCAAGAGCAATGATTTTTTTGTCTGCACGAAATCGCAAGTCATGCTGTTCGTTTTTTGGGCACTTTCCGCTATCTTGGCTTTTATCATGGCTTGCTGTTCCGCCGTCGCCGGTGTTCGATCCTGCGCCGTCGCCCAGAAAAAGCATAAAGAGAAGCAAATGGTGAATAGTATCTTTTTCATCTATATCATTATTTTGCAATTAATATCACGCCAGCCATAATCAACATCACCCCCAGCCATCGGGTTAATGGCACGGTCTCGTGAAACACCAATATGGCGGCCAGCATCCCGAAAATGTAAGCGATGCTTGTTACCGGATAGGCAACGGAAAACTGGAAATTTTTCAACATATAAAGCCATAAAAGTCCTGCGATGGTGAAACATGCGCCCATGGCTCCCAACCACCAGTTCGTCAACAGAGAAGCGAACCATTTCCATGCAAAGCTGAAAGTTTCCATACGATTCATGGCGATTTTCAAAAATACTTGCCCAGCCGACAAAAATGCGGCTTGTATGATGCCTAACATGATAATCTTCAACATGATATCGTTATTTTTTGTTAGATAATAAAATCATACTGTGATCTCTGTTTTCAGAATGATTATACAGCACGATGCACTTTACCTGTTTTGCGGGATTTTCTTTCGCAAGCAGCAAATGTTCCGGCAATCTCCCTTGTTGCAAACATGTTGCCACTACGTAAAAACCGATTCCTGACATGGTGAAATGTTCGCCGAAAAGATGTTTGTAACGTGCCAAAGGTAAGTTTGGGAATAGCGTTTCGGTACAAGCGTAATAAACGTTGTCGTTTTCCGCATTGCCGTTCACTCCTATAAAAACAGCATCTAAGTCATGTATCGTTAATCCATTCCGTTCCAATAATTTTTGCAATTCTTTTTGAAGAACGGGCATGGTGGGTCTGTAACAGATCATCATATCTTCCATGCGGCACAATGTTTCCGGTGTGGGTTGGTTGCCAAGTGCCATGCTTATTGCGGTTTCACCTTTGAATCCTCCATTTTCAAAATGCCAACAATCAATATGTTGTAAAATTGAATCAAAAACAGACGAAGACTCATCATGGGCATTCAATAGCGCCGTTTGGATTTTTCCGTTTTGAAACTGAATGAATGCGTCTTGCAAAGCACAATCAAACGAAGTATGTTTTTGCGAATAATGCGAGTTGTAACCATGACATTTTATATCCAAAGCGATGGAAGAACCGATGGTGTTGTGTGTGGATTGCATGAATGGCGTGGGATTGAGCAGCGTTTCACCTTCCCGTGTCATGGCGTCCAAAAAATGCTCCGTGTTTTCAATGCAGCCCAGCCCAGTCGCCGTGATGATGGCATCGGGCATTTCCACCTTGGCACGTTTCATGGCCATACGGGCGCAGACCAAGGCGCGCTTGAGCAATTTCCCCATGCGCCTCGCCACATTAGGCGCAAGGTACTCTTTGTAATTCAAATCTATGGATTTCACGCTATCCCCTTCATATACAACGGGATTATCCATCCACTCTTCCGACAATGGTTTCTGCGCCGAAATGTGCGCCGCCGACTGTATGTACACTTTATTCATCATCACCGTATTTAGAGAATAGTAACGATGTGTTGTTTCCGCCAAATCCGAATGAGTTGGACAACACATGCTGTAATGGAGGCGATGCTTGTCGTCCCGCCGTAAGCGGTGTGAACGGCAAATCGTCCGGTTTTGTGGAGAAATTCAGGTTTGGTGGCATGAAATTGTGCTGTAATGCCAAAATAGAAATCACTGTTTCCAATCCTCCGGCAGCGCTGGTGGCGTGGCCGGTGAACCCTTTGGTGGATGACACTGCGGGAATTTTATCTCCAAATACCCGACTGATGGCGGCGGATTCGCTATTATCGTTATTATTTGTACCGGTACCATGGGCATTGATATAATCAATGTCAGATGGTTGCAAATGAGCCGTTTCCAATGCTTGTTTCATGGCTCGATAAGCGCCCTCGCCATCGGGCGAAGAGGCCGTTTGATGAAAAGCGTCGCACGTGTTGGCGTAACCCGACAAAACCGCCAACGGTTTTAATTTTTGTTGACTGCCTGCTAAGATGAGTTCAGCATTACGGGTCAGGAAATGCTCTTTCGTTTCAAGTACCACGTAAGCGGCGCCTTCGCCAAGATTGATCCCATGACGATTGGCGTCGAAGGGCTTGCACGGTTCATTGTCGAGAATCATCAGCGTGTTAAACCCGTTGAGATGAAACTTGGTGATGCATTCGGTGCCTCCCGCAAGCACCATATCGGCACGGCCGTTTTTAATCAACATCGCACCTGCCATGATTGCGTTTGCCGCCGATGAACAAGCGGTGGATATGGTTTGTAGCTGGTTGAACAGTTCACCGAAATGGTCGGCGATCATCTCGCTGCATGCTCCGCAATCGTGAATGGCAATGTACTCGTCGCAACTGTGATTCGACAAAAAATCAAGGTAATATTGCTCGGTTTTGTCCATACCACCCACCGTGATTCCATTTGCTAAAGCGATACGTTCGTTTTGCGATATGTGTGCGTCTTCCAATGCCTCTTGCGCCGCAATCATGCCCATGAGCGAAGTGCGGGTATGTGGTGTATCCGACTTAATGCCAAGCATATCCATCATCTCCGCATTGCTTAATTTCACCTCTCCCACGGGAAAATGCGCATGTTCGGTTTGCAAATATTGTATACTGGAAATCCCTGACTTGCCTTCGCAAAGTGCCCGAAAAGTGCTCTCTTTGCCCAAACCCAACGCTGAAACAATGCCTATTCCGCTGACCACGATTCGTTGTCCCATGCTTCTTTATTTGGTTCGATTTGCCGCAATATAGTCTGCCATCACTTTGATGGATTGGAAAATATCCCGACTTTGCGCGGCATCGGTCAACTTGATGCCATAATTTTTTTCCATCAACACGATAAGCTCAAGGGCATCGATGGAATCCAGTCCCAAGCCTTCGATGAAAAGGGGAGCATTTTCGTCTATTTCGTCCGGTGTAAGGTCTTCAAGGTTTAAAACCTCGATAATCTCTTCTTTCAATTTTAAAATTAACTCGTTCATTTTTGTGTCTTTTATTTGTTTATGATCATTTTAATATGCTCTTCTGTCAATAATTCATCGCCCTCTTTTTCAACCAACATCATAATCGCTTCACAAGATTCATCATTATTAAACCAGCCTACGACAGCCTGTTTTACATTGGTTGTATGATTAAAAGTTTGATTTACAAGATCTATTATCATTTTCGTATCCGTTTTTTCACTCACGTAACAAGAGGTTTCCGTTTTGCAACCATGACGAATGGCGATTTCGCCATTCACCACATTGGGCAACGTGTAAACAAAAAGCGAAGGTGACGGGAAAAAATCCTCATCATATTGTATGGTTTTTTGGAACGCTTTGTCGGTGTTTAGCGATGCGGCACTTGTGAAACAGATGATTGCCGTTTCATTTTTACAGGGATGGTTTTGCAACAACATTTCCGCGGCGAGGAAACCGACTTTCGACAAATTATCCATCTTGAAAAATTTAGGATAATCGATCTTCAAACCTCGAAATAAATCCGTGAGCGATCCTGTTATTTTACAATGATTAGTGATATATAATTTGTTAAAAAAATCGATTTTCATCGGCATGCTCGTCTTTTCCGACAGAGTATGGCCAGCTAAAGAACTGTTCTCAAATAATAGCACGGCATTGGTTCCGCCAAAGCCCGATTGCATTTTAATCGCATAACGTTGATGGCGAGAAATGTTTTTGTATGGTATATTTAATTGATTGTCATTTGATTGCCCACATCCTTGCGAAGCAAGGGCAATGCCTTCTTGCAGTGCCTTTGCCGAAATGATGCTTTCGAGAATGCCTGCTGCTCCGAGCGTGTGTCCAAAACAGCCTTTGAGGGAATTGACCGGAACGGCTGTTAGTCCTGAACGTGCGATGGCGGCGGTTTCCATATCATCATTATAGGGTGTTGCCGTCCCATGCGCATTAATGAAACTGATTTGATTTTCGAGCAATGAATATTTCGTAATTAATTGGTTTATGGCTATAAAACTACCTTCACCCGTTCGTGAAGGTGCGGAAATGTGGTTGGCATCATTGCAGATTTTTCCATCCACAAATCGGATCGCATTATGGGAATGTTTACTGTTTATTGTTGAATAAATGATAGTTGCTGCAGCTTCTCCCAAATTCAACCCGCAGTGTCCTTTGTCGAAAGGTTTGCAACGTTCGGGTGAAAGGGCTTTAAACGACTGGAAACCAGATACGATAAAACGACAAAGCATATCCGCCCCGACCACCACCACGTGTTTATACTGACCGGATTGCAACAATCGTTGTGCGGCAATTTGCGCACAGCCCCCTGAAATACAGGCATTAGAAACCACTATGGGTGTGTTGGGATTGCCGAAAAATCGAGCAACCAATTTAGCGGAATACCATAAATAGAGATGTTTTTTGTCGAAACCGTTCTCATTTTCATCAAGAAGATGCACATTTCCTTTGGTAGTGGAAACGATAAACAGCACATCGGGAGTAGCAAGGTCAAGATCCGCCTCCCGGTTAGCTTCTTGCACCGACAAAATCAGGGCTTGTTCAAAAGGAGTATATAATTTTGAAAACGAGTGCTTTATGGTAAAAAAAATATCTTGCAACTTTTCCCTGTCAATCAACGAAGCGACAAACGGTTCTGGCAAATTCCATAAATTGCGTGGTTGCAAACCCGATGTTCCCGCTTTCACGGCCTCGTAATTTTCCGCAGTGGTGAAACCCAAACCCGATATAATATTGTCGCCGATGATGTTCATAGTCCGTTTCTCCTTTTCCATTCCAAATAAAAATCGGGATTCGACAGCACCAATTGGTTTTGCCTGTCGAGAAACACTTGCACGGTACGACCGGTTGCGAGGAGCATGCTGCTTTCATAATCTCGAATTTCGTATTCAAGAATTACTTTGGCCGCATCGGTTTTTTTATAAAAAACCTCCACTTTGGCTTTTTGTCCGTATAACAGAGGCCTTTTGTAATTAAACGACAGTTCGACTAACGGGGTGGTGTAGCCTGCTTGCAAGATGTCGTGAAACCCGATCTTGTATTTTTCGCCAAAAGCTTCGCGGGCATCCTCGAAATAGCGTGCGTAATTGCCATGCCACACGATGTCCATTGCGTCCACTTCACTAAACCGTACCCTAAATTCGGCATGAGCCGTCAATGCTGTTTTTTCTTCAACTATTATTTTCATTTTCAATATCCGTTATGAAAATTTTCATCGCCCCTTCAGCGATGGTTTCATCGCCAATTTTCACGTTTGCTGCGATCAATGCCATTTCCATTACGTGTTCCAACATGGAAACGTGCGTGGTCAATGTTTCTCCAACCTTAGGCAGCCTTGTGATCGCAAGATTCCGTATTGCGGAAAGAAATCCGATTTTCACTTTATTATTCAACGTATTACGATTGACAAATCCCATGCCCGCCGCACAAGTCTGCGCAATGTGCTCGACAATTCCCGCCTCGACAAAAAGTCTGTTCTCGACAAATATATTGTCGGAAGCCACAACCAACTGTGCGCAAGCCGACTCTTCATCCACCGCCAATAACTTGTCTACCATTACAAATGGTGGCCGTTGCGGTATAACGTTTACTATGTCCGTTTCGATTTCCCTCATTTAATTTTACACACTAATAATGAGTGTCCTTTTCCCAAATTGTCGTGAATGGTTTCCACGGTCAGTCCGGCGTTATCAATACAGCGTAGTAAATCGGTCGAGTTGTACATTTTGCTGTTGCCGTTGGCCACGCAGGCAAAGTAGAGTGTGATTTGTGTGAGGCAATAAGCAGCGGAGTCGAAACGTTGCCTGTCCCACAGCGTTTCGTTTATGTAAAGTCTTGTTTCGCTATTCATTGCGGCTGCGGAACGGGCAAGTACGCTGGTCACTTCCTCTTCTGAAAATGCGGATACGAGCTGGCTCATCCAGATCACGTCATAATCTTTGGGCAACTTCACCGACTCGTCTAATAAATTGGCGGGATGTCCCGTGATTCGTTCCGCACCTTTTTTTCCGGCTATAAACTTTTTCATCATCTCCAATTGTTGGGGCAGATCAACGATAGTTACTTGCACATCTTCATCATACGCCACGCAGCGGAGGGCAAATTTCCCTGTATTCCCACCCACGTCGAGCAAGCGGTGCGGTTTGTTGGCGAACACAAAGGGCAGTGCCTCGTCAAACGATTGATCAGAAAAATAGTGATCCCAATCGAACCAACTTTTTTGCACTTCCGGAGGTAACGATGACAAGGCTTCATAAATGGTTGAATAATCGCCAAAAACTTTCTTCAAACCCACCGGTTTTCCGCTCAACAAAGTCTCTTCCAAGTGGAACAAACCGTTGTAAATCACATCGTGGGTCATGCCCATATCTACTTGAACGAGCGGGTCGTTGAGTAAAAACCAACCTACTTTGGAGGTGGTGTATCGTTCATCTTTGCACAACACCGTGCCAGCGGTCAACGATGCATAAACCAATGTTTGCACTGCATAGCGCGAAAGTCCGGCCTTTTCTGCGATCTCTTCGAGTGTCAAACCTTCGTTGTTGTCAAGGAGCATTTGGAAAATGCCGAATTTGATCATCAGACGGGAGGCTTGGAATATCACGGGACCGAAGGAAATTTCGTGCGCTAAACGTTGTGCCTCAATGGCTTTCATTTTATCTGCCGTTTTTTTTGTATTCTTCATTTTTGATTTTTTTTGTTTTACATTCTGTATTATTTCCAAAACTTATAAAAATTGAACCATTGTTCAGGATATTTTCCCAACATCTCTTCGATACCCCGGACGTATGATTTCACGTAACAGTTTATTTTTTCATTAGATTGTATAACTTCGTCAGCATCAATTATTTTAAAATAAATATGGTAGCAATTTCGACTCTCTTTCATGCAAAAAACAGAAAGAACGTGCGTATTGCAATGGGCGGCGAGAGCGAAAGTACTGGTTGGGAAATCCGCTCGGCCGTTTAAAAAATCGCAAGTTATGCTTTTGTCACTTCCTGTAAAACGATCACAAGTGACATCCACAATACCGCCATTCAGCAAGGATTCCCGAATAGCAAAAAGATGCGTCATGTTATCACTTGCATGAACAGTGGAAATGCCATGGTCTGACAAACTCCTCACTCTGTTCGACAAAATAGTCTCGGTTTCCTGTCCAAACATAATATGGAAATCTCGATTTTGTGCTTGAAAAGTGCTAAAAGGATTTTTGTCGGCAGGCAAATCTAATTGGGATAGATAACCCAATAATTCAAAGTTCCCTACATGCGAAGTTGTTACAACAATACCTCTTCCATCGTGCAACATCTTTTCAGCTTCCTCTTTCCCTGTGATTTTCACGTTGAAAAAATTTTTTTTCCCTGCATAAACTGCAAATTTATCAAGCATGCACTGCCCGAAAATGAAATGGTTTTGATAGGTTTTGCTAAATGCTTTCCAACCGAAATATCCCCATTGCGTGCGAAAATACTCATATATGGCACCGTATTCTTTCTTGTTAAAAAGCATGTAGAATGGGACAATTAACGCCAATGGAAAATAGAGCAGCGTGGGATTTACGATAGATAACATTCGTATTAACATCCATTGCCCCAAGGTGCCGCCTTTGGTAACACCTGTCCATTGTCGTTCTTGTTTTCGCATTATTTGTCGCCGACTTTCGATTCAATATAATCGCAAAATTGAGTGAGCGTTGTGATACCAACCATCTCTTCGGGGTTGATTTTAAAACCGAACTTGCGTTCCACAATAACTACAATATCTACAAAATCAAGAGAATCTATGCCTAAATCTTCTTTAAGATTACCCTCAGGTATAATTTTATTCTCTTCAATTTCAAGTTCTTCTATAAGAAACTCTTTCACAGCGTTTTCAATTTCTACTCTTGTCATAAATTCTTTTTATAATAATTAAATGATATTTCTATTATGTTGATTACAAATCCGTTGTACGGCAAATTTTCCGCTGATGGCTGCCAACGCAATGCCGCCTTCTTGGAAAACCCATTGTCCACCCAAAAACATGTTTTTGATTCCATGAATTTTTCCCTCGTGATTTTCGCGTTGTTCTTGATGATGCATATTGCAAAACGACAAATATGCTCCGCGATAGGAGTGGCAATAGCGTTGCAATGTCAGCGGTGTCGCCACGTCAAGCAATTCTATTTTGCCGCTTGTTTCAGGATAAACATGTTCAATTTCTATTATGATTTGCTTGGCTATCTTTTCTTTGACTTGTTGATATTCCACTTCTGATGCGGTTTTCAGTTTTTCCCAATATGCGAATTCCTGTTCATGCAAAACGACCTGCACCAAAGTTTTCCCCCCTTTACAAAAATGGGAAGAGAAAGAGTAATGATTGATTTTCAAATAATTGACTTCTGTTTTATGGATAAACAGCGGATGCTGCAACACCACAACCAACGTGTGCGGGAGTTTGCTCATATCGGCTTGCACACTCAAGTTCACCAAAGTCAAAGCGGGTGTTAAAAAGTGTGCGGGTGTGGCGAAACGTTGTCCGAAATAAATATCATGATATTGATTGTCAAGTAATTCATTAAATAATACATCAGGACTTACAGTGGGGATAATATAATCGACTACGACTTTGCGGCCGTCGGCAAGTAGCACCCCGGTAGCTGTTCCGTTCTCAATGATGATTTGCCGTACGGCGGTTTTCGCATGAATTTTGCCACCCAGAGACAAAAATTTTTGCTCCATCCGTTTCGTCATTTCAAAAAAACCTGAAAGAGGAAATGACATATTGCCATTGCAATTTGAAGAGAGCCAAATCAGTAACATGTTGATAGATAGTCGTGAATCGGGTACAATCGACAATAGCAAATGCCGAATCACCGGAGATTGGAACCGTTCAGCGTACTCTGCGACACTCATGTTTTTCAAAGAGCTGTTTTTTTGGGCTTTAATGTATGGGGCAAATGAAATGGCTTTTTCCATCGGTTCCATCAAATCCATCGGTTTATTGGCGGGAATGGGTAATTTTTGGTAGATTTTTATCTCACGAACAAGTTCTTTGATAGCGTTTTCATCTTGCGGTGATAGTTGTAAGAGTTCGGTTTCCAATTTCTCAATATCAGCATATAAATAGCAATATGTGTTTCCGTTAGGGAATGCCGACACATAATCAAGCGTGAAAAATGGGGTGTTCTGATCAATGGCACCAACGGTTTTCCAGATCTCGTTTAGGTCGGAATCATCTTGTGCCCCCATCATCCAATGGATGGCACTGGTGCAAATGCTTCCCTTCCGTTGCCATTGCGCGCACATGCCGCCAAGAACATGATGAGCCTCATAAATCTCGACCTCAAATCCTTCCAACAAGGCATACACTCCCGCCGTCAATCCGGACACTCCTCCACCAATCACTATTATTTTTCCGGCCATTCTTTTTTTTTCTTTTTATACTTTTTTGATAATTAAAGCACTGTTTGTCCCTCCAAATCCGAAAGAATTTGAAAGGATAACATTCAATTTTTTGTCCACGGTTTTTGTGGCTATATTAAGTTTGGCAGAGTATTCATCAGGATTTTCAAAGTTGATGTTTGGTGCCACAAATGAATTTTGTATCATCAGCAAAGAGTAGACAATTTCACTGGCGCCCGCCATCCAACACTCATGTCCGGTCATTGATTTCGTGGAACTTATCAACGGACGATACTTGCCAAAAACATTGTCGATCGCAATCGCTTCATACCCATCGCCTTGTGGGGTCGATGTCGCATGGGCATTCACGTAATCCACCTCTTTAGCGGATATTTCCGCATCGGTCAAAGCGCGTTCGATAGCAACAAGACTACCCACATCATTAGGTTGGGAAATGTGTTCTCCATTGGAAGAGAAGCCATAACCAATGACTTCCGCCAAAATCGTCGCACCGCGTTTCACCGCGTGTTCATACTCTTCAAGAATCAAGCTTGCGGCACCGCCACTCGGTACCAAGCCGTCCCTGTCCGTATCAAAGGGACGAGAAGCCTTAGTCGGTTCATCCATGCGTATTGAAAAAGCACTCAACGCATCGAAACTGCCCATAGACAGAAGATTTGTTTCTTGTGCGCCGCCACATAAAATCAAATCTTGCATGCTGTTCCGAATAAAAAAGTAGCCTAACCCAATGGCGTGGGAACCGCTGGCGCAAGCCGCACTAATCGTCATGTTGATTCCCCGCAATTTGAAAATGGTGGAAAGGTTCATCGACACGGTGGAGTTCATCGATTGGAAAATAGAGCCAGAACCCAACAACATGGTATCTCCTTTTTGCCGAACTGTTTCGATGGATTCGTAAACCGCTTTTGCGGAAGAGTCGTTTCCATACAAAATTCCCATTTCGTTTTTTTCGAGGTAATCCATATCGATTCCCGCATTTTTCAAAGCTTCGACCGTCGCCATGTAAGCATATTCGCCTTCTTCGGCAAGTCCGATGCGTAATCGCCTGTCAAGCAATCCTTTCAGCACAGGTTGTTCCACCATGCCGGTCAGTGATGAGCGGTAGCCAAATTCTTTACGCAAAGGATCTATTCCGATGCCGGATTTTCCATGATATAAAGATTGTGTCACCTCTTCTAAATTTTTCCCAATACAAGACCAAATTCCCATACCTGTGATCACGACTCTTTTATTTCTCATAATTGCTTTCTATGAAGTTTTTTATTTTTTGTTATGATTGATTATGTATACAGCCCGCCATTCACGGAAATCACCTCTCCTGTTATATAACCTGCTGATTCTGAAGCTAAAAATCCCACTGCCGCTGCTACTTCATCCGGTGTGCCAAAACGACCGAGCGGTATGAACTTTTTCATCTGCTCAGCATATTCTTCCGGAATATCCTTGGTCATGTCCGTGGGAATAAATCCGGGAGCGACCGCATTTACTGTCACTTTCCGAGTACCCACTTCTTGTGCTAACGCTTTGGTTGCCCCAATCACCGCGGCTTTGGCGGCCGAATAATTAGTTTGCCCCGGCATCCCTTTTATGCCCGAAAGCGACGACACGGTTATAATACGCCCGTAGCGCTTGGTGAGCATGTTTTTCAACAAGCGTCTCGTCACATAGAAAAATCCATGCAAATTTGTGTCTATCACACTATCCCACTGTTCGTTGTTCATAAACACCATCATGTTGTCTTGCCTAATGCCGGCATTGTTTACCAAAATGGCAACATAGCCATCGGGGTGTTGATCTGTCCAAGATTCCAATGCGGCATCCACTGCGGTGGCATCCGTCACATCAAAACCGAGCAATTCGGCCACGCCACCGTTTTGCTCCACGAGCGATTTCGTCTCTTCAGCTGCGGCTTTATCGCTTTTATAATTTATCACAACGGGATACCCCATCTCTGCCAATTTCAAGCATATTGCCCGTCCAATTCCTCTTGATCCTCCTGTTACTAACGCATATTTCATAATTTTTCAATTTTTATACGCACGCCGTGCGTTTTTGCTCTTTTTTTCTTTCGCACCTACTGCTCATTGCCTCCTGCTTTCAGCATTTCCGTTACCGCTTCAATTTCCCCACTCATGGCGTGATCTTCTGCAAATGCCGGGAAAATTTTCCGCACTTGGCGGTAGGCCTCTTTTGTTTTTGATGATAAATCACCCGTAATTTTCAGGCAATCAACGGCTTGTGCCAAAATCATGTAATGTATGGCCATGACTTGGAAGGCGTTTTCGACTACATGGGCAGTGATGAGGGCAGCGTTGGTGCCCATACTTACCACGTCTTGGTTGTCATTGTTGCATGGAATGCTGTGCACGCTCATTGGATTGGAGAGCGTTTGGCACTCGGCCGTGGTAGACGTCGCCGTGAAATGCGCCGCTTGCATACCGTAATTCAACCCCTTCACACCCAAATTGACGAATGGCGGCAAAATGCCGTTCAACTTGTCGTGACACAGATAGTTGCTTTGGCGTTCCATCAACATTGTCATTTTGGTCAGGGCGATTTTGAGTTTGTCCATCTCCATGGCGACATAATCTCCGTGGAAATTCCCGCCGTGGAAAACGTTCTGGCTCTCCGCATCGATGATCGGATTGTCACTCACGGAGTTAATCTCATCGGTAAGGATTTTTTCCGTGTAATCGAGCGTGTCCCAAACCGGACCAAGCACTTGCGGTACGCAACGCAAGGAATAATACTCTTGTACTTTTATTTTCAAATAGTTATCAGTTATTTTCTGTTTATAAAAATAATCTGAACGATTGTGGAAACGCTTGGAGTCTTCGGCGATTTCGCGCATACGTTGTGCCACTATCCGTTGACCGTTATGCTTTTTTACTTCATTCAATTCTTTCGAGAAATGGTCGTCGAAAGCGGCCGTGATCTCGTTAATCCAAACGGAAGCGAGAATGGCATGATTCAACAATTTTTTAGCATTCAACAGGTTTACAATGCCTATACCGGTCATGCAAGAAGTGCCGTTGGCCAAAGCCAACGCCTCGCGAATATGCATTTTGATGGGCGACAAACCGGTCAATTCCAGTGCTTTGGTTGCCAGCATCTTTTCACCTTGAAAGAAGACTTCGCCTTCGCTGATCAAATTTAACGTAAGGTGGTCTAATTGAACAAGGTCGCCGCTAGCTCCGACACTGCCGTGTTCGAAAATTTGAGGGGTAATGCCAGTGTTCAAAAATCCCGCAATCAGTTCGGGCACCTCTGGATGCACGCCGGAATAACCCCGCAGAATCGTGCTCAACCGGGCAATCATCAACGAACGGGCGAAAATCGGCGACAATGGTTGGCCGGTGCCCGTAGCGTGACTTCTAACGAAATTGTATTGTAATTTTTCCCGCATCTCGTCATCCACCCGATATTGCGCCATTGGCCCAAATCCCGTATTGATCCCGTATATCAACTTCTCCTCACAGAAATTTTTCAAAAACTGGTAACTTTCCTCCACTCTCTTCCTCGCCGTATCGCTAATCTCTATTTTTTCTTGATTAATTAATATCTTTTTGTAAAGATTTATAGTCAATTCATCTACTATAACACTCATAAACAAATAATTACACTCTATTCCGTTAATTTAAATACTGAAATGCAAAAATAAAAATTTCCCCAATAAAAAAAGTTAATAAAACCTAAATTTTACATCGAAAAACTTTCCTTCTTTTCACTATTTTTGTCGGCTTAAAAACATGCATATTCTATCAAAATTCATCCTATATAATGAAAAAGTGCCTTTTGCTTTTAACTGCGTTGCTCATTTTTTCCAAACTTTCCGCCCAGCAAAAAGTGGGCTTGTGGAAGGATGTGCCGACAATGAAGACGGAGAAGGCGATTTTGCATGTGTATGAGCCGGCGGATTCTCTACGTACTGGTGTATCGATAATTGTTTGCCCAGGTGGAAGTTATGCCCATTTGGCGGGCATTGCTTGGGAAGGGTTCAACGTGGCAAAATGGCTTAAAAATCAGGGAATCAGTGCTTTCGTATTGCAATATCGGACAAACAACAAAGGATATAATCATCCTGCCATGATACAGGATGTGCAACGGGCGATCCAGTGGGTGAAAGAGCATTCGGCTCAATATCAAATTGATACCGGCAAGGTGGGTGTGATGGGCTTTTCAGCCGGAGGGCATCTTTCGTTAATGGCCGGGATTTTTTATGACGAAAACTACCTGCAAGAATTGACACCCACCACAGTGAGTTTGAAACCCGCATTTGTAGTGTCCGCCTATCCGGTGGTTTCGATGCAAGACGACTTGGCTCATTTTCGTTCTCGAAAAAGTCTGCTGGGCAAGCAATACACGAAAGAGATGCAAGACAAATTTTCTATGGAAAAACAGATATTTTCGGCCATGCCACCGGTTTTCCTCATGACGACCAAAGATGATCCGGTGGTGAAATATGAAAACAGCGCATTATTGGCGGGAGCACTTCAAGAAGCGGGTGTTGACCATCAATTTTTGTTGTACGATATGGGTGGTCACGGTTTCGGCATGAATGCCAAACGTAGCGGAGAAGCCTCCGCTTGGAATCTGGTTTTCAAAGACTGGTTGATGAAAATTGGTATATTAAAATATTGATTAGTATGAATTTATATCCAGCTATAGAACGAGCCCCGTTGGCGGAAATCAAAAAAATTCAAGAAAAAGAGTTGCGAAAAATGCTTTGCTACTTGCCGGAAAAATCGCCCTATTATTCCCGCCTTTTCAAAAACGAGAAAATTGATATTGCGAAAATCAAGAAATTGGAAGATTTGAAATATCTTCCGGTCACTACCAAAGAGCAATTGCAATGTTACAATGATGATTTCTTTTGCGTGGAAAGATCGAAGATTGTGGACTACATGACGACTTCCGGTACGCTGAGCGATCCGACAGTTTTTGCCGTGACAGACCGAGATTTGGATCGCTTGGCCTACAATGAGGCGATCTCTTTCGCTTGTGCCGGCACAAAACCCGGCGATGTTTTCCAGCTGATGACCACCATTGACAAGCGGTTCATGGCTGGATTAGCCTATTTTTTGGGAATACGGAAGATGGGCGGAAGCATCGTTCGCGTGGGCAACGGAATACCTGAACTACAATGGGATACAATCCAGCGAATCAAACCCGACACTATCATTTGTGTGCCATCGTTCATTCCCAAAATCATCCAATATGCCCAAGAACACGGCATTGATTATCGGGGAACAAGCGTGAAAAAGGCGGTTTGCATCGGCGAAAATCTCCGGACATCCGATTTTTCTTTAAATCTTTTAGGACAAAAAATAAAGGACAACTGGGATATTGAACTTTACTCCACCTATGCTTCCACCGAGATGAACACCACGTTTTGTGAGTGCGAGGCAGGGCAGGGCGGGCATCATCATCCCGAATTGATCATTTGCGAATTGTTGGATGATCAAGACCGGCTGGTGATTCAAGGCGAGTATGGTGAATTGGTAATCACCACGTTAGATGTGGAAGGGATGCCATTGCTGCGGTTCAAAACCGGCGATATCTGTCGTTTTCATTATGAGCCATGCCGTTGCGGCAGAACCACGATGCGCATTAGTCCGATCATCGGGCGGAAAAACCAGATGATCAAGTTGAAGGGTACCACACTCTATCCGACTTCCATTTTCGATGTGCTTGACAATGTGGATTTTGTGGAAAATTATGTGGTGGAGCTGCATTCCAACGAGATTGGCACCGACGAAGTAGTGGTTGTCGTGGGAACGCACCATCAAAGCGAAGAAGTCGTCAAGGAACTCAAAGACCGTTTCCGGGCGAAATTGCGAGTGGCTCCTGAAATCCGGTTTGAGGATATCGAAGCCATCCGGCGAGTGCAAATGCCCGAAATCAAACGCAAACCCGTGAAGTTTGTGGATAAAAGACAAAAAGACACGACACAAAAATAACTTACATCATGGAAATTTTAGATTCATTCGACGATATACGCCCCTACACCCATACCGAGGCGGAAGCGGCGATCCAACGCGTAGCCGACCACCCTCTATTTCCCGATATTCTCACTTTTCTCTTTCCCGATCAACCTTTCGAGGAGTTTCAACAGCGACTTCGCCGGTTGAGAACCACAGAAGATTTCCAATTGGAAGTGATGCATCC
Organism: Bacteroidales bacterium; assembly: GCA_031285725.1. GTDB lineage: Bacteria > Bacteroidota > Bacteroidia > Bacteroidales > WCHB1-69 > JAGVVH01. Next base: position 17,000 of record JAITVP010000074.1, read on the forward strand.
AGCGATCTGGTCGATTGTGGAAAAAACGACCTCGGCTCTTGGCTATCAAGGATTTGAACAGTTAAAAAAAGATGATAATTACCTGTTCATCTCCAACCATCGGGATATTTTGCTCGATTCGGCCATTTTACAACTCTTGTTGCATCAATATGGTTTACCGACTTCCGAGATCACATTCGGAAACAATCTAATGAAAGGCGATTTGGTGATTGACATCGGAAAATTGAACAAAATGTTTAAGATTATCAGGGAAGGAAATTTCCGGGAATTTTATCGTAATATCGCTCGTTTTTCAGTCTACATACGCTACACCATCACAAAAAAAGGAGAATCGATTTGGATTGCTCAGCGTAACGGCCGGACGAAAGACGGTGCCGACGCTACCGAAACCGCGGTACTGAAAATGTTCTCCCTCAGCAGTTCCCAACCGTTTGTGGAAAATCTGGCGGAATTGAACATTACTCCGACAAGCATATCTTATGAGTTCGAACCTTGTGATTTCTTGAAAACAAGAGAGATATATGTCAGCCGCCGGGTAAAATACCTGAAAGCTCCCGATGAGGATCTGAACAGCATCTTGCACGGGATCACCCAATGGAAAGGCGGCATCCATTTGGCCATCACCCCAACGATTACCCGTGATGAGCTGACCACCTGCGAACAATCTCCGGAAAAGTTCAAAATGCTCACTCAACTCGTTGATCAACGAATATATAGCCATTACAAACTATGGCCTAACAATTACATCGCCTATGATCTAAGGACAAAATCCAACCAAAATTCATCCCAATACTCCGCTGAACAAAAGGAATATTTTATAGAATACATGACCAAAGGACTTGAAAATTTGGAAGGCGACAAGGAGGAATTGCAGGAAATTTTTCTTTCAATTTATGCCAATCCTGTGGTGATTGTTAATTAGTTTAGATGTTGGCTGCTTGACCCGGTTTACCCATTAGAAGAGCATGCCAAAGTAGTAAAAAAACAGTACTTTTGCGGCTGTATTTATTTATGAACATTAAACAGATAACGATGACTGATTACGAATTGAAGTACAAAATCGCTGACTTGAGTTTAGCGGAATGGGGGAGAAAAGACATTGAAGTTTCTTCCAAAGAGATGCCGGGATTGATGGCGATCCGGGAAAAATATGCGAATACCAAGCCTTTGAAGGGTGTTCGGATTTCGGGTTCCTTGCATATGACTGTCCAAACGGCGGTTTTAATTGAGACATTAGTAGATTTGGGTGCGGATGTGAGGTGGTGCAGCTGCAATATCTTTTCCACACAGGATCATGCGGCGGCGGCGGTGGCCGAGCGTGGCGTACCCGTGTTCGCTTGGAAAGGCGAATCATTGGAAGAATATTGGTGGTGTACCAACCAAGCGTTGGCGTTCCCCGATGGCCTCGGACCGCAATTGATCGTGGACGACGGCGGCGATGCCACCCTGCTGATTCACACCGGATATAGAGCGGAAAGCGATGCTTCCGTTTTGGATAAAACTCCCGAATCGGATGAGGAACGGATCGTGCTGGATACATTAAAGAAGATTTTGGCGGAAGATCCGCAACGCTGGCACCGCACCGTGGAGTCGCTGAAAGGGATTTCCGAAGAAACGACCACGGGTGTGCACCGGCTGTATCAAATGATGGGAAAGGGCGAGTTGTTAGTGCCCGCCGTCAATGTGAACGACTCGGTGACCAAATCCAAATTCGATAACAAATACGGTTGTCGCGAATCGTTGGCGGATGGCATCAAGAGAGCGACTGACGTGATGATCGCAGGAAAAGTGGTGGTGGTTTGCGGCTATGGCGATGTGGGAAAAGGTTGCGCGCAATCGATGCAATCTTACGGTGCCCGCGTGATTGTGACTGAAATTGACCCTATCTGCGCATTGCAAGCCGCAATGGAAGGTTTTGAAGTGAAACCCGTGGATGATGCGCTTTCCGAAGGAAATATCTACGTCACTACGACCGGAAACTGCGACGTGTTGACCGCCGAACACCTCGCCAATATGAAAGACCAGGCGATCGTTTGCAACATCGGCCATTTTGACAATGAAATCCAAGTGGCTCGTTTTGAGGCGATGCCGGGCATCAAAAAACGTACGATCAAACCGCAAGTAGATGAGTATATTCTCCCCGATGGCAAGTCTATTTTCATCCTAGCGGAAGGCCGTTTGGTGAATTTGGGCTGTGCGACTGGACATCCGTCGTTTGTGATGAGCAACTCGTTCACCAACCAGGTGATGGCGCAGTTGGATTTGTGGCAGCACGATTATGAAGTGGGTGTTTACCGTCTCCCCAAAATATTGGACGAGGAAGTGGCACGCTTGCACCTTGAAAAGATCGGTGTGAAACTGACTACGTTAACCCAAAAGCAGGCCGACTACATTGGTGTTCCGGTTAATGGACCCTATAAACCGGAAGAGTATCGGTACTAATTGTTTAGACATCGAGATAATTAGATGTTAGAGTGACCGGGTGATTTAAAGTCATCCGGTCACTTGTTTTTCACCTCAACATTTTAGCAAATGAATAACATCTTGGCTATTCTCCAGAGCGTTTCACAAACGTATTTATCCACTGCGGACAGCCTCTGAAATTTTCGTTATTAAGTCTTTGTCATTTTTTTTATTTTACATAAATCTGAAATAGCTACCCACTCCAAAGTACATTTTTTCATCTTTCCTTTATCATTTAAAATAAAAATTTGCTTCTTATCTAAATCTATAGTAGAGATAGAAGATAGTTGGAACATTTTTTTTGAAAAAAGAAAAGAAATAGAGATGGTTTGTGCATTTAGTTCAATTGCTTTTTCAAAAAAAGAACGTATTAACATACACAAAAAACACAATGAAGCGATTCCAAAAATAATGACTAACGGTAGTAAAAAGATCATATCTTTTACATAAGAAATATACCCTAATGCATAAGAAATAATCCCCCATTTGGTAAAATGAGTTACAAAGTATGTTTTATTGTAATTGACTGTCATGATGAAATAATTATATGACTACTTAATGTTATATCTAAATTGATTTTTATAGACCACCGCCGCTATCAATTAAAATTTTGCGTTATTCTACGTTTAATATTTTGAGTAGAGTAACTGATTAATAAGCTTTTTTGTCATTACGGACAATTTAAAAAGTGCTACAAAAATATGAAAAGATTCACTACTGCCCGATTAAAAACCGGCGTTATTTTTAGTTTATTGATTTTTAGTTATTTACGGCTTCAAGAAGTCCTCATTTCAAAAGTCACCACCTAATTGAACAACAATAATTACACACCATCGGGGAACTTTATTCCGGCTCTAGACACGCTTGTTGTAACTTCGCCTGACGTTTTCGATGACCCAATACAGACGCAAGTGGCTGATGAAATGTATTCGCACAAGTGCGGCAATGGTTGAAAAGGCCTTGTTCTATTTCGATAACCGTTTTAAAACCGTAAGCAGCCAATGGGCTATCCATGTCGCCCAAATCTGCATCTTTATGCCGTTTTCGCTTTCGGAGGGGCAAAACAAGATCTTGCAAAAAGTTCCTTCTTCTAAAATTTTACTCATTATACTGTAGGAATTCCTGCTCGGTAGCGCGGTGCAAATACTGACACCGCATCATTTCACCAAGGATTTTCGATTTATCAAACGGAAATGCTTATGGCATAATGTGGATCACAAACGTATTCCCTATTTTCTGCCGATCGAAAATGTATACGGCATAAGTGCCTAAAGAGTAGTTCTTGCCATAGTACTTGGCAATCATGCGGAGGCAAGTAGCTTCGAAATCCATGGTGTCGTGTTGTTTATAGAAAGAAAATTTAGACATTTATATATGCTCTATTAGTTCTACATAAAATCACGAATCTGATCATTTCTCTTAACAACCACCCGTAACAAAGAACCGACAACGATAAAAAACACGATAATAGCCCATAATAGCCATAACAACAAATCTATGAAATGATAAAGGGTAACATGTAACACACTAATACTCGTATTGGCTAACTTTCCACCGGCGTCTTTATATAAATCTATTAATTGTTTTCCTTTGATGGTGTCAATTAAATTGTTTTGCATAGCCCATTCGTATTCTTTTTCAGCGGCGTACCTGCCATAGTATGGTTCCGAGTGCGTGTATTCTTTTTCGGGTTTATAGAAGACGTAACCATTAAAAAAGTTTTGATAAAGATAATTGAATCGAATACGAGGCGGCGGCGGATACATGTCGAATCTATCCTTGCCGAATGGCGACCCCTCAAAATCAAATCCGACTGGAATATCGCCGTTGTTTTTCATCGCCCTGCTCCACAATCCGTTTCGTATGGGAGTGTGGTAAATACCACTGTTAAAATTGGTTCCATGAATAAGCACATTGGCGGTTACTTCCGGAAATTCATTATAAATGTATTGCGCTTGGTTGCCGTATAGTGTCATGTCGGCGGTGGTATCTTTCAATGCGAAAGCGTGGCGATAGTTGGTTACCACCAAACATTTCCCTCCAGTTTGCTCATACCAATCCATGACCACTTGCGCCATCAAACTGTCTCTCTTCTCAATCATTGGATTAATTTCATTTAACATTGGGTCGTAATAGGCATTGGACAAATACTTACCTGCAAATATATCTGTAAAATGTTCTTGGATTCGTAAGCTATCGGGTAGCGTTTGGTTTAGCTTATGCAGTCTTTGCATGAATAGGTGGAAATTTTCGCTCATGTACCTATATAAGGTAGCCGTTGCCTTAACGAGCGATACGGAATCGGTAAAAGAGGTTCGCATGAAGGAATCAACCTTCGCTTGCTCTCTGGCGGAACCATATTCGGTAAAAATATGCCTGACTTTGTTTACGAATCGCGCGTCGGAAACCACCTCGTAGATGAAATTCCATTGTGTGTCCTCGCTATGCAGATGTTCGCACAATATCACAATGTCGTATTTATCGAATAATGAAAGCAAGTATTCTTTCGGGTCTTGGGCGCACTCCTTTAAAAATGCGATGTAGGGTTTAACCTTGTGATTATCAGGATATTCTATTTTCTTAAATGGGACGTTAAATCCCCATAATTTGTCGGAAGAAGGGTTATTGATATTATTATACAAAAGAAATATTAAAAAGGTAGAACCGATAAACGCAAGACAGCCCCAACGAAATATTTTTTTGAATTTCACGGAACTGTTTTTGAGTTGCGTTTCCGTTTTCCCGATGGTATTCCACCACGCCTCTCCCTTCGCCGCATAATAAAACAGCAGAAACACCATGCTAAATACAAAGAAAAGCCAAAGGTGGGAAGAATAAGAGAGCGTTTCCTTAAACCGCATGTAATATAATCCCAACGGCACCCAAACGCCCAACGTGAATTTGCCTAATTCTCTTATTAAAACAGAGGCCACCCAAGAACGATTTCCCTGTTTCGTGACTAGTTCGATGTCGCAAAAAGCGTAGCCAAGTGTTTGTTTCGTGGTCAGGAACGAAATAATGTAATAGAGAAACGCTACCATCGTAAGCAGAATAAGGCTGTTCACAAAGATAAATCGCCTTAAAACCAGATTGACAATGAGCATCAACGAAAAAATCGCAAACCAATCCAAAAAGGTGGCGAGGGCTGTTTTTTTCGCAGGCGTCGCAGAACTTTCCTTTTTTCTTCCGCCTGTCATTATCTTTATCCCCGGCGTTATCCCGCGATTAAGTGCCGCAAACGCCACATAAACCGCCACGATGCCGACAGGGTAAAGCAATCTGTTAAATTCGGGAAAAGCCAAAGGGCTTATAGCCATGCGGAAAACAATCACTTCTCGAAACAAGCAACAAATAATTGCGCCATCCATTAAAAACCCGATGATGTTTTTCATGGTTTTCTTACACACTTCGCTTCTATTTGATTAAAAAATATTTTTGCCCACATCACATGGGCAAAAATAAAAAAACCTTACATCCATTCCGCTTGATTGTTTTTATTCATTAGGCATAAAATAGGGACGCGTTACAGGCAACGATTTAGGACAATTTGGCGAAGGATAGTCATAGTTTTCATTACCGTAAGCCGCTATGGCTACTCGCCAACAATTTCCTTTGCCGCGCCGGCAATCGTCAAATTCATCACATTGTTTACAAGGGCTTTCTTCCCTGACCTCTTCTTGAGAATAGTTCCACAAAGCCAACGCCTTTTCGCCATTCCACACTTCCATAATGGATTGCAAAGATAAATCCCCCATGATAAAAAATGGATGCCAATACAGTTGTTCGCACAGTGTTACTTTTCCGTCAGGTAAAAGAAGAAAAGTGCTTTGGTTGCCGGAACATAAAGACCTGTTGGGAAAAGCTTCCCGTTTTTCCTCTATAGGACTATCCACTTCCTCTCCCTGTACTACTGTTTTAAAATGATATTTCGCTTTGTTTTTCTCTATAAAATTTTTTATTTCATCTATTTTTTTCACTGTGGATGAAAAAGTAAACGGTTTATAAATGCTGTAAGTCCCTGGAGCAAATCGGATACATTCGACCATTTCAAATTGGCTGAAATAATCCAACAAGTTTTTCACGGACTCAATGGAATCATTGTATTTTGTAATGACAGGTTTGATGGCAATTTCTATTTTCGCCTTGTTCAACAGTTCCACTCCTTTTTTTACTTTTACCAAGTAATCATCGCCTACGTTAAGCATTTTTTTCAATTCATCACTGTTTACGCTATCTACCGATAGCTGAATCGCTTTAATGTTTTTACGAACCAATGCATTCACCATATCTTCCGTTAAGGGATGTTTAGTGGATATGTAAGGCTCATAGTCATATTTACGCAATTCATCTATCAGTTCCTCCCAGTATGGGTAGAGAAAAAATTCACCGCCATTCACGTCTATATTACGTATTCCCAAAGAAGCAGCTTCAGAGATAATTTCTTTTACTCTCGCAAAAGGCAAGGGGTTGGTTACCTTTACCGATTTATCCGCGTAACAATATTCGCAATCCACAACGCATTTGTTATTCAGCATGAATGTCATTGAATCAGGAATGTAAGCTCTTACTCCTGTCAAATCTAAATCTTGCGCCAAGATTTTTTCAACTATTTCCCTACTCAAGACATTGGGTCGTATATCCTTTTCTTTTTTAACTAAAAAATTTTTAGGGAATGGGAAAATTCGAGAAATATTCATAACCGGTACAAAGACGGTTTCTGAGTTATAAATAAGAGGTAAAAATGATTCCAGTAATTCATTTTCCGGCAAATCAAATTCGTCTGATAACTTCTCGCATATTTGTTTGAGTGTCCGCTCACCTGTAAATTCCGATAAAAGATACGCCAAATAAGGATGGATAATCCAAGAAAACGAATCCATTATATCCTCATTATATGCGTCATTTACATGACAATATAAAGAATTATTATTGCCAACTCGTACTCTTTTTACATCATTGCGAAGTTTGTATTTTGGGTTTACAACGTAAATATCGTTTATGTTTATATTTTCTTTATTCATTAAAATTGAAATTGGATTAAAAATTATTAGCTAACAATGAAAAGTGCGCGAAGAATGAAAATAGGAAATAATTGATTCAACATCTTCGCGCATTCTTTAATAGAGTTTACGTAAATTAGTTTTTGTATGTCCACGTTTTGATTTTAATTTTCAAATTATGTAAAGCCGCACATGTTGCAAATATCCGTTCCACGAAAGAGTTGGCTCTGAGCCGAC
>JAITVP010000136.1 GCA_031285725.1 Bacteroidales bacterium
GTTCAAAATATATCAATCTATTGATTTACTGAATTATTGGATCATTACATGAAACTAAAAGGCCATATCGCCATGATTGCGACCAACGTCTTGTTTGGTCTCAACACGCCCATCTCCAAGAGTGCGCTGCAGGAGTATATTTCCCCGTTCAGCCTCACTTTTTTTCGGATGTCGGGTGCTTGCCTGCTTTTTTGGTTGGTCTCCCTTTTCCTGAAAAGCGAAAAGATTCGTGCAAAAGACCTGCTTCTTATCTTTTTGGCTTCTATGTTGGGGATTTTTGTCAACCAGTTCTCGTTTGTGATGGGGTTGTCGATTACCTTACCCGTGAATGCAGCACTCATCGTCACTGCGACACCCATCCTGACGATGGTGCTCTCCTTCCTGTTTCGCAAAGAGCCAATCACGGGGAAGAAGGCGGGCGGTGTTTTCTTGGGTGTCGGCGGTGCCATCCTGCTGATCCTGACCAGTCATGCCATGGCCGGCGGTTTTTCCGGAAACATCAGGGGCGATGTTTTATGTTTCACGAGCAGTCTCTCCTATGCCCTCTATCTCACGGCGTTCAAAAAATTAATCGACCGTTACCATCCGGTCACGTTGATGAAGTGGATGTTCCTTTTTGCCGCGATTGTTGCGTTGCCATTTTGCTACGACAGCGTGTCGCAAATCAGTTTTGCGGAGTTACCAGTTATCGGGTATCTTGAAATCACTTACATCGTGGTGATTGCGACCTTTGTCACCTACTTATTGATTCCCATCGGGCAGAAGGAATTGCGTCCCACCACGCTCTCCATGTACAATTACTTGCAACCCATCATCACGACCAGCATTGCCGTCGTTTTCGGACTCGACACGCTGGGCTGGGAGAAAGTGCTCTCTGCCGTCCTGATCTTCACCGGGGTTTACCTGGTGATCAGGAGCAAATCGCGAGCGCAACTGGAAGCGGAGAAGGTTCAATGAATCCTGGAAAAAATGGTTACTTTGAAAAAGGCACACTATTACCGAGTATTAAGCAAATCTATTATTTTGTTTCTTCGTTCTTTTTTTGAAGAGAAGGAGAACTCCTGTTTTTTTAGGTATTTTTTTGCTTTTTGAAAATTAAGTGTGTGTATATAAGAAAGCTGTGTATATATAAAATCATTTTTCACGGCAAATGTACCGTGGCTTTCAGTGAGATGATATACGTATGAGCCTTCTATAATATTAGTAAAAGAAATGTTTGCGCCTGCCGAAAAACGAAGTAAATCACCATAAGGCAATTTATAGTATAAACCTACGCCTAAAAGCAAATCGCAACTGATTTTTCCCATGTTTCGTACTCCTAAATCATTATAATAATTAATTACTTCAGGTCGGTCGCCGGAGGCAGGATAATTGGAAAAATTTGTAACAGTGGCATAAGTTCCTATGTCACCGTCTTCATAATCATAAAGTAGACGTCGAACAACTCCTTTTACTTTAACCCCTGCTTCTGCCATAAAAAAAAAGTCTTTACGCAAAGGATAGTGGAATTCTAACTTTACAGGAAGAAGAAACTCGTTGAAACGAAGGTTTAATACGCTTGGGTCATATTCATTCACGTCTTTCCATCCCCCATACCCATCAGGAACGCTGCTCAGGTAAACATCACTTTTATACGATAATACTGTGCCGTAATTGATACCTAATGTAATGCCGAAATATTTGGCAAAATGATAGGAAAATTCCATGCCCGCTTCCCATCCGGAACTCCATCTTGCTCTCGGTGCAGGGTCGGTGCCTGTAAGGGCGACAAAAGAGCATGGTTGAATAAACTCTGCCTGTCCGGTAAGTCCTACATGAAATCCCTTAAACGGGTAAAAAGAGGGAACACCCTGCGCATGGGAATTGCACAACAATAGAGTAAAGGCAGCATATACTAAAAAACTTTTCTTTTTCATCTGTTTATATTTTTTAATCGCACATTCAAGTGACAAATAGAACTTTTAGTGCTTGGTTTATATTAAATCTAAAATGTAGAAGCAGGTTTGCTTTTCCTGCTTCTACATTCAATTGATTATTCAGGATTTCCCGTTGCCGCGTTAAATTGATAAGTCCATCCTTGATGGCGGCATTGTATATAACTTTCCTCAGGATCAGTGTGTAGCTTTTCCAATACTATATTATAGGGATAAAAAGTAACAGGCCCTATCGTCATAGACGTGGAATAATCAGGGACAGTCTGCGCCTTACGTGTATATTTAACTTTTGTCTTTGAGTAATGCTTGTTGGCATTGCCCAAATCTTTAGAAATAGATCCCGCGCTTGAGCAGCTTTCACTTTCTATCATATAACTGTAAAGTCTTGTGTGGAGAGCAAGTGCACAAATCGCGTTATCTTTCTTCCACTTTCCTTTTTTCTTTTTATAGTTAGTCATGGTAACAGTAGTTTTACATCTATGACCAAATGTGCCGCCATAGTTGTACGACCATGTAAATTTCTTTTCCCCTACTTCTGGATGATATTGAGTTCCATTCATAGAGTGAGAAGACTTAAAACAAGCATTTTCGCTTTTAATAATACCGATGCGCGGAAATTGGTTTAATAATTTTTCTAAGTCGGATACTGTTACTGCGGCTCTAATTTCAGGAAGAAGCTTAATTTCCGAGATTGGAATGATGACTTGGCAGCCAGAACGCATTTGATAAATGGTGTCTCCAATGCAAACTTCACGATGCTTTGAATAAAGTGTCTGCTCTCTCGGACAGTTTACTATTTTGTCTATAGGCGGTGTTCCTGTTGCTCCTTTGGCAAGCCAAGTATTTTCATTCATCACTCCAATAGCACGTAGATTATTATCTGTTATCCCGTATTTATCTTCAAACATAAGCAATGGCGTACAATCATTGAAACCAAGTTGTTCTACGATTTCATCCAGCTTGTCTTCATCATCAGTGTCATATTTTTTTAAGAAAATCTCTGTCCATGCGTCATATTGCTCCAAAAGAGCTTCATACACCTTTTGAAAATGTTCCTCTGTTTCAAATTGTAAAATATCTCCATTGATTAAAGAGACCTTCCCAAGGTCAAATGTTGGAACTTTTTTGTACAGTTCTATTAATTCGCCACTCATTTTGAGCGATTTAGGAGAATTACTCATTTCTGAATCTTTAGTACACCCCATAAAGAAGCAAAAAGTTCCGCACATTAATGCTGTTGCAGCCATTGTAAATAGTGTTTTTCTATTCATTTTTTTAGTTTAACGTCCACTCCTTTAAGTAGACAATAATGATTTACCCTTCTACTCGTATGGCTTTTCGAAGAAAATATTTCGCCCGTTTTTAGGGTTTCTGCTCCCTCTGCATCATTGTTTAAGTGTTTTTGCAGTTTCACTTCGCATTTTTTTGAGAACAGTTGCAGTTCTGTTTATTATGTTGTGGCGGTTTTCCCGTCGTCAAATTTTCACAATATTGACTTCATGGTTAAAAAAGTTCATTTTTCGAATTGAAAATGAACTTTTTTAAACTTTTTATTGCTTCCATAAAAGTTACTACTCACTCAAAGAGCCTCGAACCAAATAAGTGTACGAATAACAAGATTGCAAAAGTAAAAAAAACAAACAGATAAGCCTTTGCGGATGCGAGATATTTTCCCTATTTTTGCCACTTCATTAAAAAACGACACTATGAGCTCATATTTATACCGCGATGTCAACAAGGTGACCACAAATATCTTACAGCGAATGCATGATGAGGACGAGAAGATCGCCATGTTGACGGCTTACGATTATTCAACGGCCAAACTGCTGGACATGGCCGGAATCGATGTGATTTTAGTGGGTGATTCGGCAGCCAACGTGATGGCCGGCTATAAGACCACGTTGCCCATCACGCTGAACGAGATGATTTACCACGCTTCCTCCGTGGTTCGCGCCGTGGAGCGTGCGCTGGTCGTGGTGGATTTGCCGTTTGGCACCTACCAAGGCAACTCCAAGGAGGCACTCAACTCTGCCGTCCGCATTATGAAGGAGTCTGGGGCGGATGCAGTGAAACTCGAAGGTGGTGTCGAGGTCTCCGAATCGATCGACCGGATTCTGAGCGCCGGTATTCCCGTGATGGGACACCTGGGTTTGATGCCACAGTCTATCAATAAGTTCGGAACGTATGCGGTGCGCGCCAAAGATGACAAGGAGGCTGATAAAATATTGAAGGACGTGCAAATTTTGGAAAAACATGGCTGTTTTGCGGTGGTACTGGAAAAAATCCCCGCTTTATTGGCGAAAACCATTACGGAGTCGGTTGCGATTCCCACGATCGGCATCGGTGCCGGTCCGCACGTGAGCGGCCAAGTGCTCGTTTTTCACGACATGGTTGGTGTCACGCAGCAATTCTCTCCCCGCTTTCTCCGAAGATACCACAACCTCAGCGAAGAGATCATTAGTGCCGTCTCTAACTATATTGACGACGTAAAACGGGCTGATTTTCCGAATGATAAGGAGAGCTATTAGAAGTTAACTATTAATGATTAATAGTTATTAATAAAGGAAATAATACAACTTGCTTGCTATCAACTATTAACGATTAACTATGAATTGAAAATGTTCCCTTCTCCGATAAAAGACCGGATTTTATATGAAGACAATCATCTTATCGTGATTAATAAACTGTGCAATGAGCCGGTGCAGGGGGATGTTTCGGGGGATATGCCGTTGTTGGAGAAGGTGCGCGCATATATTAAAACCACTTACGGGAAAGAGGGGAACGTGTTTTGCGGATTGGTGCATCGGTTGGATCGACCAGTGAGTGGTGCGGTCATTTTCGCTAAAACTTCTAAGGCGCTTACCCGCATGAACCAGCTCATCAAGGATCGGAAAGTCGATAAGCGGTATGTCGCCGTGGTGGAAAACACACTGAAATCTGGCGAAGGTATTTTATTCAATTATTTGTGCAAGAATGAGAAACAGAACAAAAGTTACGTTTCCGATGTTGAGAAAGAGGGATACAAAAAGGCGGAGTTGGACTATGAAATCATCGGGCAATCCAAAAATTACACGATTGTGGAAGTGAAGCTGGTGACTGGGCGTCATCACCAGATCCGGGCACAGTTAGCTCATGCGGGTGCCATGATCAAGGGTGATGTGAAGTACGGAGCCCGCCGTCCCAACAAAGACGGCTCGATTTCGCTACACGCGGCTAAGTTGAGGTTTGAGCATCCTGTATCACACCAGGTTATCGAGATTAACGCTCCGGCATTGGCAGAAGAGTTGGGGAAGATTTTGGAAGAGAGTGTTGGGGAGTTCTGATATGAATTATTAACAATATTATTAATTTGAAACGTAATTAATGGGAACTCGGATTGAACGGATTTAGTCGAATTAAAACATCTTTTTTATCCGATCTAATTTGTGTTTACATTGATATGAGAACTTAAAATGGAACTTCTCCACAAAGACGAATCTGTCCTTTTAAAAATTAAAACCCTGTCGGAAAAGCCCGGTGTGTACCGATTTTTCGATGAGGCAGGGAAGATTTTGTATGTGGGAAAGGCAAAGAATCTGAAACGTCGGGTGTCATCGTATTTCACTAAAAACCACGACTCTGGTAAATTGCGGGTGATGGTTTCGAAGATCTGCGACTTGCAAACCACGGTGGTGGACAGCGAGTGGGAAGCGTTGCTGTTGGAAAACAGCATGATCAAGGAGTTCAAACCGCGGTTTAACGCCATGATGAAGGATGATAAGACCTACCCGTGGCTCGCTGTGACGAAGGAGGATTTTCCTCGCATCATCCTCACCCGAAAACCCGACCGGAAAAACCAGGAACTATTTGGCCCGTATGCTTCCGTGCATGCAGTACACCTGCTGTTGGAAACCATTTTCGAGGCGTTCAAAATAAGAACCTGTAAGGTTATGGACAGCCAGGGACGGCCTTGTCTGCAGTATCAGATCAAGCGGTGTCCGGGGTCGTGCGGCGGATACATCTCCAAAGAGGAGTATCAGGAAAATATCCGGCAAGCGGTGGAGATCATCAAAGGGAAAGGCGGTGCGGTGGTGAAGCAGATGAAAGAAGAGATGATGCGGTTCGCAGATCTTTGGGAGTTTGAGAAAGCGCAGGAGATCAAAGAGAAAATTGAAGTGGTGGAGAAGTTCCGGATGAAATCCACCGTGGTCAATCCCGAGATTGAGAGGTTGGATATTTTTTCTATCACAATGGAAGAAGAAGAGAGCTATCTGAACTTCATGCGAATTGTGGAAGGGGCTGTCATTCAATCTTATACTTTTGAGATTGCCAATAAGATGGATACGGTGGTCGATGATTTGCTCTTACTCGGAATGGTGGAAATCGAGGAGAAATTCGGAGCACTTTCCAAAGAGGTGATCGTGCCGTTCATTCCGGATATCCAATCTGAAAACATACATTTCATTGTACCTCAACGGGGTGACAAAAAGAAACTGCTGGAGTTGTCGCAGAAGAATGTCCAGACGTACATGATGGAGAAGAAGAAACGTCAGGAGTTGGTGAACCCGGAACGACACAGTGAGCGCACGTTGCAGGCGTTACAGAAGGCATTGAACATGGAGCAATATCCAAACCACATTGAGTGTTTCGACAACTCCAACACGCAAGGTAGCGAGCCGGTGGCGGCCATGGTCTGTTTTCTGAACGGCAAGCCTGCGAAACAGGAATACCGCCATTTTAACATCAAAACGGTGGAAGGTCCCGACGACTTCGCCTCGATGGAAGAGGTCGTTTATCGAAGATATAAAAGACTGCTGGACGAACAGAAACCGCTTCCCCAATTGGTACTTATTGATGGTGGAAAGGGACAGCTTGGTGCCGCCTGCAAAGCAATTTCCGAACTCGGTTTGTCGAAAGTGATCATGCTGATCGGGATTGCGAAACGTCTGGAGGATATCTACAAAGTAGGTGACCCTGTTCCGCTCTATTTAGATAAAAAATCGGAGGCTCAAAAGCTGCTGCAACGCATCCGCGATGAGGTGCACCGTTTCGGCATCACCCACCACCGTAAACGCCGGAGCAAGAAAAGCCTTTCCTCGGAATTGGATACTATTCCCGGCATCGGCAAGAGATTGTCTGAAAAGTTGTTGTCACATTTCAAGAGCGTAAAACGGATCAAAGAAGCTAAAGAAGAGGAGATAGCAGAGATCATCGGACAGGTAAAGGCGAAGGCTGTGAAGAAAGCACTAGGTAATAGGCAGTAAGAGCGAAGGGTTCGGATGTTTCTTACATATTTGCTTTATACTATTAATATCTCTTGCTCTAATCTTTTTCAACCCCAAACTTCAAACGCTTATCCACCAAACGCTTTCTCAGGGAAATTTATCAAATACACCTTTTCCGTTGCTCGTGTCACGGCGGTGTAAAGCCAGCGAAGGAATTCCTTGTCTATGGGTTTGTCTTTGAAAAAAAGCTGGTCGATGAGAACAACTTTCCATTGGCCGCCCTGGGTTTTGTGTCCAGTGAGGGAGTAGCCGAATTTCACTTGCAAAGCGTTTAGGAACGGATCAGCTTTCATCTTCAGATAGCGGATTCGTTTGTTAAGAATTTCTTCATAATCCTTGCCCACCTTGTGATATAATCGGTCATTCTCCTCAGGGGAGAGCGCCGGCGTGTTTCCAGCCAAACTGTCCAAGATGATCTTGATGTCGATCGTGGGATAATCGGGATAGTCGCAGAGCCGGACGGTGACATCGGCAAAACGGAAACCGTAAATCTCCTGCATCTTCCGGATCGCCATCAGCTCCAACATATCACCGTTGGCGATGAACCCGACGGGCGATTTTTCATCCACCCAGTAATAGTTATTCTTCACTGCCATTAGGGAGTCGCCGGTGGAGATGGTGTTTTCGCGATAGAGGATGCGGTTCCGTATCTCGTTATTATAGAGGATCGCCCGTTTGTTATTCGGTGTCACCACCACAACCTCATCATGTTCATAGTTGACGTAGAGTGTGTTGAGCAGTTCTTCCAGATCGGAACCCTCCACGTTGTTGAAGTCTGGAAGGTGGGCGGCTGGAAACAGAGGAAACAGGTAATCCTCTTTCCCGATTTTTTGCCGTAAAATATTGGCATTGTATAAAATACCGGAATCCAGTGCTTGTCGTACGACATCGGTGAGTTGGAAGACCGTCAATTGTAAGGAAAAATTCTGTTTCAGATAATCAGGCATTAAGGCGGGACTGTTGGCCTCGCCTACGGGCGGCAGCTGCGCCTCATCGCCAATAAACAACAACTTGCAATTCTCGCCCTCGAAAACGTAGGAGATCAAATCATCCAACAGCGTTCTCCCTTGACTGTCTAATGAAAAGCTCTTATCGGAAATCATGGAGGCCTCATCGACAATAAAGAGTTTGTTTTTAAAGATATTCCGTTTCCGGGCGAAATGAAGCAGCCCCTCTTGCATAGTGCTACGGTAGAGGTGTTTATGGATGGTGTAGGCTTTTTTACCGGCATAGTTGGAGAAGATCTTGGCGGCACGGCCGGTGGGCGCCAGCAATACGGCATCTTGTTGCGCCAACGCCAGTACTCTCACTAATGTGCTGACAATGGTGGTTTTACCAGTTCCGGCATATCCTTTTAGCAAGAAAAGCTGCTGTTGCTCATTACTGCACAAAAAGTTGATTAGGAGTGCGATCGCCTCTTCCTGCCCGGGAGTTGGCGGAAAAGGCATCTCTTTATGCATCAAAGTGATATAGTCTGTCTTAGAAAGCATGTCCAATTGCGATTTGAAAGCCATTCCAGCCATTAAAGTACTGACTCGATTTGTCTCCCTCAAACCATTTGGAATTGATCGTTTTCCCCACATAAATCGGGGCGGTCGGATCGTAAATCGGCAGACCGTAGTCGAGTCGGATCAAGAAGAAATTGAAGTCAAGACGTAGCCCCACGCCCACGGAAACGGCTATTTGTTTGTAAAAAATATTAGAAAAATCAGATCGTATCAATGGGTCGGTCTGCAATTTGTCGGTTTCGTTAAAATTTTCGCCGTAAAGCCTTGCCATTTCATCCATCTTCGGGTCGTTTTTGATGAGCCACATATTGCCAGCGTCGATGAAAAGGCCGAATTTGAAAGCTTTCCAGATAGGCCCTCGGTATTCGAGACTAGCCTCCATCATGATATCGCCGGTTCGTTCCATGTAGGCGGCGGAGTTGAAACCGCCGGGTCCCAACAACCGATAGCCCCAACCCCGGATGCTGTTCGCACCGCCTACTGAAAATCCGCTCTCGAACGGCAGGTAATTATCGTCTGTCCGGCCACCAAATGGCACGGCAAGCCCCATGCTGATCCGGCTGGCAATGGAATTTTTCCGGTTGATGGTATAATTATATTGCAAATTAAACATTCCCGAACCATACGTGGTGTAACGATATCCCGAACCTTCCTTGTTTGAACTGCCAAAAATCTGCCAGTCTCTTTCTTTCCGGATCAATTCATTCAACCCGTAAATCGCCAATCCGGATGATTTAAGATTGAACGACATGCGGAAATTGTGATTTTTATTGGCAATAGGGGCAACAAAGTTGAAGAGGTACGAAATTCCCATGTCGATGCTCTTGTCGAAACGTTTACGGTATTGGCCGGAGTGGGCGCTCAGCGAGGTTGCCCGTCGCGAGGTGTCGTAGGTGATGATGTTGATTGGCAACACCGAGTGTGTAATGAAATTATTGGGGCTCCAGTTGTATGCTACCGACACGTTCACCTTGGTACGCTTGTAGCGGTCGTTGTAATTCACCCCCGCTCGCAGCAATGTGTTGTATCTCACGGCATTTGTTTTCTGAACATTTTTCAAAAACAACAGCCGCGGGTAGCTCAGCGAAATGTTGGCTCCGACATCGAAATAGCTTTCTTCTTTGTTTTGGATCCTGTTTCCTGCAGAGTCTCTTGCGAAAAAATTATGATAATACCAACCCGCATAAACGTTAGCCGTGAAATGCTCCGCTCCCTTGAAAAGATTTTTGTTGGTGTAGGAAAACGAGATGTTCATCTTGTCGCTGCGGGCACTTCCCTCCAATGCCATCGTATTCACTTTGCCGCGGGTGAGCCTGTATTGTGCGTTCAGATGACCGGTTTTCCGTACTGTGTCGAGTGAGGCGCGATCCTCCAAAAACTCGATGTTGATAATGTTAAAATTCCCCAAACCCCGTAATCGGTTAGACGATTTGTTGTATGCCTCTTGGGAATACAACACCCCTTTTTTAGTGAAAATGTTATCGGTGATTGTCCGGTATTTAAAATCCCGGTGGATTTTCCCATCTTTTTTCCGCGCCTCTTTCGGCGTGATGAAATAGTAGATCGTGGAGTCCTGTTTGTCGCGGTATGAGATGAACCGCACCGTGTCCATCGCTTGGTTTTGCGTGGTGGATAAGTCATAGTTGGTATGGATGTACACTTTGTCGAACGCATAGCGGTAGAGTATCCGGTTGCGCATGTTCTCGTTCCGGATTTGGTTAATGTCAACTATAATATTGATAGATAATGTTTTACGTTCTTTTATATCCCGATAAAGATCCGTGTCTATCGTGTCTACCTCCACGATCACGATATTGTTGGTTGCATAATAATATCCTTGATTTCGAATGAGGTTTGTGATACGGTTCCGCTCCTCGATGATCACACTTTCGTTGTAACGGCTGCCGGTTTTCAATAGCGAATTGGCCGTGTCTAACAAAATGATCCGGCGGAACTCCGGCAAGGTAATCGCATAGTTGACCTCTCGTACGTAATGCGGCTGATTGACGATAATGTTGTAATTGACACTCACCTTCTTAGGGTCACGTTTGCGATGTACGATTGATGGGGTGATCTCTGGCGAGAAGTAGCCCAGTTTACGCAACTGTAACTGCAACTGGTTCACCGAATAGTCGATCTGCGTGCTGTCAAGCAGCACTGGTGGCTCTCCGATCGTCCGTTTCCACCATCGCTCTTTGGTGACACCGTTTCTTTTCACCCTCGGTTCTTGGTTTACATACACCGCCGTCCGCAAATTGGTGAAGAGGAACTTCCGGTTTGTCACCGGGCGCACCAAATATTGCAGGTCGTCAAACTCATCAGACTTCTTGTCCTCGATGATAATGTTGTTTTTCAACAACATATACTCATTCTCAGCCAACTTTTTCGTAGAACTGCAACCGGCGATGAGTATCAACAATAAAAAGAGAAGAAGAAGTCTCCAGAGTCTCGTCATTAGCGCATATCATTAATCTCCGCACCGGGATAATCGGCGGTTTTCAACTGGAAATCCATTTTTTTGGGTGTTTGGGTAGTGATGGTTTTATCGAAGTTGTATAGATAAATGGAGTTGTCTTTTTCATACAATGTAAACCCCACAATCTCGTTTTTCGCTTCATCCACAAAAATCCGGATTTTGAAATAACTCTGTTGTTTAATGGGGGTGACGTCGATGAGTGTCAACTTCCGGTTGTTCACCGTTTCCTCCCGGATGAATTTTGCCGTGTAGTTCTTCTTCCAATTATTCAATAGCTTGATCGGGTTGATCATCGTCTCGTCCGTTTCGTCGTATTCGAAAATGGAAATCTCATTTACCTCTTTCTGATACGTCCAGATCATCTCCCCGTCACAGTAAATCTGCTGTCCGGGAATAGTCATTTTGTACATATTCTCTTTGATCAGCACCTCGCCGTTCGTCTTTCCGGTGATCTGCTTGTTTTCCTCAATCCGCATGGTAAACTGGATGCCCACGGACGGATATTCCTTATACTGTATCGACAACTTGTCCAAGATAGCGTTCGCATCGCTATACAGATGCTGTGCTTGGATCGATAAAGTGATGAGGGTGAAAATGAGGGGAAGGATTTTTTTCATGAGGTGGTGGTTTTGTGATGATACGGGCGGTTTGATTTATAGTGCAAAGATAGTACTAAATTAACTATTTCTTGGATGCCAATGATTTTGTTTATCAAATAAAATGGGAAGGACCGAATATTGCCGAGGTCGGGACACAGGATTATCCTTTTTTTGTTGATAATCAAAAATTTGACAATAAACATAGTCTATGGTTCGTTTTTCCCAACATTTTCAATATTGAGTATAATTCTGCAATACTGATTAGATTATTATACGACCCGTCAAAAAACAATCCCCTACAAGGAATGTTTTTTTCTGGACGGGCACAAATTACACATTCGAATATGATTAAGACAAGGATGGAATCCCTCAATCTGCAAATACATGTATATTTGCAACATCAATTAAACAAATTGAAATAAACAATTATGAACAAACAAATCACGAAGCTAAAGGCCTCTTTTCTTCCTTTATTCGCTTTACTTAGCCTTATCATTTTTACAGGATGCGCTAAGGAAAATGCTGACAATGGAGTGTCGGGATTCTCGAAAAGCCTGCAAGTTCCGGCAAAATTAATGCAGGATCCGATCGTCAAAGAGATGTTAAACGAATTGTCGTCTTACAAAATACATGTCAACAAACACGGCATTCTGGAGTTTTCAACGGCCAAGGAGGCAAACGAAGTAATGGATTTGTTGCAAAACTACTCCGATAAATTCGATCTTGCGAAAAGCGAGGATGAGGATGATGAATATCCGAGGGATCCCATATTGTGCGCTTTCGAGGAGGCTTACCATTTTTACTCCTTACGACGGAAGATCGAGGAAGAGTTGTTGCAGTTAGAGGAAAAGGAGTTGTTGACCGATGAGAATGATCCCGACGACCACTATGTCGTGAGCACGCTGATGCGGACGATTTTGAACCCCGAATGCGTGTTTATTTACGACCAGTTGCTATGCGTGCACTTATAACCTTTGTAAATCATACTTATGGAAGTGTTGGAACGTATCATGTTTCATTGACCATTACCACGGCAAATGGCTGCACCCGTACCCACTCTCAATGGGTGTCTGTTCGCAGTTTGGGTGAATGTTGTAAAACCATGGACAGGGAAAAAGATAAGGAGATAACCTACAACTATGGCAATACCGATTACGTGGTTAAGTCGATCTTGCGGGTAACTAATTTTGTCGGATTCCACCGGGTTTGCACCCGGGTGGTGCATTATAAAAAGAATAAAAATGTGAAGATAGAGACAAAGACTACCATTAAAGGATTGGGTACATCAGCCATAGGTGATCTTAATTTCTATGCGGATACAAACAATGTTTGTGGAACAAGAAAGACTATAAAGGAAGTAAGTGATTATAAAGATAAATGTAAATCCCGCATACAAGAAGACCGTCCCATCGGAGTTCCATTTAAAGTCGAAAAGGAAGCATTAATAGACCGATTTCGAGTCAATGCTAAACGTAATGATTGGGAACGTTCTTCGGTGAAACTACATGATAAGCCCTGTTGATATTGACTAATATTTAAAAATAGTCATCATGAAAAAGTTAACTTTCATTTTCATCGTTCTTTTTTGGGTTCAATCCGCAAGTCGCGCCCAAGAGTTTTATTTCGGTTTGAAGACCGGAATACCCAAAGAAACTCACACGTTGACAGAGGATTACGGTCAGTTGAAATTATATATGGAAGTCCTGCGCCCCACTGTTCTATTCAACTTCAAAACCATTTTCAACAACCGGCTGGAAGCCGGAACGGGAGTGGGATACTATAATTATGGCTGTCCAATATACTTTATTCCCAACTTTTATCCTTATTCTCCCCGTGGTTCGAAAAATACAATCTACAGATCCATCACGGTTCCGTTCACGCTGGGCTACTCGTTTCCGATAGTGGCCGGATTGTCCGCCAACGTGACATCCGGTATTGATTTTGATCTCTACTTCGATCTGGGTGGCGGTATTTCGGAATCGTCTGTGAGCCCAATTTTTGATGAAGAGGGAAATATTACTTACGTTCCTCGTGTGTATCCTGATTTATACACTTATCTTGATGGAAATTGCGCCCGCTTCAACGTGTTATTATCCAATCAAATAGCCTTGGAATACAAAACCAAGAAAAATTTCTGTTTCTCTCTTTTTGCCGCTTACCATGCCGGCTTGCGGGAAGTTTGGCATGGCTTGGCGGTGATCCATTACAATGAAGAAGAGACCTTGAATGTGCAACTGTTCAGCCGCGGATCGTATTGGCATTTCGGTATAGAGTTGGGGTATCGTTT
>JAITVP010000157.1 GCA_031285725.1 Bacteroidales bacterium
AAGGGGTACGAATTGGGTTGCAAACTCCGTCTTAAATCGTCCTTTTTTTGTCTTTTCACAAAGACCGAAACAAAAGTGTTTTTCGCTTACTTGCCTGTTATTGAGAACTTTTTCCTACTTTTGCCCCTGCAAGTCTGCATGTGTAGATTTTTGGTTTAAATTCTTTCGGGAATAATATTCAATTCATCCAAGTGAATATGCAAACTCTCTCCGCTTTCTTCAAGATGAATCAAATCAAAGTAATCAACCAATTCGGACGGAAGAACATACTTAACTAAACTAAGCAATAGGGGATTTTGTGACATAGCCTTTTTACGCAAAGATAAAACATCTATTTGAATTGTGAAACACAGGCTTTTGCAGGTGAGCCATTCTCACCTCTCAACTCACTCGTGGTGGTATGGTTCCCCCTTCAAAATACTAAATCCCCGGTAAAGCTGTTCCGTGAAGATCAGCCGGGTCATGATGTGGGGAAAGGTCATGGCAGAGAGGGATAGTTTGTGTTGTGCCCGTTCGTAAACTTCCGAGGAAAATCCGTAGGCTCCGGCGATAATGAAAACCAAATTTTTGACTCCGGCGTTCAAATGCTGCTGGATGCATTGTGAAAATTGTACGGAATCCAACGTTTTTCCCCGTTCATCCAACAAAACCACCATATCCTGCGGGGTGAGTTTCTTCAAAATCAATTCACCCTCCCGCTTTTTCTGCTCATCTATTGAGAGCGATTTGCCGTTTTTCAAATAGGGAATGGCTTGACTTTCAAAACTATTGTAGAAATTGATTTTCTTGTTATATGATCGAATCGCCGTATCTAACGAATCGGCGTCTTCTTTGCCAACATATAATAAGGTTATTTTCATTGTTTTTGCAAAAATAGCAAAAATAGCGAAAAAGAGGAAATGGATGCGTGATATTTTCCCTATTTTTGCATCCTTGAAAAGAAGGGGGGATTTATGGGAAAAAACAGCTTGCCCACATCTTTAGGCACGGAGAACATTGGTGCGTTGTTGCGGCAATATGCCATCCCGGCAATCATAGCCATGACCGCATCATCGCTATACAATATCGCAGATAGCATTTTCATTGGACACGGCGTTGGAGCGATGGCCATCTCCGGATTGGCGATCACCTTTCCGCTGATGAACTTGGCATCGGCATTCGGTGCGCTAGTAGGCGTGGGTGGAGCCACCTTGCTCTCCATCAGGCTCGGTCAGAAAGACTATGACACGGCGAATAATATACTTGGTAACGTTGTGGCACTCAACACTATCATCGGTATCTTGTTCACTACGCTCACCCTACCGTTTTTGGATTCTATCCTGCGGTTCTTTGGTGCTAGTGACGAGTTGTTGCCCCACGCCCGTGAGTATATGGCGGTGATCTTGCTTGGCAACGTCGTCACCCATTTGTATATGGGACTGAACATGCTGCTGCGCTCTTCTGGAAATCCAGGGAAATCGATGTTCGCCACCATCTGTGCCGTAACGATCAATATCCCGCTGAACGCTCTTTTCATATTTGGATTCGGTTGGGGAATCAAGGGAAGCGCCATCGCCACCGTGCTTTCGCAAGTGATCGTTTTGTGCTGGCAAATCAAATTCTTCAGCAACAAAAACTTCTTCATCCATTTCACCAAGGGGATTTATAAATTGCAGAAAAATATCGTTAAGGGCATTTTCTCGATTGGGTCGGCTTCTTTTTTCATGAATGCGGCGGCCTGTCTGATCGTGATCCTGCTCAACAAAGGATTGCAGCGTTACGGTGGAGATTTGGCAGTGGGAGCCTATGGAATCGTCAACCGTATAGCATTCCTTTTTGTGATGATCGTGATGGGATTCACCCAAGGGTTGCAGCCGATTGCCGGTTACAATTTCGGAGCGAAACAATACGACAGGGTCAGTAAAGTCTTGAAATTAACAATTTTCTGGGGCACGCTTGTGATGTGTGTCGGATTTGTTGTCGTGGAACTGTTCCCGCGGACAGTGACCCTGATCTTCACCACGGACAAAGATTTGATTGATTTGGCGGCAAACGGATTACGAATCACCTTCCTTTTCTTTCCGGTGGTCGGTTTTCAAATGGTGGTCTCCACGTTTTTCCAAAGTATCGGTGAAGCGGGGAAAGCGATCTTCATGTCGCTTAGCCGCCAAATTATCTTCCTGCTTCCCCTATTGCTCATCTTGCCGCGCTCCTATGGATTGAATGGGATTTGGTGCAGCCTCCCGATTTCCGACTTCATCGCTTCTATCACGGCTGCCGTTTTATTATATTTGCAGTATCAAAAATTTAAAACCGATACAAAAACGCATGATCATGGATAAAAATAAGCATTATATTGTAAATATCGGCCGGCAATACGGCAGTGGCGGTCGGGTGATTGGCACTGAAATTGCAGGAAAATTAGGGTTTTCGTTTTACGATAAAGAACTGATCAACCTTGCCTCCAAGGAGAGTGGGGTAGGGGCGGAGTTTTTTGAGAAAGCGGATGAGAAAACCCGTTTCGGTTTCTTCGGAAATTTTTTCGGATTACAAGGCGGAATGGCTAGTGATGAGTTCACCAACAACTATCTGAATAACGAAAACCTGTTCCTGATCCAAAGTGATGTGATCCGCCAGATTGCAGAAGAACGTTCCGCCGTTTTTGTGGGCCGTTGTGCCGACTATATCCTCCGCGAGCACCCCTACCGGGCAGATATTTTTATTACCGCCGACATGAACGACCGCATCGAACGACTCTGCAACCGTAGAACCATCGAACGTAACAAAGCCGTTGAAATGATCGAAAAAATCGACAAAAAACGGGCTGAATATTACAATTACTACACTAATAAAACTTGGGGTGTTGCCAAATCCTACCATCTCTGCATTAACTCCTCCACTTTAGGTATCCAAGGCTCAGTGGAGTTTGCTGTGGAGTTTGTGAGGCAAAAATTAGAAATTAAGAATTAAAAATGGAGGATACTCACTAATGAACCGGTACAAATTCTATTATCATTAACGACAATTTATATTTAAAGCAGGAATCTTTCTCCCAAAACTGATAGGAGATTCTTCCGTACTTATTTACCCAAGACAATATTAAAGGATAAAACGAAAGCTATTAAGAGAATTTCTTTTTTCATGATTATTGTTTTTTGAAAAGCAAATGATTTTTGCCATTATTATAATGTAATCTTAATTTGTTTCCATCTACAGAAAGAAATTGCGCTGCACGTAAAATGTCGTAATATTTCTTCCCGTCATTGATTTCACCCATTTTTGTGCCTCCTATTTTATGAATTTGAAAAATACCTGTTTCATAGTCAAGTTTATAAATGCCCATTATATCATTAGTCGATGTGCGTCCGAGAAACAATTTATATTCTAAGTCTGCAATTTCTGCCGGAAAATATTCCGAATATTCTGGCGGAATACTATCATAAAATTCAAAAATATAACATACTTTATCTTCGGGTTTGATTTTTTTAATGACACAAGATTTAGTATTGACGAAACCGATGCATTTCCATCTTATATTTACAAATGTTTGTGGCTCTATAGCTGTTTGCTCCCATTCATCACATTCTTTATCTTTACTACACCCTGTAATTGCGATGATTGCAAACAGAACAATACAAATAAAAAATATTTTTTTCATCACTCGCCTCCTTCCTTTTTTTCAAGTTCGGAGAGGCGGCTTTGCAACTCTTTCAGTTGTTTTTCCTGCTCTATGATGTATAAGG
>JAITVP010000185.1 GCA_031285725.1 Bacteroidales bacterium
GGAAACTTTTCACGAAAATTCTCGCCCTCCTCATCATCAGCGGATCTCTCTCTTCGTCTTGCAACAACAAACAGGAGGAGAGCTGGAATCCCACGCCATACAACTTGGAAATTCCGAAATATTTTCCCACTTACCTCAACATTCCCGAGGATAATCCCTTGACGGTGGAAGGTGTGGCACTGGGAGAGGCGTTGTTCAACGACGGTCGGTTGTGCGGCTACCTCGGCAGCGATCCCGATTCGATGATGAGTTGCGCCACCTGTCACGTGAGAGCCAATGCTTACGATGTGGGAATGAACAACCCGCAGTTTCCTAACGGTGTCACGCATGGGTTGACCGGCATCGCAACCCCGCACAACGCCATGCCGCTCTTCAACTTGGTTTTCAACCACGAAGGCTATTTCTGGAACGGTATGATCCACCCGTCCAATCCCAACGCCGAACGACGGACATTAGAGGATGTGGTAACGATGGGAATCATTGCACCACACGAGATGAACAGCACCGTAACGCAGGCAGTGGCGGCTATCAGCAGTGTCAGTTATTATCCGAATATGTTCAAAAAAGCGTTCGGCACCGAGGAGATCAACATCAACCGCATCGAGAAGGCTATCGCACAGTATATCCGCACGTTGGTTTCTGGCAATTCCAAATTCGACCGTTACCTGCAGGGCAAGGAGCAGCTTTCGTATGCCGAATTGAGAGGCTACGTGTTGTTCACCACCGAAGAGGGGGCAGACTGTTTCCATTGCCACGGCAGCGGAGGAAATCCGCAATTCACTACCAATCTCTTCTACAACAATGGTCTGGATTCCTATTTCACCGATGAGCGAGACCGTCATTCCTTCACCAGGAATCCTAGCGACATCGGTGCCTACCGTGCTCCCACCCTGCGCAATATCGAAGTTACCGCACCCTACATGCACGATGGCCGTTTCAAAACCTTGGACGAAGTGCTGGAATTTTATAACACGGGATTGAACAACTCGCCCCATATCAGCCCTTTAATGCACAAAATCAATCAAGGCGGCGCACTGCTTGCTCCCTCACAGTTAGAAGATTTGAAAGCGTTTTTGTTGACGTTGACGGATGAGGAGTTCATCGGAAGATGAAAAAGCGAGGATAGTTGAGGCGAACTGTTGTATTTTTGTGTCGCAACATATAAATATATTGTACGTGATGAAAACAGCTAATATTATATTCTAATGAAAATCTACACGAAAACCGGAGACCAAGGAAAATGCTCGTTGGCTGGGGGAAGCCGTATCGACAAGTCGTCTGATTTGTTGGAGGCGTATGGTACCGTTGACGAGTTGAACACCGCCATAGGGTTGGTGCTGGCAGAAGAGGACGAACAAACATTGCAAGTGGTTCAGCACCGATTGTTTGCCATTGGCGGAATGTTGGCCACAGAGGTCGATCTTTGGGAAAAATATTGGGGAAATACTGATTTGGAGAGATATACAACCGAATTGGAAAAAGAGATAGACCAACTTTCGGCGCAACTGAAGCCAATGCGAGGGTTCATCCTGCCGCAAGGTAACCGAGTGATCGCACAGACACACGTAGTGCGCACGGTCTGCCGTCGGGCGGAACGGCGCATTGCAAAATTAACCAATGAACAGCCCGCCTATTTACCATTGTTAAAATACATAAATCGCCTCTCGGATTTTCTTTTTATACTGGCCCGTTTCTGGCATAATAAAACAGGAGTTCCTGAAATCAGCTGGAAATCAACGAAATAATTTTTTATACAAATAAACAATTATATAGGTTATAATGTTATTTTCGCACCCCCAAAAAAGGCAGTTAATAACAATAAGAATATAACCATGTATTGGACATTAGAATTAGCTTCAAAATTAGAAGATGCGCCCTGGCCGGCGACGAAAGACGAGTTGATTGATTACGCACTCAGATCGGGTGCGCCCATGGAAATCATTGAAAATCTCAGGGAATTGGAAGATGAAGGCGAAATCTATGACTCCATCGAAGATCTTTGGCCTGATTATCCAACCAAAGAAGACTTTTTCTTCCATGAAGACGAATACTAAGTAAAAAAGCCTCCCACCCAGAGGCTTTTTTGTATTTTTGCGCTCGTTTACACTAAAAACATAGAAAAACAATGAAATTATTAGAAGGAAAAGTGGTGTATATCACTGGGGGAACCCGCGGGATCGGAAAAGGAATCGTGAAATCGTTCGCAGCACAAGGCGCTACTGTCATTTTCACGGCTTCCAAGGAGAGTGAAGCGGCACTGGAATTTGTGAAATCGTTGGAAACAGAAGGGCACACCGTGCGTTTCATGGCTTACGACGTGGCGAAATTCGCAGAAACGGAAAACGCCATCAAGAAGGCTATCGCCGAGTTTGGACACATTGACGTATTAGTCAACAATGCCGGCATCACGCGCGACAACCTACTGATGCGGATGTCGGAAAACGACTGGGACAATGTGATGAGCGTGAACCTCAAATCGGTATTCAACCACGTGAAAGCGGTGCAACCGTTTATGCTGAAACAACGGGCAGGCTCCATCATCAACCTCTCTTCCGTGGTCGGGATTGACGGCAATGCAGGACAGACGAACTACGCAGCATCCAAAGCGGGTATCATCGGCTTTTCCAAATCAATTGCCAAGGAGATCGGCAGCCGCAATATCCGTTGCAACGTCATCGCTCCCGGCTTCATCGCCACCGACATGACCGAAAATCTGCCAGAAAACATGAAAAACGAATGGATTCAAAAAATAAG
>JAITVP010000190.1 GCA_031285725.1 Bacteroidales bacterium
CCCGTTTCCATGGAAAACCTCAAAGAGGTGCGGAAGTTGTCCAAAAAATATAACAAACGGGTCATTTTCGACTCGGCTCGTTTTGCGGAAAACGCATATTTTATCAAAACCCGTGAAAAAGGGTATGATAAAAAGACTATCAAGGAGATCTGCTTGGAGATGTTTTCGTATGCGGACGGTATGACAATGAGTGCGAAGAAAGATGCCATCGTGAACATGGGCGGATTTTTTGCCACCAACATAGAAGAGTGGTACGACCAAGCGAAAGTTAAAGGAATTATTTATGAAGGGTACTTAACTTACGGCGGGATGAACGGCCGCGACATGAACGCTCTGGCAGTGGGATTGGACGAGAACACCGAGTTCGACAATTTGGAAACCCGTATTAAACAAGTGGAATATCTGGCGAAATTGTTGGACGAATACGGCATTCCTTACCAACGTCCAGCGGGTGGCCACGCAATTTTCGTTGATGCCCCGAAAGTGTTGACTCACGTGCCTAAAGAGGAGTTTCCAGCGCAAACCTTGACGATTGAGCTTTATTTGGAAGCAGGCATCCGCGGTTGCGAAATCGGATACCTGTTAGCTGACCGTGATCCCGTTACCCGCCAGAACCGATTTGGTGGTTTGGATCTGCTTCGTCTAGCCATCCCGCGCCGTGTCTATACCGACAACCACATCGCCGTGGTGGCAGCCGCGCTGAAGAATGTTTACGACCGTCGGGAAACCATTATCCGCGGTGTGGAAATTATTTGGGAAGCGCCGATTATGAGACACTTTACAGTGAAATTGAAAAGATTATAAGTAGTCTGCCGAGAGTACTACTTATAATCTGGTTATATCCCACTTTGCACCTGCTCTGTTTCAATTTAATGACTATTCGTATATTCGCCTACTTAAAAACACTTACAACCCAATTTATGCATTTTATCTGATAATTTGGTAAGTTTGACCTAATAGCACGTTTTTATTTAGCTGGATAACTGCGAATTTAAATTTCGGAACTATTGATGAGCCAAATTGGCATCTTTATGTCGAACTATGTCATATGCATTTTCAATAAAACCCCATCCTAAATTGGGCAAAGTGGCTTCGGTAGCCATAATTATAATTATATCATAATTAAACAGTTCTTCTTTTAAATTCAATTCTTCCACATTTTTCGCTGTTTCAAAACGATCAGAATAGGCTTCTTTATTATAAAACCAAAATTCACGATTGGCAAAAGTTCTACTAATTCCAATATTGAACATACCCCAATAATAACTATCCGCGACAACTAAAACACGAGGTTTTGATTTGTTGGTGTCGGCTTGTATTTTCACTTGCGGATAAGCCATTTCAAGTGATTTGAGTTTGAACAGCAAATTCATTCCGTCCGCAATATCGTAGTCGGTTTCTTTGGGTTGGGCAAAATCAATTTGTTCCCAGTATATATGAGGCATATTAATATTTCTGAGCCTTTCCATATAACGAATTATAGAATCGGCCGCCAAGCACATGCCATAATAGCTCCAATGTATGCCATATTGCGGATAAAGAGTGTGTTTGGATATATTCTTTTGCGCGACAAAATAGGAATTAAAATCAATGTATGGTAATTGCATTTCCCGAACAATTTCTTTATATGCTTCAAGATTGGTCTTTCCTTTTTGAGTTTTATATTTATTGGGAAAAAATTCGGGATAAAATGAACCTTTACCGGCAGCAAAAATAAGTATAATATTTTTATTGTATCCGGCAAGCGTATCGCTGATTGTTTTAAGCTTTTTGATACGGTGTGCAGCGCTGTCCATACCAATAAAATCAGTTCCATAATAGGCTTTAATATAATTTTCTTCATACAAGTAATTCTTCTCGCCTATAATTACTCCATTGGCTTTGGCTTTATTGAAAAAATTGAATCCCAATTGATTATTTATCCGGACAAAAAAGCCTCTGAAACCATACGAAGCTTTCAGGTATTGATCGGCAGCTTCTTGAAATTCGCCCGAAAACCAATTATGGAAACCAAATTTGGGTTTTTCAGGTATACTAATAGCTCCTTTCAAAGGCATAACCTTGATAAAATGACATAAAGGAATAACCAATAATGCCAAGATTAAGCATAGTTTTTTCATTCTGTATTTTTTAGCTGTTCCTTTCATCAGTTTATTTTTTAATTTTTGAATTAGGGTCAGACGGGATATGTCATTAAACATTCGTTTGTTATTTAAAATCTGAAATAAATAAACGGATTAAAGCCCAATGCAGATATTGAGCTTATGGATAAAATCAATAATACTAAGCTGATAGTGGCTAATGCAAAGTGTTTATTTTTATTATAGGCATTGAAATAAACAGCATCTTGTATTTTCTGTCCCATTTTGGAATAAGTGATAAAAGCAAAGATAATGGCAATAAAGAAGTACAAATGAAATTCCGAATCAAACCAATGAACATCATGAAAATCAAAAACAAACAAACGCTTAATAAATACCCATGCATCTGAAATTTTCTCGACCCTGAAAAACACCCAACCTACAACTACAATTAAGAATGTAATAATCGTACTGGGTAATTTTCCGATTCGTGTATAAAATTTTTGCAGGCAGATTCGTTCCAAAACCAAAAACAAACCATGATAGGCTCCCCATATTACAAAACTCCATGAAGCCCCATGCCATAAGCCAGATGCCAAAAATACAAACCAGAGATTGAAATACAAACGCTGTTTGGTCAAAACCCTGTTTCCTCCCAAAGGAATATATAAATAATTCCTCATCCAATTGCCAAGCGATATGTGCCACCGTCGCCAAAACTCGGTAATACTTTGCGATGTGTAAGGATTATTGAAATTTTCAGGAATTTTGAAACCTATCATTTTAGAAATACCGATTGCCATATCCGAATAGCCTGAAAAATCGAAATATATTTGAAAAGTATAAGCCAAAATTCCCATCCAAGCGGTATAGCTGTTCAAAGCTGTAAAGTCTAATGCAAAAACCGCATCGGCATGTAATCCCATTTGATTGGCAATAAGCGTCTTTTTTGCAAGCCCTATCACAAAACGATATAAACCGGTAAGCCTGTTATCAAGTGTTTCGTTTTGTGACCGATCCGTTATTTGATCTGCCAAATCATGATATCGCACAATCGGACCGGCTATTAGTTTGGGAAACAAAATAATGTAAAGTTGATAATCCCAGAATTTATCCAAAGGTTTATGAATCCGACGGTAAACATCTACAACATAGGTGATGGTTTCGAAGGTATAAAATGAAATTCCAATGGGAAGCAACAGTTTTGTCCACGGAATATGAGCAGTCCCGAAAACAGAAAGCACTGCATTTACATTTTCTATAAAAAAGTTTGAATACTTGAAATAAAATAACAATCCTAAATTTATTGAAACCGATAGAGCCAGCATCAGACGCCGATGTATCTGCTTTTGTGCTCGCGACATCCATTGTACCAAATGAAAATCGAGAAAGGTGGTTCCTAATATTACAAAGATAAATTTTGGAGCTCCCCAACTGTAAAAAAGAATGCTAAACAGAAGTATAACGATGTTTTTGTATTTTCTACCAACCAAGTAATAGGTTATTAAAAAAGCGGGAAGGAAATATAATAGAAAAGCAATACTGCTAAATACCATAGAATTTTTATTTTAATTTGAAGTCATCTAAACTTTTATAAGTTTCATAATAAAAAACGGGAAGCGTTACTTTTGTAATCGCAAAACAACAAATAAAAACGCTTCCCACGTACCAAGTACTCGACAAAGATACAATTAATATAGAGATATTGCCTTATTTATCAGTAGCAAAACGAGGTTATGCAACCAAGAGTCAGCTTGTGGAAACAGTTAATGCTATTCTTTACAAGCTAAAGACCGGTATTCAATGGGCATATCTTCCCGTAAGCAGTCTATTTTCTGAAGTTGTATTGAGTTATAAATCCGTATTTTGGCATTTCCGCAAATGGTGCAAAAAAGGACGCTGGTTTCGATGCGCAAATCTTCAGAAACACTTGTTTAAGACGCGGAGTTATAGCCAATGTAAACTTCAATGATAGAAATGGAGATGAGCATGGGGATACTTCTGAAAAAAGTGAAGAAAAGAAAAAAGGGCTCGTTGGCTGACACAGGCGGGCTACAACCAAGTGTTTCAATATATCGTCATCTATGGCATCAAAACCAACAAGTCTAAACACTTCGTTCAAGATAAACTGGGTGCCGTTGAGCAGGATATTCTCAACATTGCCAAGCAGATACTCCGTAACTATCTTTTCTTCCCGTTGACGCTCCGATTCGAGAAACATATCGCAATTGCCGCAGTGCAAGTCTATCCATTTTTTGCCTTGTTGATATAAAGCTGAGAGCTCTTGTTCGTCCGAACTGACACCGATGGTCTTCAATTCTTGAAAACGGCCTTTGCTTTTGTCCACGACAATAATGCTTGTTGTGCCTGACCGGAGCCCATTTTGCCAGGCGACGATCGTACCTCCCTTTCGTTCAACGGCATACCACGTCCAACGGCGCTGTTTCTTGCCGCCGACAAAACTCTAAAACTCATCCATCTCAACTGCGTAAGTTATGTGGATATCTAACTGTTCGAGACGGCTTTGTTCTGCCATATCAAGAAGATAAGGGTTGATTTCGGCCGGAGTTTTATTTTATACTAATACGCTATAACTTTTAAGGATAAGATAATTTTTTGTTATCTTATCCTTAGCTGTGCCCTTAACTTCAGTCCCGCCCAAATTGTGTCCAGTTTGAAATTCATCACGCTGTGCATTTCGCCGGCCATGCACAGGCCGCAATGGTCGCACATTCCTGCGGTTTTGCCGGTGCATTCGGGGAGACGGGTGCCATCAGGGAGGATGAAATTAGTGACCCAGCAATAATCCTTGAAACTGTTATCGATCATTTTCTTCATTCCTGAAACGGAGTTCATGATGGGATAGCCTCTTTTTTTGTATGTAATAATCTGGTTTATAACCTCTTTCCGGAGTTTCCAATCCAAAAGCAGAGACTCGGTACCTTCATAGGGTGTGTGGAAATTGAGCGACACGCTCTTGATTTTCGGCGACTGCTTGACGTATTCGATCAACTCCGGCACGTTCGTGTAGTTGCTGCTGTTGACCACCATGTTGACACTGACGTGTTTGCGGGTGAGGTTGTTGATGTTTTTTTCCAAACGGGCAAACGTACCCTCGCCACGGATCTCGTCGTGGAAATGCTCCAGCCCGTCTAAGCTGACCCAGATGGAGTCCGCCTCGCAATGGTCGAAAGGGAGCTGGGCATTGGTGGTGACGGTGGTGGAGAAAAACCCGATCTTCTTCGCCAATCGGATCAGATCGTTGATGTTGCGGCCGTTCTCTTGCCACAGCATAGGCTCCCCGCCTTCGAAATCAACAAACCGCGTCCCCAGATCGTAGGAGTATTGCAACTCCTCCCGAATCGTCTCGTAACTCTTGGTAATCGGTGGGCGGTCGCTGATGACATGGCAGTGCTTGCACCGCAGATTGCAATGGTCGGAGATGAAAATGACAGTTTGTAATGGATGTTTTTTCCGTAAAATTCGGGCTTTGAAGAACCAGAAAGGGAGGTAGAGAAAAGTCATTGGGTTAATGATGAATGGATAAAAATCTATGGGTAATGGCCGTATTTCTCACGTTATTATCATAACAACAATACAAATCAAGCAAAAGTAGATCAATATATTACGAGCCAAATACCACCGGATCATAAACCAGTCGATGCCCCCTTTGCGAATCTCTCCCCACCGTTCCATCGGCTGCATCCACCATTGAGGTTGAATTTGCCGGGCGGGGTTTTTTCGAAAGCGGATTAGCAGAATAAAAAGATAGATAGAGTTGGGTAGGAATAGTAATGTGACTAAATACCAAGTATTTAGAATCCCGGACAGCACGCCGGCACCCACTAAAATCCAAGGGGAAAAGTTGAACAAGGCGGCAATGATGTAGATGGAGGTGTAGTTATTCAGCAAAACAGCCAATGTCTTTTTTCCCACCTTTTTGTCCGGTTCCACATCCATCACATCATGTACGTAGGCAATGTTGGCCACCAAGATGCCGATGGGAATAGAGAGATAAATCAGCATTGTGTCCACCCGCCCACAGGCGGCGTACATGATCCCGCTCATCAACAGCGGCCCGAACATAATGATGATGACAGGAAGTCCCAGTCCTCTGTAGCTGAGACGAAACGGCGGAGCGGAATAAAAGAATCCGAGTATTCCTCCGGTGAGCGTGAGATACACAATTCCGACTCCCCATTTCAGGAAGATGATGGTTCCCAATAGAATAGCGGCAACCAGAAAGAGGGATGCGGCACGGCACAGCTCCTTCATCGTTGCAGCACCGGAGGTGATGTAGTCGCATTTCCCCAGCCTCGCCCGAAATCCCTCTGCAATTAGCTTTTCCCGTGTGTAGGGCGATCCCTTTTTGTAGTCGAAATAGTCGTCAAACAGGTTGAAAGCGAGGTGCGCGCAAGTGATGCCCACAAAGGGTAACAGCGCATAGATAAACCGAAAATTACTGTGTGTCGAGGCATAACAAATTGCCACTAATGTGGGTAATATGCTCTGCGGAAGGGCGATATAACGGGCATTGTTAAGCCAGAAGAGGATGTTTTTCATTTTTTAGTTAACAAGTGAACGAGTTGAACAGGTTGACGTGTTGAACAAGTTAGTCGTCTACTTGTCATCCTGTTTACCATTATTATACCACTTCACCCCGAAAACCGGCTTTTCACCACTGTTTTTCGATGTATATGTGATCATTTTTTCCTGATTAGGTAATACATCGAAGTAATTGTCCGAATAATCTCCGGTAATGTCATTAGTTGTATAAAAGTAAACACCCTTGGCTAATGCATCACTGGTGATACTGATTTGATAAACGCCTTTTTCTTTTGTAACGTTGTAATTCACAGTAGCTTTTGACAATTTTAAATTCTTCGGATATTCCAAATAGACGATTCTTTCCGGCACGGAAACCTCTGGATGGTCAAAATTGATGGTGATGAAAATTTGGTTGCGTTTTTTAGCGTATTCCTTAGGCAACTCGAAATGTGCGACTAAGGTTGACGTGTTGGCAGCGGCGATGCGATCTCCTAACGGATAGCTTTCCAAAAGATTGCCGGTGAAATCAAATAAATTGACGGTTAGGATGCCTGTGAAATCTTTAGCATGCTCGGAGACGATATAGATTGGGAGCGTGTTTTCATTGAATGGCGCAGTGGCGATGATGACCGGTTCAAATTGCTTTCTTGCCTCGTAATACGACGCTTTTTTCGCCAAATAATAGTCGATGCCGCTCCACGACGCCACGGGCCAGCAGTCGTTGAGTTGCCAATAGAGCGTACCCATGCAGTAGGGTATCCGGCGGCGGTGTGTTTCGATGGCGTTGCCGATGCCATAGGCCTGCGTGAGCTGGCTCAAGTAGACAAAGTCTTCAAAATCATTCGCTTTGCCAAAATATTGTTCCATTGCTTTGGAGATAATGATGACACCGCGGTGGTGTTTCTGGTGGTTGTTTATCACCGGCGATGTGATCTCCCAATCTTCAGGAAGTGTGAATTTCTTGATTGAGTTCATCTCGGGATACGACTGAAAGCCATATTCTGCCATGAAACGGCCGGTCTTTTCACCCCACACCTCGAAGGGCTGTTCGCCCCACCAAACGCCCCAGTAATGGGCATTGCCCTCGGTGAAACTTTCGGGATGTCCCCACCCCCAGAGTGGCGAAGTGGGAATGTAGTTCCTTTCGGGGTCATTGTCTTGTACTACACTATCCAACAACACATTGAAAATGGCGTGTATATTTTCCGAAATCCGCGCTTTTTGTTTTTCGGTATAATCAGCCTGCCATCCCCAATCTTCCCAAGCGTTCTTCACCTCGTTGTTACCGCACCACAATGCTAACGACGGATGGTTGCGTAGCCTCCGCACCTGTTCGGTCGCCTCGATACGCACATTGTCGTGAAACTCCTTATCTTCGGGATAGATAGCTCCGGCGAAAATAAAATCTTGCCAAACTAAAACACCCATCTCATCACAATAATCGTAAAAAATATCCGATTCATAGATACCGCCGCCCCACACGCGAACCATGTTCATGTTTGACTCTTTTATCGTTTTCACCAAATCGTGGTAACGTTCAGGAGTTACGGAAGAGGGAAAACTTTCGGCGGGAATCCAGTTGGCGCCTTTCATGAAAACCGGTTTTCCATTAACGTGAAACTCAAATGATTGCCCGATCGAGTCCGTTTGCTGGACGAGTTCGATATTCCTAAGGCCGATCCGGCGGGAAGCCTGCGCTTGAGTCATCTCATCAGTCGCCTGCACGGAGATCATATACATCTCCTGTTTCCCTAACCCGTTGGGAAACCATCGTTTAGGATTCTCAATTTTATAATCGTACGAAAATGTGTGTTCGCCCGGCGACAGATTTTGTTCGTGAGATGTGACAATTAATTTACGATCTAAATAGATATCAAAATAGGGAGAGCAGTCTGCTGTAACTTCCATAGACACCTCGACTTTCAGCACGGCCAACTTATCGGTTAACTCCATTTGGCGTATTTGCAGATCGTTGATTTTAAATTGGTTCCATTGGTTGATATAGACCGGCTTCCAAATCCCGCAGGTGACCAGCTTCGGTCCCCAGTCCCATCCCGACTGGTAGGGCGATTTGCGGGTCAGCGCACGGATGTCGGGGAGCGGATAGTGGTAACGCTTTGCATTTTCAATATCGATGACAGCGGAAGGGTGGAAAATGACAATGATCTCGTTTTCGTCTTGCAACTGGTTTTTATCCAACGGGAAAACCCATCGGCGAAACATGTTGTTGGTAAAGTGGTCGTCTCCCTCATGTATGAAAGGATTTCCGTTCAAATATAATTCGGCATAGCAATCCAATCCTTCGAAAACCAGCTCCGCGTGTTGCAAATTGAATGCCTCCTCTTTGGTGAACGTGGTGCGATATTTCCACTCCCGTTCAGCGATCCACTGCACTGAATCCTCGTTGTTCCGGTAGAACGGATCGCCAATCAATCCGTTGGTTAACAAGTCAGTATGGATACAGCCGGGTGTTTTCGCCGGATACCATTTCCCTTCATGCTCAAACTCCCAGTTTCGATCCAGGGAATATCTCGCATTTGCGGTATCCTTCACTGTATTCGTGCATGAAAATTGAAGAAAGGAAAGAAGAAT
Source organism: Bacteroidales bacterium (assembly GCA_031285725.1). Classification (GTDB taxonomy): domain Bacteria; phylum Bacteroidota; class Bacteroidia; order Bacteroidales; family WCHB1-69; genus JAGVVH01. Next base: position 9,222 of record JAITVP010000190.1, read on the forward strand.
AAGGAAAAAACATGGCATTTTTTGGCCATTTTTAATTTGGAAAATATTGAAATCGTTCATATTGCATCATTTTTATTTTTAATAATTTGAAGAATACAAAAATAGGAAAATCAGATGATAATAATTCGTTGTTCATGGAATAAGGCTTAATGGGAAGAAGGGGTATGAAAAGTTCAATTAATGATTTATGAATCGTAAAATAATAATATAAAAACAATAAAATCTATAAAAAAGATTTAAAAAAGAACGAAACTATTGGATTATTACGATTATTGATTATTTTTGTGCGGAAATACTAACTAAAGCCAAGAAAAAATGAATGAACAAGAAAACACTGTTAGCTTTTTCAGATTTGAAGATCTGAGAATCTACACCAAAGCTCTCGATTATCTTAAATGGGTGTATGAATCGTTTAATCAGGTTCCCGAGATTTACCAAGAGACAGTAGTTGTCAATTTTGGAAAAGCCGCACAAGTCATTGCGTTGAACATTGCGGAAGGATCAGCGCGGAATAAAGCACAATTCGTCTATTACCTGAAAATGGCGAAAAGTGCGGTTCGCGAATGTGTGGTTTACACGGCATTGGCCTACAAATTGGATCTTTACGGGGATGTTGATCACGAATATTCGCGCCGCCAATTGATGGAACTCACCAAAATGATCGGGTCTCTGGTGACCTCGCTACAAAAAGTAGTCGATGCCAGCAGGGAAGGGCTCAATGACGATATTGATGAAATTTAATTTATGTCTAACTAAATTTTAGTGTATGGCTGATTTTTTATTTTTTTAAGATAGACTATCATTGTTGTCCGCTAAAAATTAAGAATCTCCATATATTTCATCTATCTATTTGATTATCAATGCCTGTTTTTATTTTTATCAAAAACAAGCCCCCTG
>JAITVP010000061.1 GCA_031285725.1 Bacteroidales bacterium
CCTCGTTTGGCCACTGATAAATGTGGTAATATCTCCATTTTAATTGTATCTTTGTCGAGTACTTGGTACATGGGAAGCATTTTTATTTGTTGTTTTGCAATTACAAAAGTAATGCTTCCAGGTTTTTTATGATGATGGTTAGAAAAGATTAGATGAATTCTTAGTAAACAAGTGCGCATCAACTCGTCTACCTGTCTACTCGTTCACTAAGTTTCACCACGTCCAACGTTTAGTTCTTTGACGACAAGTGATGTTTTTCGAAAAATCATGTCCCGTTCAAAACCCTTACTTTCCAAAAACCGGTATAATTTTGTTAAATCATTATCTTCCAACCTATTGATCCGTAGCCATTTTTCTATGTTTTGACGAAAAACGGCCACATATTCTGCTTCGGAAATAGCGGATAGCACTTTTTTGGAAATAGTTGATGAAATTCCTTTTTGGTAGAGGTAGCTTTTCAATTTCATCCTCCCCCACCCTTTCTGCCTCAACTTGCCCTTCACATACTGTTCCGCAAACCGCTCATCGTCAATAAACTTCTCTTTTTTAAGCTGTTGTATTAATTCTTCAACATATATGTCCTCACATTGTAAAGAACTTATTTTACCTCTCACTTCGCTTTCGGAGCGATCCTGATAAGCACAATATTTCATTAACTTGCTAAGAATCTCGATCTGATCACCCATGAAAGGATTAATTGGTAATATGCGGCGTTTTCCAGAACACAATTTCCTCATTATCAGCATTCAAGAACTTATATTCCAATATATTATAATCGGCATTGGATTTCACCTTGATCCATTGTCGATACTTCAAAAACCATTTCACTTGCTTGGAAATCAATCCTTTCGTAAAATAAGAATATACATAAGGATGCAGTACCATGGTGATCTTGGACTCGCGTTGTTTGGTGATCAAAAACTCTATCGTATTGTCCACCTCTTCTTCCAGCAAAATACTGGCCTTGATTTTTCCAGTACCTTGACAAGAGGGGCAAATTTCCGTAGTCTCAATGATGGTGGCCTGCCGGATACGTTGCCGTGTGATCTGCATGACACCGAATTTGTTGACGGGCAAAATGGTATGTCGCGCCTTGTCCGGAATCATAAACTCCATCATCTTTTTATGCAATGTGGAGCGGTTGGCTACTTGTGCCAAATCAATAAAGTCGATGGCAATGATCCCTCCCATGTCCCGCAGGCGTAGTTGTCGGGCAATTTCAGCGGCGGCAATCAAATTCACCTCCATCGCATTTTCCTCCTGCGATAGATTCGATTTCACCCGTTTCCCACTGTTCACGTCAATCACGTGCATCGCTTCCGTATGCTCGATGATGAGGTAAACCCCGTTCTTTATCGTCACGATCTTTCCAAACGAACTTTTGATCTGCAACGCCACATTAAAATGCTCGAATATGGGTTGCTTATCTTTATAAAGGTTCAAAATTTTAACCTTATCGAACGATATGGATTTGAGGTAACTTTTGATTTCATTATACAATCCGGGGTTATCCACATAGATGGCGTTGAACGATTCATTCACCAAATCGCGGATCAAAGCGGAGGTTTTGTCCAGGTCGGCGGCAATTTTGGCAGGTGCCGTGGCTTTGTGTAGCTTTCCTACGGCGATTTTCCAGCGTTCGTGGAGTTGTTGCAAATCGTTCTCAATATCTTCCGCTTGCTTGTTTTCAGCCACCGTACGGATGATGATTCCGAAATGTTTCGGCTTGATACCCTGCACGATCTTCTTGAGCCGTTTCCGTTCCTGGCTACTTTTGATTTTTTGGGAAACGGTGATCTTGTCCATAAACGGAACGAGAACTAAATATCGTCCTGCCATGGAAATCTCTGTAGTCACCCGAGGCCCTTTCGTGGAGATCGGCTCTTTGGCGATCTGTATCAAAATCTGTTGTCCGGAAGAGATCGCATTCCCTATTTTCCCATTCTTTTCGACTTCGGGTTCGTAAGGGAAATTTGCGATACTCTGCTTATTTTTCTCTACCGCTTGTTTGACGAATTCATTCATGGTGCGGGCGTGGATTCCCAAATCCAAATAATGCAAAAAAGCGTCTTTTTCGCTTCCTATACCTACAAAAGCGGCGTTTAATCCGGGATTGATCTTCTTTATTTTTCCCAGGTAAATATCCCCGACCGAAAATTGATCGGATGACTTTTCCCGATGAATCTCCACCAACTTTTTATCCTCTAACAGAGCAATTTGCACCTCACCGGGGTGAGAGGCGACGATTAATTCTCTTATCACTTCACTTTCACTCATAGCATTCCGATCTTATAAAAATGAAAAACTAAATAACACAATTTTGTTGTATTATTTAGTTTTACGGAGACTCATAAGAAAACATTATTTCTTCTTATGTCTGTTTTTTCTTAGACGTTTTTTACGCTTGTGCGTGGACATCTTGTGTCTTTTTCTCTTTTTTCCGCTTGGCATACTCAGATTATTTGATTTTTTTCACTTGATTAACGAAAGTTTTGCAGGGTTTGAATGCAGGGATTTTGTGCGCAGGGATCACAATAGTGGTTTTTTTAGAGATATTTCTTGCCGTTTTCTCTGCTCTTTCTTTCACAATAAAACTTCCGAATCCTCTCAAGTATACATTCTCATTGTTAGACAATGAATTTTTAACAGTGGTCATGAAAGCCTCTACTACTGTTTGCACAGCATTTTTATCAAAAACAGTGTTGTTGGAAATGTCAGTATCGATTTCAGCTGTGGTCC
>JAITVP010000126.1 GCA_031285725.1 Bacteroidales bacterium
CGCGTAACGCCGCCTCAGGCAGCATGAAACTGCAAGATTCTACCGTAACGGCCAAGCGGGGATTGGAAGCTCACCTCTATTACCTGCTAGGCGAAAATATCCCTGGCCACACCCATTTCGAACGATTGATGCTCCTCAAAGAGTGGGGTTTCAATGGTTCCGATGCTCTCGTCAAAAGTGAAAAATGGGAAGATATTTTTAGTTTTATCCAAGAGTGGGGTAAAAAACAAAAGAATTTAACATTCGATATTGACGGTATTGTCATCAAAGTCAACTCGTTGGCACAGCAACAGCAGATCGGGTTCACGGCAAAAAATCCCCGCTGGGCCATCTCCTATAAATTCAAAGCAGAGCGGGCCTCTTCTCGCCTTCTATTCATTGATTATCAAGTGGGTAGAACTGGAATCATTACACCGGTCGCCAATTTGCAACCCGTGCACCTGGCGGGAACGATCGTGAAACGCGCCACACTGAACAATAAAGATTTCATTGAGGCTTTCGATATTCACCACAATGACCATTTGCTCGTGGAAAAAGGCGGCGAGATCATTCCAAAGATCGTTGGGGTGGATACATCATTACGAAAACCAAACGCCGAGAAAGTCGACTTCATCACCCATTGTCCCGAATGTGGTAGCAAGCTGGTTCATAATGAAGGCGAAAGTGGCATCTATTGTCCCAATGAATTACACTGTCCTCCACAGATCAAAGGAAAACTCGAACATTTCATCTCCCGCAAGGCGATGCACATTGATTCATTGGGAGAAGGCAAAATCGATATTCTGTATGAAAACGGGTTGGTAAAGAATATCGCCGATTTTTACAATTTAACATATAACAATCTATTGGGATTGAGCCGGACAACGATTCCGGAGAGTGATGGAAGAGTGGGTAAAACCATCTCTTTTCGGGAAAAAACGGTGGAAAATATCTTAAAAGGAATCGAGTCTTCAAAAAGTATTCCGTTCGAGCGGGTGTTGTATGCGATCGGTATCCGGTTTGTCGGCGAGACTACGGCGAAAAAATTAGCCCGTCATTTCGGCACGATCCATACAATATCCAACGCCACCGTAGAAGAGCTGACTTCTGTGGAAGATGTTGGGAGTCAGGTGGCAAACAGTATTATCAACTATTTCAACCAAAGTGAAAACCTAGAGATCATCCTGCGGATGAAAGAAGCTGGTTTACAATTCAAATCCGATTTCGATGCAGAACAAATCGGCGACAGTCTGGCCGGACTAAGCATTGTGGTCAGCGGTATTTTCTCCATTCCCCGCAACGAGATCAAACAGATGATCGAGCAAAACGGCGGCAAAAATGTCTCCTCCATCTCCTCCAAAACCGACTATGTATTAGCCGGCGAAAAAATGGGATCCGAAAAGCGGGTTAAAGCCGAGAAACTGGGGATTCCGATTATTTCAGAAGATGAATTCCTGAAGCTGTTAACAGTTACTGGTAATCAGTTAACGGTTAACTGATTAGATCAATTCGTAGCTTGTTACTTGGATTGGTAATTCGAGGTTTCGCAGTACTTTCTCTAACATGATACCTTCGCGGCGGTCATATTCGTATCCGAAAGTGGCTCGGATGCCTTGATAACAAAACTGCGCCGCACGATCAAGGGCCATGGGGAGGCTATCGCCTTGCAGCAAAGCCCCGGTGATCACACTGGTAAACGTGTCGCCCATCCCCGGAAAATGCGCCGGCAAATAGGGACATGTTACTTTCCAGAAACGATGTCCTTTTTTATTATAAGCATATACAGACGTAATGTGAGGATTGACTTTCTCCGGCACATTGGTGATGATGACGATGTCCGGACCTTTTTTCGAGAGCTCCAACATGAGAATTTTCAACTCCTCGTCGCCATTGTATTCTGAATAGGGTATATCGAGAAGAAAAAATAGCTCGGTGAGATTAGGGGTAACCACGTCCGCCACACCGATCAATTTCCGCATGGCGATCACCATATCTTCGTTAAAATTGGCGTATAATTTGGCGTTATCGCCCAAAACCGGATCAATCATGATCAGAGTGTCATTCCGCTTATTTTCGCAAACAAACTCCTTGATAATGTTGACCTGCTCCACGGAACCTAAATAGCCGGTGTAGATGGCGTCAAATTCGATATCCAATAATTTCCATTGTGCCAAAATCTTTCGCATCTCGTCCGTGAGGTCGAGGAAAGAGAAACTGGGATATTGGGTGTGATTGGATAAAATGGAAGTAGGCAGAGATGAAACATTAAATCCCATATTAGATAGGACTGGGATTACCACAGACAGGGAAACTCTACCTACTCCGGAAAGGTCATGAACCGCAACCACTCTTTTCGTTTTTCCAGTAAACATAACAATAAATTTTCAGGATCGCAAAGGTACATTATTATGGTTTTGGTTCATTATCAATCAAAGCGAAAATCAGATCGCCCTTCACACAGGTCTTGCCATCCACCTTCGCCTCGGCTTTCACATAGAAAATCAGATCCCTACGGTTGATGATGCTGGCGTAAACATGGACATTGTCGCCCGGTCTCACCGTTTTTTTAAAGCGAATCTTATCAATTCCGGCATACAACGGCGTGCGATTCACCAACTCTTCCGCCAAAAGAAGCGAGGAAGATTGCGCCATGATTTCACACAAAATAACACCCGGTACAACCGGATTCCCGGGATAATGTCCTTGCAAAAAGAATTCATCTCCCTTGATCAGATACTCCGCATGAACTAAATTTTCTTCTACAATCTCCACAGAGTCAAGTAATAACATCGGTTCTCTGTGAGGCAGGACTTTTTTGATTTCTTCTCGATTCATAGTTTATTATTTTGAGCAATGGTCGGACGACTTAGAGTCATCCGACCGGCTTCATTTACTTATCTATCCAGTTTCCGTAGCGCCACCGTCCCATTATGTCCACCAAATCCCAGTGAGTTGGAGATGGCGATGGTCACATCGGCTTTGCGGGCTGTATTTGGAACGTAGTCCAAGTCACATTCCGGATCAGATTCTTTCAGTCCGATGGTGGGCGGTACGATACCATTGTAAAGCGTGAGAGCCGTGGCTATCAATTCCACGCCACCGGCAGCACCCAGCAAATGGCCGATCATGGATTTATTGGAACTGACGAGCGATTTCCGAGCGACCGCTTCACCCACCGCTATTTTGATCGCTTTCGTCTCCGTCTTGTCATTCAGCGGGGTACCGGTGCCGTGCGCATTAACATACAGCAAGTCATCGGCTTTGATACCGCCAGCCTCTTCAATCGCCATTCTCATGGCTTTCGCCGGAGTCGCCGCTTCCGGATCGGGAGCGGTGAGATGGTGGGCATCGCAAGTGTTGCCATAGCCGCAAACTTCCGCATACATTTTCGCTCCACGAGCTTTTGCGTGTTCATACTCTTCCAAAATCACCACACCGGCACCTTCGCCCAGCACAAATCCAGCCCGCCGTTTGTCAAAAGGCAAGGAAGCGTTTTCTGGATCATTCCCACGATCCAGTGCTTTGCTGTTGGCGAATCCTCCGATAGAAAGCGGGTGAATGGCTGCCTCGGTGCCTCCAGCGATGACTGCGTCGGCATATCCATGCTTGATTGCCCGGAATGCTTCACCAATCGCATGGGTTCCTGTTGCACAAGCAGTTACAACTGGAAGTGTCGGCCCATGCGCATTGTGTGCGATAGCCACATTCGCTGCTGCGATATTCGCTATCATGGTGGGAATAAACAACGGGGCAATCCATTGCACTCCCTCTTTTTCCAACTTCGTGTTTTCGTTACAAATGGTCTGCCAGCCGCCAATTCCGGAGCCTATATATACACCCAAACGGTCAGGGTCTACAATCAGTTGACTGTCCTTCACAGCTTGATTTGCCGCCGCCATGGCGTATCTTGCAAACGGATCAGTCCGGCGAACCGTGCCGGGATCAATACCATGTTCCTTGGGATCGAAATTTTTCAACTCCGCCCCGATTTTCACGGACAGATCATCTGTGGAAATCGATTTAATGAAATCAATTCCGCTCACACCATTAATTAGATTGTTCCAGAAAGTATCGACATCATTCCCAATGGGAGTAACGGCACCTAATCCGGTAATGACAACTCTTTTCATATTTATCTTTTTAGTTATAAAATGGTTACGTTAAAAATTATATAGTCCATTCAAGGACACAAGCTCCAGTGGTGAAACCGGCACCAAACGCACTGAATACCAACAAGTCACCCTTCTCTAATTTATTCGCTTTGTGTAGCTCGTCCAACAAAATTGGAATGGAAGCCGAGGAGGTATTCCCGTATTTTTCGATATTATGTGGAAATTTCTCGTCAGGTTGCTTCGTAAAATCACGAACACTTTCGATGATTCGGATATTGGCTTGATGCAACAAAAAGTATTTGATATCATCGGCAGTGGTTTTTGATTTTTCCAATACATTCCGAATATCTGACACAGAGGAAGATACAGCTAATTTAAAGACATCTTTCCCGTTCATAATTAGCGGCGCATCGCCATCGGCTTGGCTCACATAGGGATTAAATTCCAACTTGCGTTGGTAATATAGCGGCTCAATTTTAGACTGCGTGGTAATGTGGAAACCCTTGAACGCATCTCCTTTGGAAACGATCACTGCAGCCGCACCATCGCCAAACAAGACGCAGGTGTTCCGTTCTTTCCAATTCACCATCCGGCTGGGTTGTTCGGCACAGATAACCAAGATATTCTCCGCCCGTCCCGTTTTGATGAACGATTCCGCAATATCCAGGGCGTAAATGAAGCCCGTGCAAGCGGCGTTGAGATCGATGCTTGGGCAGCCGGCTCCTATTTCACCTTGTAAAATACAGCTTAATGAAGGAGTCACGAAGTTATTCACCACATTGGAACAGACGATGTAATCTAGATCTTGTGCAATCAATCCCGCGCTTTCGAGTGCCCGTTGAGACGCCGACACCGCCAGCGCAGTCAGCGTGTCTTCGGAAAGTATTCTACGTTGCTTGATACCCGTTCGTGTGGTGATCCACTCATCGCTCGTGTCCAAAATTTCAGACAACATTTCATTGGTGACGGCTAATGAAGGCATTGCACTTCCGGTTCCTATTATTTTCATATGTTAAAATTTGATTTCTATGTTGGATTTTGTGTGTTTGTTACAGTTTTTTCGCAATATCTGCTGAATTTTTCTTGAAAAAGGCGTGCAGATGGCGGATGGCGTTCATAAACGTCGGCATATCTTCTTCCTCCAATTGCGATAAGATCGAGCGAATCATGCGGACATGGAAATATTCGTGCGCCATATTGAACTTGCGTCCCAGTGGCGTGAGCACAATGCGCACCACTCGCTTGTCGTTTTTGTCCGGCACTTTAATCAGCAACCCTTTTTTTTCCAGTTTACAGGTAGCCACGGTCACGGACGGCATGGTGATTTCCAAACTCTGGGCAATCATCCGCACGGAAGTGCCCTCCTCGCTGTTTCCGATCGCTTCAATAAGGTGCAATTCACTGATGCTGAGATTTACATTCTTAATTCCCTGCAATCGGCTCTTCTCGATTTGGTTGACCAAATTGAATGAATCCACCAGCAGGTCACTCAACTCTCTTGAATAGGTGTCCTCCAAACTGCCCAATGTGATCGTTTTGTCTTGTCTCATATTTGTTTTCTCAAAAATTAGTTAGTCTATCTAATTAATTTTTGTGCGGCAAAAGTAATACAAATTCGAGAGAGAGAGATTGGCTTTCTTAAAAAAAGTTAACTAAAAGAGCTAATGCGATGAATATCAAGTTGAAAAAATGAGCAAATAAGAATATGTTAATAAAAAAAGTAAAATATTTAACTCCCAAAAAGCATCCGTTCGATGGGTTTCCTGGCCAACTCAATCGTTTTCTCATCCAAAATAAGTTCCGGTTGCTCATATAGCAAGGTTTGATAAATGTTCTCCAGATTATTCTTTTTCATGTATTCGCAATCGTTGCACGAACAACTTTCTTGACTATTCACCACGAAAAACTCTTTTTGGGGATTGCGTTTTTTCATTTCGTATAAAATGCCGGTTTCCGTGGCCACAATGTAGGAGTTGTGCATCTCTCGCGTGACATAATTGAGCATGGCGACTGTGGACCCCACAAAATCGGCCAACGCCAACACCACCCCCTTGCACTCAGGGTGGGCAATCACTTTTGCCTCGGGATGCTGGCACTTGAGCGCCAACACTTGTTCGGCTTGCAACTGATCGTGGACATGACAGGCACCGTTCCATAACACCATCTCCCGTCCGGTTTCATGGTTGATAAACGCACCCAGGTTACGATCAGGTGCAAAAATGATCTTTTCGTCCTTGGGCAATGATTCCACGATTTTCAGCGCATTGCCGGAGGTGACGATAATGTCGGACAATGTTTTGACCGCTGCGGAGCAATTGATATAACTTAACACCGCATGATCGGGATACTCTTTCAAAAATGCTTCAAATTCCGCTGCAGGACAGCTGTCCGCCAATGAACAACCCGCCTCCATGTCGGGTATCAAGACTTTCTTATCCTTATTTAATATCTTAGCCGTCTCCGCCATGAAATGCACGCCGGCAAAAAGGATAATGTCGGCGTTTGTCTCTGCGGCGTTTTTGGCCAATGCCAAACTATCACCCACAAAATCAGCTGCTTCCTGAACTTCGGGAATAGTATAGTAATGCGCCAAAATGATGGCGTTTTTCTCTTTTTTTAGTTGGGCTATTTTTTCTCTTAACATAGTATTATCTCTGTTAACCTGTGTCATCTGTGCACCAATTTTCATACCGGAAACATTTCAATTTCAACCAGTTCGCATATAATATGACCTATTAGTATATGTGCCTCTTGAATGCGCGGCGTGTCTAACGAAGGAACATTTAACAAAATATCTGCCCAATCTTTCATCTTTCCGCCGGTTTTGCCTGTGAAAGCTACGATTTTGATACCTTTACCGCACGCCACTTTACATGCCTCCAAGAGGTTTTCGGAATTGCCGCTGGTAGAGAGGACGACTAACACATCGCCATTTTTTCCGCTGCCTTCCAGCAATCGAGAGTAAACGTATTCGTAACCGTAATCATTCCCGATTGCCGTGAGATAGGAGGTGTTGCAGTGCAACGCTTCGCCGTTTAACGGGGGACGATCGTAGTAAAACCGCCCCGAGAGTTCCGCCGCCAAGTGTTGCGCATCGGCGGCACTCCCGCCATTTCCACAGAAATGGATTTTCCCGCTCTCCCGTAAAGAATCCGTGATCAATCGAACCACAGCTTCTATTCTGGCTACCAATGATGGATCTTCTAAAATTTTGTTTTTCAAATATATAGATTCTTTAATAGCCTCTTGTATGCGCATATCGTTTTTTGTTTGCAAAAATAGGAAACAAAAGTTATCTTTGCACCCGCAAATTTAAAATGAGAAATATAATGAATATTGTAAACGAAAGAGCTGGTGAAGCAGTACAGGAATGGAAGATTGAGATTGTAAAAAGCGACTATTCGGAAAAAGTGGAAAACGCACTGAAAAAGCAACGCCAAAAGGCTGTTATTCCAGGATTTAGACCTGGAAAAGCTCCCATGGGAATGGTTCGAAAAATGTATTACAAGAACTTCTTGGCCGAAGAGATCGATGAGATGGTGAGAATGTCACTATTTGGTTATTTACAAGAAAACAAGATTAACATAATTCTAGAGCCGTTGCCGGTTGATGAGAAATCCATCACGGATTTCGATAATAGCGAAGATTTTACATTTGTTTTTGAATTTGCGGTGAAACCGGAATTTGAGATTGATTATGCGAAATTGCCGGCTGTGAAAGACTTTAAAGTGACCGCTTCCGAAAAGGAGATCGATGAATATATCAATAATCTTCGCAAAAAATTCGGGAATTACACCAATCCTGAAAAAGTGGAAGGCCATGAGGAGTTCATCACGGTAAAATATGGTGATGACAAAACGGGATTTATCCATTATGATGACCTGAATACCAAAGGACAAAAGTTGTTCAAGGGAAAGAAAGTGAACGATACGTTTGACGTTCCGGTGAATGCTATTTATGATGATCCTGAGCTTGTGGCACGGTTTTTGAAAGTAAAATTCAACGAGTTGAAAGCCGATAATGATTATAAAGTTACCGGTATGATTGAGAACATTGGCAAGATGGATATGGCTGAGCTCAACGAGGATTTCTTCCAAAACGCATTCCCCGACGGTTCGGTGAAGAACGAAAACGATTTGAAAGCCAACGCAACAGAAATGATTGAGAATCAATGGGAAAATGAAACCGACAGATATTTTTTAAACAATGCTATCGGTGTGTTGTTAGATAATGTGTCCATTGCGATGCCGGATGATTTTATCAAACGCTACTTGTTGCAAACACAAGATGGCATGACGCAAGAGAAACTGGATGAAGAGTATGGAAAATATGCGAACACGTTCAAATGGCAATTGATAGAGAATAAAATCGCAGAGGCCAACAATATAAAAGTGAATGAAGACGAGATCAGGGATCATGTGAAGAATTTCTTCTATACTCACTACTTCTCGCAATTCAATATAGACGATATAGCAGAACATTTGGATTCATTAGTGAAGGACACATTGAAAAGACAAGAAGATGTTCGAGAAATTTACGATACGCTTTTTGACAAGAAAATGGAAGATGTGCTACGCAATAAGATGAATTTGAATCAACAAACCGGCGATTTCAACGAATTTGTCACCTTCGTGACAGGAAAAGCACCAGATGGTGAAACGGACAAACCGGCGAAAAAGAAAACCGCAAAATCGAAAGCTAAGGATGGAGAAGTAAAAGAAAATACCAAAGAGATAAGGGAAGAAACTAAAACAGAAGCGACCGAAGAGGTGGTGGTGAAGAAAAAAACCACTAAAAAATCAACAAAAAAGGAAGAATAGCAATGAATACGAACGAATTTAGGAAATACGCCATCAAACATCATGGCATCAGTAGCCTGAAAATGGATGGCTATACATCAAGAATCAACGATTACATCACACCCTACATCATCGAAGAACGCCCGATGAACATCACGCAATTGGACGTTTTTTCCCGTTTGATGAAAGATCGCATCATTTTTTTGGGTGTTCCGATTTATGATGACGTGGCGAATATCGTGCAGGCTCAGCTCTTGTTTTTGGAATCCCAAGATCCGGACAGAGACATCCAGATCTACCTCAATTCTCCCGGCGGGAGCGTGTATGCGGGTTTGGGGATTTACGACACCATGCAATACATCAAACCGGATGTTTCCACGATTTGCACCGGGATGGCCGCATCCATGGGCGCAGTATTGCTGTGTGCCGGAGCTACGGGTAAACGTTTCGCATTGCCGCACGCCCGCGTGATGATCCACCAACCAATGGGCGGCACGCAAGGCCAAGCTTCCGATATTGAAATCGAAGCCCGCGAAATCCAAAAAATCAAGAAAGAATTGTACGAGATTATCGCTTACCATTCCGGGAAAGAGTATGAACAAGTGTGGAAAGACAGCGACCGTGATTATTGGATGATCGCACTGGAAGCTAAAGAATATGGAATGATTGACGATGTGTTGAGAAACAACGAGAAAGAAAAGAATGGCAAAAAGTAAGAAAAACGATAATATTTGTACATTTTGTGGAGAGGCTATTCCTGATAATAGCCTTCTTATTCATGGTCAAGACGGTGCTATCTGCGAAAATTGCGCCGATGCCGTGGAGGATATTTTACGAGACTGGAACATGAACCGTAGCACAAGAAAAACCGACAAGCAGGTGAAACGGGTCGAAAAGTTGTTAAAACCACACGAAATCAAAGCGCATTTGGATCAATATGTGATCGGGCAGGACGAGGCGAAACGAGTGATTTCCGTGGCGGTGTACAACCACTACAAACGACTCTCCCATCCTCCAGTTCTTCCCGATGACGTGGAAATTGAAAAATCAAATATCATTTTAGTTGGCGAAACGGGTACCGGTAAAACCCTGATGGCACGCGCAATAGCAAAAATGTTAGATGTTCCGTTCTGCATCGCCGACGCTACCGTTTTCACCGAGGCTGGCTATGTGGGAGAAGATGTGGAAAGCATTCTTACCCGTTTGTTACAAGCGGCCGACTACAACGTGCAGAAAGCCGAAAAGGGCATTGTTTTCATCGACGAGATCGACAAGGTGGCCAGAAAAGGTGCCGACAACCCCTCCATCACACGCGACGTGTCGGGTGAAGGCGTACAGCAGTCGTTATTGAAATTGTTGGAAGGATCTATGGTAAACGTTCCCCCACAAGGAGGTCGGAAACATCCCGAACAACGTTTTCTGGAAGTGAATACCCAAAACATCCTTTTCATCGCCAGCGGCGCATTCAACAGCATCGACAAAATCGTCGCAGAACGGATGAACACCAACGTGATCGGATACAACAAGAAAAATCGCCAGTTGGACAAAAACAACATGATGCAATATCTGACCACGCAGGATTTGAAACAGTTTGGTTTGATTCCGGAGCTGTGCGGTCGTTTTCCCGTGATCACCTACATGAACAAGCTGGATCACGAGGCGTTGAAACGGATTCTGTTGGAACCGAAAAACGCACTCATCAAGCAATATGAAAGATTGTTCGAAATAGACGGCATCCAGTTGAAATTTACCGACGAAACATTGGACTATATCGTGGAAAAGGCCATGGAGTTAAACTTAGGTGCTCGCGGTTTGCGCTCTATTATCGAAAAAATCATGAACAGCGCCATGTTCGAATTCCCCGGTTCCAACAAGAAAAAGGTGGTCATAGACTTGGACTACGCCAAGGATCAATTTGAACATTCGATTTATTCGTTTCTGGATTAGATTGGGCAACACGGATTTGCATGGATAAAAAAAATAATCCGTGCAAATCCGCCTCATCTGTTTAATCTGCGTGCTATTCACCTCTCTCTTCTCTACATTCTTTCCGGCACCTCTACTCCTAACAACATCATCCCCGCCCCGATCGTGGCAGCAATGAACCGGGAGAGTGATAAACGGAAAATCTGTTTTTGGGAATCTTCCTCCCGAAAAATAGGTGTGTCTTGATAGAAACGGTTAAACTCCTTTGCCAATTCATAAACATAATTAGCCACCAATGCCGGACTGTACTGCATTCCTGCATTTTTTATGATTTCGGGAAACTCATACAACCGTTTGATCAACTCTTTTTCGATAGGCATAAAATCATAATTTTCAATTTTCCCATCGATATTGATCCGGTTTCCCTCTGCTTTCCGCAACAACGAGCAAATACGGGCGTGGGTGTATTGGATGAATGGCGCCGTGTTGCCGTTGAAATCAATCGACTCTTCGGGATTGAAAAGCATGTTTTTCTTGGGATCGACCTTCAGTATAAAATATTTTAATGCTCCCAGCCCAATCATTTCATACAGATTTTCCGCTTCGTCGGCGGGAATGTCGAACTTGCCGAGTAGTTCGGTACTGATTTTCGCTTCCGTGTGCATTTGCTCCATCAGGTCGTCGGCATCCACCACCGTGCCCTCGCGAGATTTCATCTTGCCGTGCGGCAACTCCACCATGCCGTAAGGAAGATGGTAGATAATTTGACCAACAGGAAGTTGCAGTTTCTTTTCTAAAATGGTCCTTAATACGTTGAAATGGTAAATCTGCTCATTACCAACCACATAAATCATATTTTGCGGATGATATTCCTCATATCTTTTCACAGCAGTACCCAGATCCTGTGTCATGTATACGGAGGTGCCGTCACTACGGAGCAGCAACTTTTCGTCCAGTCCCTCGCCTGCCAGGTTCACCCAAACGGAGCCGTCCTCTTTGCGGAAAAATACACCCTTCTCCAAGCCTTCATTCACGATCTCTTTTCCCGACAGATAAGTATTTGATTCGTAATAGGTTTTATCGAACTTGATGCCCATGCGCGCATAACTCTCGTCAAAACCTTGGTATACCCAGTCATTCATCATGTTCCACAATTGGCGCACTTCCGGATCGCCCTTTTCCCATTTCACGAGCATTTCCTGAGCCTCTTTCATCAATGCGGATTTTTTCACCGCCTCCTCTTCGGAAATGTTCTCACGGTCGGCGATCAATTTCACCTCTTTTTTATAATGCAACTCAAATTCCACATAATATTTTCCCACCAAATGGTCACCTTTCAACCCGGACGATACCGGTGTTTCCCCGTTTCCGTAATTTTGCCATGCTAACATCGACTTGCAGATGTGGATGCCGCGGTCGTTTACCAAATTCACCTTCACTACCTTTTTACCGTTCGCCTTTAAAATGCGGGTGATGGAATCGCCCAACAAAATATTACGGACATGTCCCAAATGCAGAGGTTTGTTGGTATTCGGCGAAGAAAACTCAATGAGCGTGACATCGTTCTCTTGCTCCTCCCTCATCCCAAAAGTGCTATTTCGTGATGAGGTCTGAAAGAAATTCAACCAATAATCACCGGATAAAGAAAGATTTAAAAAACCATTGATCACATTGTACGAAGCCACGCCTTGACTTTTCAGCTTCTCAATCAACTTCTCCCCGATCTCGGCCGCCGTCTGATCTGGCGACTTCCGAGCCGCTTTCACGTAAGGGAAAATCACGATGGTGAAATCACCCTCAAACTCCTTTCGCGTTTTCTGTACCAACGAAACATCTACCGAAATGTCCGCACCATACAACTCTTTCACTGATTCCTGTAGAGCAATGGCTATGTTATTCTCGATCATAGATTTGAGTAATTTTAGACTGTAAAAATAGGAAAAAGAGAACTCGTTTACTCTTTAAGCAACTTTGTTCCGGTAAATGTAATAATCGTTATATCAATGGAACCCAACAGGTTGTATTGCAGTTTCATGTCAACTCGGTTGTTAGAGAATTCAAACGTCGCACTGACATTTTCGATTTGATCCGCTGAATCGGTGGAAATCATCGCCACGATCCGGCTGAGTGTCGCGGTATTGCTGATGTATTTGGCATCTGACTCCTTGGTCATTTTCATACCGTAGAGATAGAGGTTTTCCGAATCATTCACGCCAGCGGTGAAGATGAGGTT
This sequence comes from Bacteroidales bacterium, assembly GCA_031285725.1. Taxonomy (GTDB): domain Bacteria; phylum Bacteroidota; class Bacteroidia; order Bacteroidales; family WCHB1-69; genus JAGVVH01. Next base: position 13,050 of record JAITVP010000126.1, read on the forward strand.
GCCGTTTACCGTTTTTTCCGTGCCCGTCATGGAGAAAGTCCCCGAATATGTCCCAGCATACTCATTGTCTTTGTTACAACTGGTTGTCAATAAAACCACCAATACCATACATACTGCTACTACGATTCTTTTCATTGTTCTATTTTTTATTTGGTTAATATATGTTTTTTCACGAGGGCAAAAATAGCGCATTTTCGAATTCACCTTTCAATCACCTCCACTCGCTCTACTTCTAATCTGATTTTCAGCCAGTTGATTAATTTTTCCCTTTCGGTTTTGCTTGGTTTCCTTTTCCATTCAATATAGACAGTGGGAAGCGTTTCCGCAGTCAAATCCACGGTCTTGGTAAAGGCCATGTTGGAGAGGGAAACCACGGCGACATCCTTGTACTGGACAGCGATCTCTTTCGCCACCTTGTCGTACTCTTGGGAACTGTTTTTTAAAGAGAGAATTTCCGCTTCCAAATCTCGAAGCAACGAATCTCTGTGGGCTATTTGCCGATCTTTTTTTTCCAGCATATTCTCAATAATAACAGATTCCGTTTCCGGTTCTTGCGCAAACGTTGTTTGCTTGTATCGCAGTTCGGTTTTCGTCAATCCATGACTCAGCTTGATCTGTTCTATAATTTCTTTGTCTTTGGCAGTCAGCGGTTGGCCGATCAGCGAAAGCGTGATATAACGATGTTCCCGGTTGTACTCTTTTTTCGTATTGATGATCTCTGTATTATCAAAAATCGGGCTTTCTTGTATTTCATTGATAAATCGTATGGCATTATTATTGAAAGCGGTTTCACGAATCACATTAAAGGCCAAGATTATGCTTGGGATAATGGCTACAAAGGTAAAAAGCGTAATATAGCGACTCACTTTTTTACTTTTGGATGGATCAATATATTTTCGGTTTGGGAATTTTAAAAAACGCACGATCAAGAAAGTTCCCAAGGCAATGAAAACAGAATTCAGAAAAAAGAGATAAAAAGCACCTAAGAAAAAATTCATTTGCCCGGTAGCTAACCCAAATCCAGCCGTGCACAAGGGGGGCATCAATGCCGTGGCAATGGCCACACCGGAAATCACCGTGAAAGGTTGTTCTTTGCGAGACATGGCGACTATTCCGGCCAATCCTCCAAACAGAGCGATCATCACATCAAAAATCGTAGGTTTTGTACGAGCCAGTAATTCCGATTGCGCATCACTTAACGGGGAAATTAAAAAATAGAGTGTGGATGCCAGCAAGCTGATTGCCACCATCAAGCAAAAATTGGTAAGGGAACGGCGTAGCAACTCGCTATCCGTAATGCCGATCGCCAGCCCTATGCCGTTGATCGGGCCCATTAGCGGAGAGATCAACATGGCTCCAATAATTACCGGTATAGAATTGACATCCAAACCAATAGCTGCTATCAGCGTGGCAAAAGCCAGAATCCACAGATTCGCACCCCGAAAATCAACCGACTTTGTGATGGTATTGATGGTCGCATCCACATCCGTGTCATTCGAAAGTTTGGCCAGATCTCTTATTTTTAAGAGAATGATATTCAAGATTTTATTAAAAGACGAGCGTTTTTTTTTGGTTTTTTCCTCAACAGAAAGTGTCGCATTTTCATCCATAATCTTATATTTTTAACAGATCTGCAATCTCATCGGAAAGGCATTGTTGTTGTTCACCGGTTTTCATGTTTTTCACGGTGAAAACGCCTGTCTTCATCTCCTCTTCACCCGCCATAATCACATATGGGATTGCCTTGGCATTGGCGTAGTTCATCTGTTTTCCGATCTTTGCCGGGTCAGGATAAATCTCAGACGCAATATTATTTTCACGAAGTTTCAGCAATAACGGCATGGTATACTCCATCTCTTTCTCGCCAAAATTGAGAAAGATGGCTTTCACCGGAGAGGCAATCTCGGGAGGAAAAAGGTCGAGTTCCGACATCACATCGTAAATTCGCTCTGCCCCATAGGAAATTCCCACACCAGACATATTCTTCAGTCCGAAAACGCCGGTCAAATCGTCGTAGCGTCCGCCGCCGGAAATACTTCCGATACTCACGTCGCAGGCGCATACTTCGAAAATGGCACCGGTGTAGTAATTCAGCCCGCGCGCCAGTAAAACATCCAATTCGATATTGGCTTTAACACCATACATCTTCGCTAATACCAGCGTCCTCTCCACCTCTTCCACGCCTTGCACTCCTTGCGGCACATCGGCGAAAATTGTCCGTAGACGTCGCATTTTCGTATCATTATCACCGGTCAAATCGAAAATCGGAGACAGTTTTTCAATCGCCTCGGAAGATATGCCGCGGTCTTGCAATTCCTTAATTACATTTTCTTTTCCTATTTTATCTAACTTATCAATGGCGGTGCAGATATCCGCAACCTTATCCTCTGCTCCGGCTAAAATGGCGAATCCAGTGAGTATTTTGCGATTATTAACTTTAATGTCAACGTTAATGCCCAACTTTTCAAAAACCTCGTCCGTGATTTTCATCAGCTCCGCTTCGTAGAGCAGGGAGTTGCTGCCGATCACATCCACATCGCACTGATAGAACTCGCGGTAGCGGCCTTTTTGCGGACGATCGGCACGCCACACCGGTTGCATCTGGTAACGCTTGAACGGAAATGCCAAGTCGTTTTGGCGCATCACTACAAAACGGGCAAATGGAACCGTCAAGTCATAACGTAATCCTTTTTCGCAAATCTTGCTTGCCAACTGGTTCTCTGGCAAACTCAAATCCACGTTTTGCATAAAATCGCCTGAATTGAGGATTTTGAAGATCAACCGATCGCCCTCCTCGCCATACTTCCCCATCAACGTGGAGAGGTTCTCCACAGACGGTGTCTCAATCGGTAAGTAGGCATACTTCTCGAAAACCGAACGAATCGTGTTAAAAATATAATTTCTGCGGATCATCTCCCGGGGTGTGAAATCCCGAGTTCCTTTCGCAATAGAAGGTTTTACTACGGCCATCGTTTTTAGTTGCAAAGGTAGGGAAAAATCGGACAGGCTACGCCATTGGCACAAGTAACTGTTTTTCTTTACCTTTGCAAAAAAAAATGCCGTTGGATTTCACGAAAAGAATCATTGCTTTTGGGCAACTTGGATCTGTGCTGAGACAATATTTGCAAAAGAATAATTTGGCAGATTTACATCAAGCCATACTTCAACAATCGATAAAAAACCATTGGTTTACAGTTATATTTATAAATAATGCGATTTCTGCCATTGCGGAGATGCTGAAGTCGGAAGAACTATCGAAATTGGAGCGATATGATCAAAATCGGGAAGATCTGGATTTCGAGAAAGGGGAAAAGATCGCGGTGATTTCCGCTGGAAATATTCCGTTGGCCGGGTTTCACGACTTTTTCGCCGTATTGGTGAGTGGAAACAAATACATGGGCAAATTGTCTTCTCAAGATAATATTTTGCTTCCCGTTATCGCTAACCTGTTGATCGAAATCGAACCAAGTTTCCAAGAACGGATATCTTTCGTGGAAAAACTCGCCGATTTTGACAAAATTATCGCCACAGGAAGCAACAACAGTTCCCGCTATTTTGAATACTACTTTGGAAAATATCCCCATATCCTTCGGAAAAACCGCAACAGTCTGGCCATTTTGACCGGAAACGAAACCTGCGAAGAGTTGGAAAGGCTTTTCGATGACATTTTCCTCTATTTTGGATTGGGATGCCGGTCTATTTCCCTGCTTTGGGTACCCAAAGAGTATGATTTTAACAAGTTAATTACTGTTTTCGGTGAAAAAAGCACAGAGATCGCCCAGCATCACCATTATCTGAATAACATTGATTATCAAAAGACTATACGATTGATGAACCAAACACCGTTCATAGATACCGGCATTGCGCTGTTGATGGAGAAGCGGGAACTCCCCACTCCCATTGGAATCATTCATTATCAATATTATAGCGATCTTGAAGAGGTTAAACAATTCATGATCGAACATTGTGATGAAATTCAATGCGCTGTCGGCAACAACATTCCAATAGAAAACGTCGCAGCCTTGGGGAGGGCGCAATTTCCTAATATCATCGACTTCGCCGACGGCATAGACACCATTCTGTGGGCGGCAAAATCAACCAAATCCTGATCCATGAAAAAACGATTAATGTATCCGCTTCTTTTGTTGTTGGCCATCACTTCCATCTTGTTGGTAGTGACCATCTTCAAACTATACACGGAAGCGGAAAAAGTTCAAAAAAACATCTTTTCCGGCAATATCATAGTGGCCGGTGAAGATATTGTGAACAAAATATATGCTGTTTTGAAAGGAGATACCTCGTTATTAGAAACTTACGAGATAAACACACTGCTAATTAATGAAACGCCAGCGATCCAAGAAGCCAAACATTTCTTGCTGGACTCCAACAGCATACCGGTTGCCATCATCAACAAAGTTATTTCTTACAACGAAAAAAACATCTTCACCACGCAATACGACACGCTCTATTTCGACACCAACTACCGCCACCAATTTCCCTTCCTTCCGGTGGATTGGAACGAGAATTTCGATCCATCCAAATTTGAGGACAAACGGGGAGACGGCCGCAAGAATCGTTATAAGATGGATATCAATCTTATTGAGATGGACAGTAACACGTTGCGCATTTTGAATAAGGATTTTTTAAATCGGATCATCAAAGAATCTTTACGGGAAATAAAGGAAAAATATGACTATGATTTCGCTTTATACAATGCGTTTACGACACAATTTGTGATTCCGCCATCGAAAACATTGCCTGACAAAATCTTAAAAAGTGAGTATGTTTTTATGTTAAAAAAGAACGATCGCTTTATTGCACCGCACTATCTCATCCTCTATTTTCCGATGGAACGCGGAATCTATTTCCAGATGATGGGTGCCATTGCCGGCATGATCTTGGTGCTTCTGGGAAGCATTCTCCTCATCTCCAGCTTCACCATTATTTTCTCCCGCAGGCAGAAAAAAAACACGGACGTGCGTAACGATTTCATCAACAACATGACCCACGAGTTTAAAACGCCCATTTCCACGATTTCATTGGCGTGCGAGGCTATCTCAGATGAATCAATTATCAACGACCATGCAGCTCGAAGTGAGTATTTTTCCATCATCAAAGATGAAAATGAACGTCTTAAAAATATGGTTACCAATATTTTACAATTGGCACAACTTAAAAAAGGGCAGATGAAGATGAATATTGAGAAAGTCAATGTCCATCAGGTTATCAAATCGGTCGTAAACAGTGTCGCTTTGCAGGTGAACACCAAAAACGGTGTACTAACCACACGATTGAATGCGCAAAATCCCTATATTTTCGCCGATAAAACGCACATTGAGAACTGTATCATCAATTTGGTGGAAAATGCGATCAAATATTCAAAGGATAATAACGTGGAAATCGAAATCGACACAAAAAATGACAAAAGGATGTTTGTGCTATCGATCAAGGACAACGGGATCGGGATATCTAAGAAAAATGCACGAAAGATTTTTAACGAATTTTATCGTGTGACAAAAGGTAACGTTCACGATAACAAGGGATTTGGAATGGGTTTGGATTATGTCAAAAAAATCGTCTCGTTACACGGCGGCTCCATCCACGTGAAAAGCGAAATTAACAAAGGATCAATTTTTACCGTATCTTTGCCGAACAAAAAAATGTAATTATGGACGCACCCGTAAAAATATTATTAGCCGAAGACGATGTCAATTTAGGCAAGGTTTTGACCACGTATCTGGAAGCCAAAGGCTATTCCGTAAAACATGCCAACAATGGCGAAATAGCTTATGATATGTTTTGCACCAATGATTTTGACATTTGTCTGGTGGACGTGATGATGCCACTGAAAGACGGTTTCACGTTAGCGAAAGAAATCCGAAAATTAGACCGCCATGTTCCCATTATATTCTTGACAGCCAAAAGTTTTCAAGAAGACATGATCGAAGGTCTGAATTTGGGTGGCGACGATTACATCACCAAACCGTTTTCGATGGAAGTGTTGTTAGCTCGTCTCCAGGCGTTGCTGAGGAGAACCACGCACGAAAGCGAGAAATTGGAGTCCAATGTGTATCAACTGGGTAACACCCTTTTCGACGTGAACCGCCAGAGCCTGACGTTCAACGATAAGGAGACCCGCCTCACCACGCGGGAAGCGGAATTACTCAGCATGCTCATCATGAAACGCAACGATGTGCTGGAACGCGAATACGCACTAAAGAAAATCTGGGGCGATGACAGCTACTACAACGCTCGCAGCATGGACGTATATATCACTAAACTAAGGAAATACTTTAAAGACGATCCCATCGTGCAGATTATTAACGTGCACGGGATCGGATTTAAGTTGATTGTGTAGCCTAACTTCGCCGCCTCTTATGCACATCCGAGGAATCCCACGCCTGATGCAAGAGAATTTGGTGTATATTCCGTATCATAATTATAAAAAGATCCAAACCATTATCAGCAAACCATTTAATAGCTTCATCGTCTTTGCGGCAGGCGGCCGCAATAGTGGATAAAAATTCGCAGTTATGTTTATCTAACCAAACAATGGCATGCTCTTCATTATCAATGGCATTGCTCAAAATCGCAAACTCAGGATAACCGTTGTCCAACAGCCACTGTAATGCATCCGTGTCAGAATTGATCGCCGCCGAAAGTGCCGCCAATTCTGGAAATCCATTGTTCAATAAGAAATCCGCAAACCGCTTATCCCCATTCATGGATAAGTTGAAGGCAATCAAAACTTTGGTATCGTAGTCGGTAAGGCAATGCATAGAAAATCCCCTCTACTCCACTTTCAAAATTCCCTTAACATATTGCTCCAGTGCCTCCTTCGCCGGGGCGCCTTTGACTACCGTAGGTTGCGATTTCTTTGGGAAAAGAAAAAGCGTGGGTATCGATTGAATACCGTATTGGCGAGCCAACTCTTTCTCCTCATCCACATTGACTTTATAGATAATCAGTTTCCCTTCATGCTTTTTCGCCAACTCTTCCAACACCGGACTCAATCGGCGACACGGTCCACACCAATCGGCATAAAAATCAACAATACAGGGGAATTTTCCTTTATAGATTGCCTTTTCGCCATCTTTTATGGGATCGTAAACCAATTTTTCGAACTCCGCCTTGGTCAATTTTTTAATCTCGACATTATCGTTGGCTAAACGGTCAGGGCCTGTGTATACTAACGTACTGGAGGTCATTGCAAAAGCGATTGCCAATATGAGTAAATTCCTAATTTTCATCATGATTATTGTTTTAAACTTACGGTTTTGTTAAATATTAAATGCTCCGGGGTGGAATCCTTGTCAATACAAAAATAACCTGTCCTTTCAAACTGATAGTATGGCGCTTTATTGTCCAAATTCAACGAAGATTCGATGTACCCTTCAACAATTTGCATGGAATCGGGATTGATATGATCCAAGAACGTTTGACCTTCTTCCGCCTCATCGGGATCGGGAACGTTAAACAAACGGTCGAAAAGACGAACTTCGGCTTTTTTCATGTCAGACACCGGCAACCAGTGGATGGTCGCCTTCACTTTGCGGCCACTCTCCGCCCCTCCGCTTTTCGTTTCGGGAAGATATTGACAATGAATCTCCTGTATTGCGCCGTTTTCATCCTTCACTACCGATTCGCAACGGATAATGTAAGCATATTTCAGTCGCACCTCACCACCAATCGTCAATCGGAAGAACTTTTCCGGAGGATCTTCCATGAAGTCAGCGCGCTCTATCCACACTTCTTTGCCAAAAGAGATTTTGCGAGTACCCGCCTCAGGATCTTCGGGATTATTCACCGCATCAATCTCTTCATATTGATTATCAGGATAATTGTCAATCACCAGCTTCACGGGATCAAGCACCGCCATCGTCCGACGGGCTACTTTGTTTAGATCCTCGCGCACACAAAACTCCAACAAGGAAACATCGATGATATTATCACGTTTCGCCACACCGATCGTCTCCGCAAAATTGCGGATTGATTGCGGAGAATAGCCTCTCCGGCGCAATCCGGAAATGGTCGGCATCCGAGGATCGTCCCATGCCATAACATATTTTTCCTGAACTAACCGCGTCAGTTTTCGCTTACTCATAATCGTATAGCTCAGGTTTAAGCGGGCAAACTCAATTTGTTGAGGATGACGTATTTCCAATGCTTCCACAAACCAATTATAAAGTGGACGGTGAACTTCAAACTCAAGCGTACAGATCGAATGGGTGATGCCCTCGATGGAGTCGCTTTCGCCGTGGGCGTAGTCATACATGGGATAAATGCACCATTTGTTGCCCATCCGGTGGTGTTCCGCATGCAAGATTCGGTACATGATAGGATCGCGCATGTGCATATTGGGCGATGCCATGTCAATTTTCGCTCGCAGTACCTTCGCTCCGTCAGGAAATTCACCAGCCCTCATTCTTCTGAAAACATCCAGATTTTCCTCCACGCCACGGTTCCGATACGGGCTTTCGATACCCGGTTTGGTCGGAATGCCGCGTTGCAGGCTGATCTCTTCTTGCGTGGAATCGTCCACGTAGGCCAATTCTTTCCGGATCAGTTCCTCTGCCCATTGGTAAAGCTGTTCGAAATAATCTGAAGCAAAATATTCTCCATCCCATTGAAATCCAAGCCATTGAATATCTTCCCGAATCGAATCCACATACTCCACATCCTCCTTCACAGGATTGGTGTCATCGAAACGCAGGTTGCATTTTCCATTATATTTCTTCGCCAGCCCAAAATTCAGACAAATCGCCTTCGCATGGCCAATATGCAGATAACCATTCGGTTCCGGAGGGAAACGGGTGTGTACTTTCGAGTCATTTTTCCCGTTTTGCAAGTCTTCTTCAATGATTTGTTCAATAAAATTCATCCGTCTACTGTTTAATTTTAAAACTGGCAAAAATAGTAAAAAAAACAGAGCAATTAGCCGTTATCTGTTAACAATTTGCAATAAAACATTTATTGTCCGCCTACTCTTCCGCAATACTCTTTTTTGTTATTTTTGCAGTGTTTTTTACCGGATTAGTATGCGCACCAAATTAGCTATTGTTATCTTGAATTGGAACGGGCGGAAATTTTTAGAGAAATTCCTTCCCGTGCTCATACAATACCGTGCCGGATACTCGGAGATCGTCATTGCAGACAACGCCTCCGAGGACGACTCACTGGCATTCTTAGCCGAAAATTATCCAGATATCAGGGTTATTAAAAACGATGACAATTGGGGATTTGCCAAGGGTTATAATGAGGCATTGAAACAAGTGGATGCACAATATTACTGTTTGCTCAATTCTGACATCGAAGTTTCCGAAAATTGGATTGAACCTATTATCAATTTGTTAGACAGCGATCCTTCTATCGCCGCCGCCCAGCCCAAATTGCGCTCCTATGCCCATCCCGACTATTTTGAATACGCTGGGGCCTGTGGCGGGTTTCTCGACCAATTGGGCTACCCGTTTTGCCGGGGACGACTATTCGAAGTAGTGGAAAAAGATGAGTTACAATACGAAAATGTCATCGACATTTTTTGGGCGACTGGTGCCGCACTCTTCGTGCGCAGCAAGATTTATCACCAAATCGGCGGATTGGACGAGGACTTTTTCTCCC
>JAITVP010000104.1 GCA_031285725.1 Bacteroidales bacterium
CTCAAACCTGTCAGCGAACGGAAAGTTTTTGGATTATTTTTATGCTCGGTATATTTCATGAGGCAAAGATACGCACATGCGCGTTATATAACAAATCTAATTTACGTAAACTCTATTATAAAGACATGTCAGGATTGTGAATTTAGAAACATGTGTTATGATGCGAGATTACCTGTAAAAGAGGGGGATCATTGGCGTTATGAATCAAATTGCACCTATAATCCGTACATCTGTAAATGGAAAGGGCAAGAAGGATATGTTCCGGTGGAAGAGTGTGGCGGTTACATCAGGGAGAAAGGCTTTGTCCTTGATCATAAAAAGATTAAAGAGCTAAATAAAGAGATATGGGGAGAAGACGATGACACGCAACTATCCTCATAGGACAATTTAAAGTCGTTCTACTATGACCATTAGAATTACAGAAGCTTTATAAAGAATTGAGCAACTCAAAAAGATATTCACTTCTCATTTTACCCAAACATTCACAATTTCTCCAATGTAATAATGATGTACCCCCATACCGTTACGATATCTTGCCTTCGTTTCATCGTTGAATCGTGTACTGTCGAATTGTTCGGTGTAGATTTTCCGACATTCGATCATAAGGCGGCCGTCGGTAAAGGTGGGATTACCGAGGTCGGTGTATTCCACGGTTAGGCCGGCATCCTTAATTTTGTCGCCATCACGACCGGAATGCGAACCGATATATTGCAGTTTATCCCGCTCCGTTTCGGGGAAAGCGGTTACGGTGAAGTATTCGTTGCGTTCCATGAATTCGTAAGTATAGCGGTCTGGGGAGACGAAAACCGTCACCACGGGCTTGCCCCAGAGGTTGCCCATGGTTCCCCATGCGATGGTCATGGCGTTCAGGTCGCTCTCTTTTCCGGCGGCAAGTGCCAGCCAATCGTCAGCGATCAACTGCACAGGGTTGTCCTGAATCTCTTTAGGATCAATCTTTTTCCATTCTCTATCATTGATAATTTCGGTGGTTGTTGCGGTTTTCGGTGCGGATTCCTCCGAATTTTTGCAGCAACAAAGCGGTTTCAGCACGACAAGGACGATGATGATCACGATGGCGATGGCCAATAAAATCTGACAAATGGTTGTTTTCTTCATGATATTATACTTTTGATTGTTGTTTTTGTAATGCACAAAAATAAGATAATAAAATTGAAATTCAAGGATGGATTTTTGATTTTATTTTTATTATTTTTGCGATCTAATAATTAATAAAAATATGCCATATATTTTACAATACAACATCCGATAACATTTCAATATTCCATTCCATGCTCTCATTTTTTAGATTTTCCCGCGGAGAATGGACGGCCGCAATTCTGATTAGTATAGTCCTGTTTTTCACTCTTATTCTTAAAAATATTTACCCGAAACGGCACACTCCGGCACCGCTCTCGGCACATTACGAGCAAGAGATCAGCCGGTTTGTGGAACGACAACAGCATTTGGCAGATTCCCTGAAACAGCTGTATGCTGCGAAAAAGGAGCGACGTTATTTCCCGGAATATGATTCAACAAAACCCCGGCGCTACATTTCCGGATTGATTCTTGATGATAGTGTGAAACGGAAACCGAAAGTGTCCGGTTATGCCATCGTGAAAGTGGAACTAAACCGTTGCGACACCTCTGACATCACCCGGATTCCGCTTTTTGGTGTCAAACGGGCGGAGAAAATCGTGGAATATCGGGAACGGCTGGGTGGTTTTCACCATCTTGAACAACTCCACGATATCTTCGTCATTCAAAACATCGCCATGGAACATATTGAGAAGTACTTCACCGTTAATCCCAATGAAATCAATAAAATAAAAATTAATGAGGTGGAATATGCCAACTTGGTGAGACATCCCTATTTCGACAGCTACTTGGCCAAAACGGTTCTACAATATCGCCAAAAAAACGGCAAGATCAAGGATATGGAACACTTCAGGGAAATTACCCACGCCTATGAGGAACTGGTTGGGAAGTTGAGGCCTTATTTGGAGTTTGGGGAGTAACCCATAGCTTTATCACTTCCACCGCATATACCGAAGCGATCTCCTCGATGAATCGTTGGAAGTCGGTGGAAGAGTTGTCGTCGGCGGAGTCGGAGATGGTGCGGATGATGGTCCAGGGAATGTTGTATTCGGTGCATATTTGTGCGACGGCGGCGCCCTCCATCTCCACACACAGGACGGTGGGAAAAGCATCGGCCAGCTGTTTTTTCTGTTCGTTACTCGAGAAAAATTGATCGCCACTGGCAATATCGCCGATCCACAGTTTGGGATTTGTGATGTTGAATTGTTCTAGTAATTGTTGGTTGATCTGCTGATTAGTTAGAAATTCCGTGATGGTTTTCTCGGATTCTTGCAGATGTTCTTCCATGTTCTCGAAGAAGATCTTTTTATGCAGTGGGATTACATATTGGGGTAGCAATGGTCGGGAATCCATGTCATGTTGCATGACCCGTTTTGCCAATACCATGTCGCCGACTTTCACATTCTGGGCAATGGCACCCGCCACACCAGTGAAAATCAGCTCGGTGATGTGAAATTCAGTAATCAAGGTGGAAATGGTAGTGGCCGCCGCTACTTTTCCCCAGCGGGAAAAGACCACCACTACGTCCACGCCGTTAATTTTTCCTTGGTAGTAGGTACGCATTCCCAGTTCTTGCTTCACCGGATTTTCCACCAGTGCGATCACGCCGGTCACCTCTTCTAACATGGCACCCATGATGCCGATAATGGGATTCTTCATAATGATTTAATAATGCAATGATTCCATAATTGAGTCATTGACTTCGTGGCAAAAATAGTAATATAAAAATGAAAAGGCGGCAGGATAAACTTGCCGCCTTTTCCTTATTGCGCCTTTTCCTTTTGCGCTTATTTTATAATAGAAACTTTCTTCGTAGTCATACCGTTTTCATTGTGAATTTTCACAAAATAGAATCCTTGAGCAAAATCATTCGTATTGATTTTCAAGTTGTTGTCGGTACTTTGTGTCTTGTGGATCAACTGGCCGGTCATATTGAATATTTCCACTTGATTGATGATGGAGGTGGAAGTGATGTTCAATACGGAAGTCGCTGGGTTAGGATAAACGTTCACAGTGTTGTCAACGGAGGTTTCGTTGATGGAGTTGCCCGCTTGAACTTTGATATCATCAATGTATAACATATACATGTCAGCTGCGGATTCCGCTTTAATTCCGATATAGATGGTTTGTCCGCTATAAGGAGTCAGGTCAACATAGGGGGTGTAGAGTATGGATGTTGAATTCGCACTCACAGGGGCAAGTATTTGCGTTCCGCCGGTATGGTTGTTCAGGTCGGTAATTGCCCACACAGAGAATGTTTCGGGATAATCCGCACCTTCACAGGAGTAGCCAATGGTCAACGCCAGGTTTTCATCGTTGATTGCCATGGCCGGAGATATCAACCAATCGTTAGCTGCATTGGAGGAGGAAAAGCGGTAATAAGCGTATCCGTCTTCTTCATTGATATAAAATTTACCGTCATCATTGTTGTCATTGAAAATGGTCCAGCAAGGTGCTTCTTGCGTAAAGTCAACTTGATACGGAAAATCGGTGATGGCGTTGCATTCAATGCCGACACCTGTTGCGGTGATCGTAAGTGTGTCTTCTGTGTCGATAGAGGAGACGATTACATTTTCTGTAATGGTTCCTGCTGCGCTCGGGGAGAATTGGATGTAGAAATTCCGGGTGAAATTGAGCTGGGTGGTATCGCCTGGCAAGGTGATGGAAGCACTGTAAGTAGTGCCATCTGCTGACACCAAATAGTCACCTGCGGTTTCCACATTGATATCGTTAGTGATACGCATGGCGGAAAAGGTTGCTTGTGCGATACGTAAACCTCCGATGCCCACATCGCCGAAATCAATGGTGTCTGCCGACACGAGATTCAATGATGACGCTATGAAATCTACCACAAAATTGTCTACTGCAAAATAATATCCCTCATCCGTGGGGGTCTCAAGTTTGATTCCTATTCTGATGGTTTGCCCAGCAAAAGCGGATAGGTCAACGATCATGTTTTGCAATGACCCGTCACCACGAGGTTGGGCAGGCACAAGATTTATGGCGTTGTCAATGGAATTTCCTTGTGGTATGGCCCACACAGAGAATGTTTCCGGGAAAGTCCATATCAAATAGGATCCCACCTCATAATCAAAAGAAGCATACATCCCGTTGGAGATTTCAAATTCGGGAGAAATTATCCAATCATTGGCGGACACGATGGTTGAGTCATCAGAATGAATGTATGCTACCATAGTGTTATTGTCCGTGGTTTGTGTGAAAATAAACTCGTCATTTTCGCCATCGCCATCGTTGTTGACATCAATGTATCTCCAGCAAAGGGTTGGCCCTTCTGTAGGTTCAAAACCGCAAGAATAGGGGAATGCGGTCACGGTGTTGCATTCAACGGCATTGCCGGTAAGTGGAACAATCACATCCGTCAAACCGGTAGCGCTAAGGGTGAGGTCTTCGGTGGAGGCTCCCGCAACAGTGGGGACATATTTGATATACAGCGTGCCGCCTGCGGTGTCAACCATTGCCGTGGATCCAAAAGTAATTCCGTCCGCTGAAACTTCAAACGGAGCGGTTGTCGTTGCGGTGATGTCGTCTGATAAGTCAAAGGCTGTGATGTGGATTGCCGTGGTTGCGCTGTCTCCTAAAATCAAACTTCCGAAATCCACATTGGTAGTAGACACGATGAGCGTGGGGCCTAACGCGATCAAAATGTCAATGTCATCCAGCATGAAGAGGTGAACATTATCGGAAACGCAGTTGATCGCAACATATTTCGCATCTGCAGGAATAGTATAGCTATATTGTGTCCATGTTGTAGGTGCTTCAACATAGCTTCCGCCTTGAATGAAAGTGAAGGACGACGTGCTGTTGGTTGTAGTGGAATAGCCTACTTTGAATTTTTCTAAACCGTATTCAGATGTGTAGCTTCGTGCCCAAAAGGTTAATATAGCACCTTCATGGGTGCCCAGATCGGGACTGATCACCCAGTCGTTGTTGGCTGTAGTGGCAGAAGCAAAACAAGCTAAAAACTTGCTGCCGGAATGAGGTGGCATGGTGGATGATAAATCTGTCGAAGCTTGGGAAGGGTTGAATACCATGAACGCCATTCGACTAAACATGCCCGGGAAAGAGATGCTCAAAAATCCATACGTGGAATCTGCGTCTTCATCCACGAAAGTCCATTGGCTGGTGGGATTGATGGCGAAATTTGTATAACTTTCAAAGTCATCGGAAATCGTTGTCTGTGCCTGAATCGCACATACCGCAAACAAAATTGCGAAAAATGATAAAATAGTCTTCATAAGAGTTGTTTTTTGTGAATTATTTTAATGATGTGGCAAAGATACATAAATATAATTAATCAAATTCAATAAACTTTTTGGATTGTTGAATTATTAAATCAGAATCCGTTGAATGGGATATATAATGGAATCAGTAATAAGATAAATCCAATGATAATCAATCCTGAGATGAACGGCAAAATAAATTTGGCCCATTTGGCATACGGCACCTTGGCTACGCCCAGCACGCCGATCAGCACACCTGAGGTTGGGGTAATCATGTTGGTGAAGCCGTCGCCGAATTGGAAAGCCAGTACGGTCAATTGCCGGGAAACGCCGATGATGTCGGAAAACTCGGCCATCATGGGAATGGTCAAGGCCGCCTTGGCCGAACCGGACGGAATGATGATGTTCAATAAGTTTTGAATCAGATACATGGCACCGACTGCTCCCTCTTCTCCCGTGTTCACCATCGATTGCGAAACGGCATACAAGATGGTGTCGATGATCTTGCCGTCTTCCAAAATGATGATGATTCCACCTGCCATGCCGACCACCAACGCCGCCACCATGATGTCTTTGCATCCTTCCAAGAAAAGGCGGATACTCTCGTCGAATTTCAGGCTGTAGGCGAATCCGGCGGCAAATCCCATAGCAAAGAAGAGTGCTGCAATCTCCATCACATACCACTGATAACCTAACACTCCCACAACCAGCATGATAATTGTGAGCAACAAGATCGTGAGGATGAAATTGTAAACCGATTTGCGCAATGCGATGAATCCCAACATGATAAAGATGGCCGCCACCACGGGAAATAGCAAGGCGTTATAAATTCCATTCCCGATGGTAATTTCCGTGAACGGCATGGCAATGGCGCAGTAAAGCATGATGACAGAGATCACACCATAAACGATCCAAGCGGAAAGGGTGGATTTCCGGTCGGTACTGTCTTCCGCCATATCCGCCTCGCGATTGCGCCAATATTGATCCAGCTCATATACCGGCGACCTTTCCGGTTTTTTCTTTATTCTCGAACAGTAAACCAACGTAAATGTTATGGCGATGATAGTCAAAACCAACCAGCATATAAAGCGATATTCGATACCGGAGAATGGCGGCAATCCTGACAAACCTTGTGCAATCCCAATGGTGAACGGATTGAGTAATGCGCCTGCAAATCCCACATGCGCCGCCACGTAACACATCAACACGCCCGTGATGGAATCGTAACCCATTGAGATGGCCAGCGGCACAAAGATGATGATGAAGGCGATGCTCTCTTCACTCATCCCGAAGATTGCCCCGAAGAGGCTGAACATGACCATGATAAGGATGATTACTAAATTGTTTACCCCGATCTTCTGAAAAAGCTTGTATTTCTGCAACTTCTGTGTGCTCCTGAGAAAAGAGAGAATCCCCACATCGATGGCTTTGGTGCTGTTCATAATCCAAAAGGCTCCACCAATCATGAGAATAAACACGATGATGTTGGCCGTTCTCACGAATCCTTTGAAAAAGGCGGTGAAAATTGTCCACGTTTGCGGCTGATGATCGACCTGTTCGAAGGAATTGGCTACCACCACGTTCCGTTCCGTTCCGTCCACGGTGATAATTTCGCGGGCAAACTCGCCGCCTGGAATGATCCACGTCAGCACAGCACAAACAATGATGATGGAGAAAACAATAGTGAAGGTGTGGGGGATTTTGAAGTTTCTCATGGGATAATTATGTTATTTTAAGATTATTCAAAATGATTGATGGGAACACGGATTTTTCCCCACAAACACCCACAACACCACAGCGCTGGTGGCCCAGGCTGCCACATCCGACACGGCGGCGGCGATCCAGACACCGTCCAAGTGCAAAAAACGGGGCAAGATGAGCAGCATGGGGATTAGGAAAATGGCTTGGCGGGAGAGCGAAAGGAGCGCCGCCGTCTTGGCTTGCCCGATGGACAGGAAGAAGTGAGAGGCAACCATGTGGAAGCCTATTACGAAAAAGGCCATCATGTTTAGCCGCATTCCTCGCACGGTGTAGGCCACCAAAACCGGATCGTTATTGAATGCCTTCGCAATCCAGTCGGGGATGAGTTCGGCCAGCAAAAAACCGAATGTGGCACAAATCGTAGCCACATAGATTGATTTCTTCAAGGTGGAGAAAACTCGATCCATGTTTCTGGCACCATAGTTGTAGCCGACGATGGGCTGCATGCCTTGTGTCAATCCCAAAATTACCATCACGATCAGGTAGGAAATGCTGTTGATAATGCCGAATGCCCCAATGGCCATGTCGCCGCCGAAAAGCGCCAGCTCCCGGTTCATGATGATCGTTACCAAACTGGCCAGCACGTGGATAATGAAGGGTGACAATCCGATTGCAAAGATGTTTTTAATGATAGACGATGAGAGTCTAAAACCTTGTCTTTCAAAATGGATATACGGTTTTTTACTGCAAAAATGAAGTAATACCCAAATCAACCCGATAGTTTGCGAGATGACGGTGGCAAAAGCGGCTCCCTGGATGCCCCATTCGAACCCGAAGATGAATATCGGGGCTAAGATGATGTTTATAGCAACGGTCAACAGGATGGAAATCATGGCTTTGGTGGGATGACCGGAAGAACGCATCACACCGTTCAGGCCAAAAAACATATTGGCAATGACGTTTCCGAAGAGAATCACTCGCATGAAGCTGCGGGCGTAGGGGAGTGTGTCGTCGCTGGCGTGGAAGAGGCGGAGCAGGTCGTCTAAGAAAATCAGTCCAAGAATAGAGACTGTTGAGCCGATGAGAAAAATCAGCAGAGTGGTGTTGCCCAGCGTGCGGATAGCGTCTTCTCGGCGTTGTTGTCCCATGCGGATGGAGACCATTGCCCCGGCCCCGGCACCCACCAGCGTGCTGAATGCAATCATCAAGTTGATGATCGGTAGCGTCAGCGCCAAACCGGCAATAGCCAATGCCCCAACACCCTGCCCGATAAAAATTCGATCAATGATGTTGTACAGCGAACTGGCTGTCGTGGCGATGATGGCCGGCAATGCGTATTCGAAAAGGAGTTTCCCGACTGGTTTTTCCGCTAATTCATTCTTGTTTAACATGTTCAAATTAAATCCTTCCTCATTATCCTCCCTTTTATCTCCTTAATATTCAACAATAAAGAATTTTTCTTTCTCTCCAACGAACGATATCTGCATGAACCTCTCCATTTTACGAATGCCTTTCGGTATGCATTATAAATGAGCAGTGACCAGAATGCCACAACGCAGTATACCAAGCTGATCCACCATTTTCCGGAAACAATCCAAGCGATGATGAAGATGATGAGATACATTATCGGAAAGGTGAAAAGCACGGCTGGGGCGAAGTTCATCGAGGAGTGCAGTTGTTTATCCTTGATTTTCTTTTTCAGTAGATTGGGGGCGTGGAAAGGCAAGCCATTATTGATCAATCCGAAAAGATAAAATGGAAATGTCACGAGTAAAAGCAGCGATTTTAACACTAAGGTCACCAACGGAATTTTTGATTCTACCAACCAATCCCGGATTTTTAGCTTCCGTACCCCTTTTTCATAGGCGGCCGCATCGTTCATTAACTTTGTAAAGCGTTCATTGTCTGTTTTTTTCAATTGATCTAACTCCGCAACAATTTGTATGTCCTCGGTCTTCATTTCGCACAGATCTTTCGGATTCCCGCCTCTTTTACGGATTCGATTTCTGCGGAGTATCTTGCGCAGCGTGTCGTATTGCGGGTAAAATTCGGGATCTTCATCTAACGTGATCTCTTTCAACTTCTCCCGTGCCATCTCGTTCAGTTTCAGATAGGCGCTGTTGGGCTCGGTATCGTACAGTTCTTTCAAGGACTCGATGGTGAACGCCTCCCCCACGGTGGCTAATACCCGGGAATGAAAGTTGTAATAATCCTCGTAGTAGATGTTCACGGGAAGGATTTTCACTCCCAATTTGAAGTCATGTTTGGCCTCCGCATCCAGGGCGATACGCGGGAATCCTTTCTTGAAACCGCCGAGATAATTTCCATGTTGGTGCGACGCTTCGGGGAACATCACCAGTGTGTTGCCCCGACCGAGCACCTCGGCGGCGATGTTGAAAATGTTGCTGTTGGCTCGCACGTCGCCCCGGCTACCGTCCCGGTCTCTGAAACTGGGCAATATCTTGAGGAAATGTAATAGTTTCGCCACGAAATCTTTTTTGAAAATGTCGCCACGGGCAATAAAAACCGGTTGACGTTTGTCGGGATACATGTAGAGCAACACTAAGGCATCCGTCAAACCGTTCTGATGGTTGCCGATGATGAAGAGCGGTTCCCCCGGCGGCGGGACTTTGTCTTGATTATCAACCCGATACTCCTTGTAATATACCTTGTTGTGGTTAAAACGGAGGTAGCGGTTAAAAAGGTCGTATTTCCACGACCACTTATCAATATTGGAAAAATCAATCATGTTTTTGGTTTTTAGAGATGGCTATTCCACAATAGTCATCTCATTTATAATGTTTTGCGCATTAGCAAATTTATCAACAATAAACAAAAGATAGCGAATGTCTAAACTGATATTTCGGCAGCGGCTCACGTCGTAATGGATGTCGCTCATGGTGCCTTCCCACACGCGGTCAAAGTTCACACCGACCAGTTCACCGTTGGCATTGAGCACGGGACTTCCCGAATTTCCGCCGGTAGTGTGGTTGCTGGCGATGAACGCCACCGGCATTTCGCCCGCCGCATTGGCGTACCTTCCATAATCTTGCTGTCCGTAGAGCTCTTTCAATTTCGGATCCACCTTGTAATCAAACACATTCGGGTCTTCTTTCTCCATCACGCCTTGTAACGTGGTGTAATACACGTACTCTTTACCGTCTTTTGGCGAGAACCCTTTCACCTGCCCGTAAGTCACGCGCATTGTGAGGTTTGCGTCGGGATAGAAACGTTTGTTCTCCGCATCTTTCTCCATTAACGCCGCTACATAAGTGCGATAGAAAAGGTTGATTTTATTATTAACATCAACCATTCCCTCGTAATTACCGAAATATTGATCATACGCCGGAATAAACAGTTGAAAAAATTCGCTTTGTCCCAATTTGGCAAACTCTTTTTTATTTCCTTTTTCCACGAAAGAAGAAAAAGTTTTATAATCACTGAAAACGGTTTTGTCATAAATCCGATCCGCCATCTGGTCAAACATTGACCTCGACATACCCATAAATTTCATCAATTCAGAAGGGATTAATTTCGTGTTAATCGTGCTGAAAT
Source organism: Bacteroidales bacterium (assembly GCA_031285725.1). GTDB lineage: Bacteria > Bacteroidota > Bacteroidia > Bacteroidales > WCHB1-69 > JAGVVH01. Next base: position 10,593 of record JAITVP010000104.1, read on the forward strand.
AGTGATAGAGTAGGGAAGAGAAAACTTCTTTATCAATAGGTTTATAATATCCTTTGTAGAAAGATTCGACACTTTTTAACAATTTCTCCTGCTGCTCTTTCCACTGTTCATTGGTGGTGTTTTTATCTTGTGACATATAAACCAACGGCAACACATTCCGGTATGCGAATGCAATCAGTTCCACGGCGGGAAACGTTTCCGAAAAATAGACATTTCCGATGAGGTAAGGCTCGTACAGTGCGTAGTAGTTCCGCAGGTCTTGCAGCACCGTGCCATATTTTTCCATTCGCACAGCATCCGCATTTACCCATTGTGTGAACTCTTCTTCATTGTTGATTTTCTTGTCGATAGCCTTGGCATCTATCAGTCCATTGTTTTCTCCGATCCACTTTTTCCATCCGTTGGAGATGGAGTTCGCTTTGCCGGAGTACAACAGTCGGGTTTCCACCGATTGATCCATATATTTTTTCATAATGTCTAACCGTTCGCCGCGTTGGTGTATTGCCACGGGATTTTGCAGTTCAACGATTTGCCGCACCGCTTCCGAAGTCAAGAATTGTCTGGTAGTGCCGGGATAGCCGAACACCAACGTGAAATCGTTTTCCTCCACGCCCTTGGTGGAAATCTTGAAAAACTGTTTGGGTTGGTAAGGGGCATTATTTAACGAAAAATCAGCCGGTTTTCCCTCTTTATCGGCATAAATCCGGTAAAGGGAGAAATCGCCGGTGTGCCGGGGCCACATCCAATTGTCGCTGTCACCGCCGAACTTTCCGATATTTTCAGGCGGCGTGCCCACCAGACGTATATCGTCGAATGTCTCATTGATGTACATAAAATATTGATTACCATAATACAGCGGCTTGATGATTGCCGTATAGTGTGTGCCCTTTACCGCTTCTTTCGTGAGTTTCGCGATGTTATTATTGATCATCTTTTCCCGGTCAACTTCGCACTGATCCGCTGTGGTGCCACGGAGCACACGTTCGGTCACATCTTCCATGCTTACCAAAAAAGTCACGCTCAATCCCGGACAAGGCAACTCCTGCGATTTGTCCTTCGCCCAAAATCCGTTGTGCAAGTAGTTGTTTTCCACAGTGCTCAATGACACGATGTTGGAATATCCACAATGATGATTGGTGATTAGTAATCCTTCGGATGAAATCAGTTCGCCGGTGCAGCCCCGTCCGAAGAGGACAATGGCATCTTTCATGCTGTGGTTGTTCACGCTGTACACATCCTCAGCCGTCAATTTGAAACCCATCTGTTGCATTTCCGCCTCGTTATATTTCAAAAACAGCGGAATCCACATCCCCTCGTCCGCACGGGAGAAAGGGAGCAGGAAGAAGATGAGGAGGGATAATAGGAGTTTTTTCATGATGCTATGGTTATTTGTTGAAGTTAAGCTACTCGATTTTATAAATTTCCACCCCGTTGAGTTCCCACCGTGTCTGCCAGATCGAAAAATTCCTCTAGTAGCCCGATATCCAAACCATTGCTTCTAACCTTTCTTTCCCCTACCATCAGTATCTTTACGGGTTTTGTATTTCAAAACAGTATTTCCCGCAATAAAAGCCAACACTGCGCCGGCGGTCCAGCCGATCATGATGGGGAATTTATTGTCCAGATCAGAGACGTAGACCACTACGATGCCGATACCGACCAGCAGGAGACAGCGGAAAATTTGTTGCAACATGGTTAGCTGTTTTGTTTTAAATTGGCGATTTGTTCTGTCAAAATCTTGATTTTCTCTTCGCTGTCGGCTTGCTTTTTCCGCTCGATATTCACCACCGCTTCAGGGGCACCACTGACGAATTTCTCATTAGACAGCTTGTTCAACACGCTTTGCCGAAATTTCTCGGTATACTCCAACTCCGCCGCCAACTTTGCCAACTCCTCTTCCACATTGATGTTTTGTGATACCGGAATAAAATATTCGGTATTTTGTTGGATAAATGACACTGCGCCGTTGGGCTTTTCAGTGATGAACCGGATCCCTTCCAAATTACACAATTTGCTAATAATGGAGTTCATTTCGACATCGCCGTTTTTTTCATCACCCATAATGAACAAAACCAACTTGTTCTTTTGGGGAATGTTTTTCTGAGTGCGCACCCGGCGGATCTCCTCCACGATCTTCTGCGTGTTGGCAAAACGATCAAGGAACGGTAGCCCGTAAGGTACGCTGGTGCTTGGCATAGGCTGGATCATGATTGATTCGCCTGCCGTCCGTTCTTTCAAACTATGCCACAACTCTTCCGTGATGAACGGCATGAACGGGTGCAGACAGAGCATCAGTTTTTCAAACACATCGATGATTTCCCGGTAGCTTTTCCCGTCAATCGCTTGTTGATAAGGCGGTTTCACCACTTCGAGGAAGTAGGAGCAGAAATCGTTCCACACCAATTTATAGAGTGTCATTAACGCCTCGGAGAGCCTGTATTTTTCAAAATCATCTTGGATTTCAGTGCAAACCTGTGTGACTCGCTGGTTCATCCACTTTATGGCCACTTGGGAGTGCAACGGTTGTTCGCCGTTTTCATCCACGTCCCAACCTTTCACCAATCGGAAGGCGTTCCAAATCTTATTGTTGAAATTGCGGCCTTGCTCACAAAGCGACTCATCGAACAGAAGGTCGTTGCCAGCGGGTGAGCTGCACAACATGCCAAACCGCACACCATCGGCGCCATATTGTGCGATCAAATCCAATGGATCCGGTGAATTGCCTAACGATTTCGACATTTTTCGACGCAATTTGTCGCGTACGATCCCCGTAAAATAGACATTCCGGAACGGAATCTCATTTTTCCACTCGAACCCTGCCATGATCATCCGCGCCACCCAGAAGAAGATGATCTCGGGAGCGGTAACTAACACGGAAGTAGGATAATAGTAGCTCAATTCGGGATTGTTCGGATGACGGATTCCATCAAAGATGGAGAGTGGCCATAACCATGAGGAAAACCACGTATCCATCACATCTTCGTCCTGTTTCAGGGAATCTATCATGAGGTTCAGTTCGGGATATTTCTCTTGAGCAATATGCAATGCTTCTTCGGGGGTTTTCGCTATAACATACTCTTGATTAGGAAGATAATATACAGGGATGCGGTGTCCCCACCATAACTGGCGACTAATGCACCAATCCTTCACATTTTCCATCCAGTGTGAGTATGTATTTTTGAATTTCTCAGGGAAAAAACGGATGAGGTCATCCATCACAGCTTTCAGCGCGGGTTTCGCCATCTCTTCCATCTTGCAGAACCACTGCATGGAGAGTTTGGGTTCGATCACCTCGTTGGTACGCTCCGAATATCCCACTTTATTCACATAATCTTCAATTTTAACTAAATTTCCTGCATTTTCAAGCAGCGGAACGATCTGTTGGCGTGCCTCGAAACGATCTGTGCCCACCAACAGTTGCGCCTGTTCGTTCAACGTTCCGTTATCATTGAAAATATTGATGGTATCGAGGTTATATTTGATCCCGAGGTTATAGTCGTTGATGTCGTGGGCAGGAGTGATTTTCAGCGCTCCGGTGCCGAACTCACGATCCACGTATTCGTCGAAAATGATTGGCACGGGGCGGCTTACCAACGGCACAATCGCCCGTTTGCCTCTCAAATTGGCATAGCGGTCATCATCGGGATGCACGCAGATGGCGGTGTCGCCCAGAATCGTTTCCGGACGGGTGGTTGCGATGGTGATGTATTGGTCGGTGCCTTCCAACTGATATCTAACATAGTACAACTTCGATTGTACCTCTTGATAGATTACTTCTTCGTCGGAAATAGCGGTCAGGGCTTTGGGATCCCAGTTGACCATGCGCACGCCGCGGTAAATTTTCCCTTTATTATGCAGGTCGATGAAGGTATCCAATACCGATTCAGACAGGTCTGAATCCATCGTAAACTTGGTTCTTGACCAATCGCAAGAGGCTCCTAACTTTTTAAGTTGCTGCAAGATAATCCCGCCATGTTTTTCCTTCCACTCCCAAGCGTATTCCAAAAACTGTTCCCGGGTAAGTTGACTTTTCTCGATCCCTCTCTCTTTTAACAATGTCACCACTTTCGCTTCGGTGGCGATGGACGCATGGTCAGTGCCCGGTACCCATAGCGCATTGTAGCCCATCATGCGGGCGCGGCGGATCAAAATGTCCTGGATGGACTTGTTGAGCATGTGCCCCATGTGCAGCACACCGGTCACGTTGGGAGGCGGAATTACGATGGTGTACGACTCTTTCTCGTTCGGCTCCGACTTGAAGAACTCGTTTTTCATCCAATAACCATACCATTTGTCCTCAATATTTTTCGGATCATATTTCGTGGCAATTTCCATCGTTTTTTTCTTTTTAAAAATGAAGCGCGAATGTACGAAAAAACTATTTTCGCGCCTATGAAAAAGCTATGCCGGTTGGCCGCTGCCGCCCTATTTCTATGCCTTTCTGTTTCGTGCCACAAGAAGCAGTTGCAGGAAAAACCCGACCACCTTGTCCCCTATCACAAGCTCGTTGACATGGTGGCCTATTCCTATATTATTGAGAGCGATGCGCTGTTGATGCCCGATCGTTCCGATTCTGCAAAACAATTTAACAGCGCTACACTCTACGAATCTCTTTTCGACAAATACGACGTCACCAAAGAGCAATACGCCACCTCTGTTGAATTCTACCTGAAAGACGAAGACCAAGCCAACAAACTGAATCAGGATGTGATGATCAAACTGGAAGAATTGCGGGTGGAATATCTTGAAAATGAAGAAAGGAGTATACCATAAGGGGAGTAAGGAGAACTCTTTATGAACCAAAATGGTGAGTAAGAACGATTTCTTTCTCCTTATTTCTTTCCCCAATTATCCCGGTCCAAACTCCGAAAGTTAATGGCTTCTGAAAGGTGTCCGATGTCGATGTTGGGACTTTGGTCCAGGTCGGCAATAGTGCGGGCGACTTTGAGGATGCGATCGTAGGCGCGGGCGGAGAGCCCCAGTCGCTCCATGGCTTGTTTCAGCCGTTCTTGTCCTTCTTTAGCGATGGTGCAAAACTCGCGCACTAGGCGGCTTCCCATCTCTGCATTGCTGAAGATCGTCGGATTGTCTTTGAAACGTTCCCGTTGAATTTTCCGAGCTTTGATGACCCGTTCCCGTATTGATTCGCTCTTCTCGGCCATCGTTTCCGAGGTCAGCTCCGCGTGGCTCACCGGCACTACTTCCACATGGATGTCGATGCGATCCATCAGCGGTCCGGAGACTTTGTTGAGGTAGCGCTGCACATCGCCTTGTTGACAGGTACATGGCTTGGTTGGATGGTTGTAATTGCCGCAAGGGCAAGGATTCATGGCGGCGATGAACATGAAAGAAGCAGGAAACTCCACACTGTATTTCGACCGGGAAATGGTCACATATCGCTCTTCCAACGGCTGGCGCATCACTTCCAACACTGTCCTTTTAAACTCGGGAAGTTCATCTAAAAACAATACGCCATTGTGGGCAAGGGAGATCTCCCCGGGTTGGGGGTGTGTTCCACCGCCTACCAGCGCCACATCACTGATCGTGTGGTGCGGAGAGCGGAACGGGCGGACGGAAATCAACGAGGCATATCGCCCCATTTTTCCTGCCACGGAGTGAATCTTGGTGGTCTCTAACGCTTCGTTTAGCGACAACGGCGGCAAAATGGACGGGAGCCGTTTAGCCAACATCGTCTTTCCCGAGCCGGGGGATCCGATGAGAATCACATTATGGCCACCACCGGCTGCGATCTCCAATGCCCGTTTGATATTTTCCTGTCCCTTCACTTCGGAAAAATCAAATTCATAGTTATTTAAGCTGCGTTGAAATTCATGCTGCGTATTCAGCGTCACCTTTTCTATGGGTGTTCCTTCGTTGAAAAAATCGATAACCTGTTTGATGTTTTCTACGCCCAACACGTCGATGTTGCTCACAATGGCGGCTTCCTTGGCATTTTGGATGGGCAGGATGATCCCTTTTTTGCCGCGTTTCAGTGCTTCAATAGCCACGGGTAACGCACCCCGCACCGGTTGCAACGTGCCGTCCAGCGACAACTCGCCCATGATAAAATAATCTTCCACCGTCTCCACCCCCTTGATCTGTTCGGAGGCAATGAGAATACCGACCGCCAGCGTGAGGTCGAAGGCGGAACCTTCCTTACGGATGTCGGCGGGAGCCATGTTGATCACGATTTTTCTGCCGGGAATACAATAACCATAATTTTTCAATGCCGAGTCAATTCGCTGCTGACTCTCTTTCACCGCACTGTCGGGCAGTCCCACCAAAAAGAAGTTGATACCGAGATCGACGTTTACTTCAATAGTGATAGGGATCGCCGCAACCCCCATGAGCGCACAACTATAAGTTCTGATTAGCATATTCTTAGTATTTTTTAGCAACTGCAAAAATATAAAAATAATTCAATTAATATAAAATTGTTTATAAAATAGAATCAAGCGTGTTGAATTTAAATAGTGTGTTAATTTGAAGAGACAAAAACGGTATCATATTCCTCCATTTTCAAATTGACTGCGTTTTTATATCTCCAAATTAGCTTTCCATTTTCCTAATAAATGTTAACCTCTTTTTCAGTCTCACTAAAAATTGTAATTTTGCACGCTAAAAATTGTGTATTCACAAATAAATATGGAACATGGCAAGTACTGCGGATTTTAGAAACGGATTATGTATAGACTATAACAATGAATTATGGTCAATAGTTGAATTTCAACATGTTAAACCGGGCAAAGGGCCTGCTTTTGTTCGGACGAAACTGCGGAATTTGAAAACCGGCCGGGTGTTGGAGAATACATTCACGGCGGGTGTGAAGATTGATTTAGCGCGAGTGGAACGCCGTCCATACCAATTCTTATATAAAGAAGGTGACACTACATATAATTTTATGCATGCCGAAACTTATGAGCAATTGGCGATCGAGGAGAACTTGATCAACAATCCGGGATTGTTGAAAGAGGGGCAAAGCGTGGAGATTATGTATCATGTGGACACGGACACGCCGCTTACGTGCGAATTGCCATCCTTTGTGGACCTGGAAGTGACTTACACTGAACCAGGCGTGAAAGGCGACACGGCAACCAATGCCGCAAAACGGGCGATCGTGGAAACCGGCGCCGAGGTTTTCGTCCCCCTTTTTATCGAAACCGGAGAGAAAATCAAAGTGGACACGCGCACTAATAAATATTCGGAAAGAGTAAAATAATATGAGATTTCAAAATCCATTAACCATAGACGAACTTTGCTCGATTATCGGTGGAAGTCGTGCTGTGCAGGGGAATGCTCAAATAAAAATCACCGGAATTAATGAAATACATTCTGTAGAACCCGGAAATTTGTCTTTTGTAGACCATCCCAAATATTACGAAAAAGTATTAAACAGCTTGGCCAGCGTGATCCTCATCAACAAAGAAGTGGACGTTCCCGAAGGCAAGGCAATCATCATTACGGAAGATCCGTTGGACGACTATCTCAAAGTGGTTCGACATTTCGTAAAATTTGACCCACAGTCCGAAGCGATCAACCGCAAAGCGGAAATCGGTGAAAATACTATCATTCAACCCAACGTTTTCATTGGCGAAAATGTTAAAATCGGCAATAATTGCTTGATTCACGCCAATGTGAGCATTTATGCCGACACGATCATCGGTGATAACGTGGTGATCCATTCCGGTTGTGTGATTGGTGGCGACGCATTCTATTTCCAAAAACGGGAAAACGGTTGGAAAAAGCTCTACTCTTGCGGATGCACTGTGATTTGCGATGATGTGGAAATCGGATCCAACGTGACGATTGACAAGGGCGTTTCAGGTGATACGTACATCGGAAAAGGGACGAAATTCGATAACTTGGTACAAGTCGGGCATGACACGCACATTGGAAACCACTGCCTGATCGGTTCCCAATGTGCCATCGCCGGTTGCACGTTCATTGACGACGAGTGCATCATTTGGGCGAAATCAAGTGTAAACAAGGATCTTTATCTGGCTCCGCATACCACGTTACTGGCTCTTTCAGCTTTAGACAAAAGTATCCACGAAGAGGGACAAGTGCTCTTCGGCCTTCCGGCCATTGACGCCCGGACAAAATGGAAAGAATTGGCCTACCAACGGAGACTTCCGGAATTGGTTGGAGAAATGGAGGTGTTGAAGAAAGAGTTGAACAAGTTGAACAAAAAAAAGTAGACGAGTTGGCTTTAATAAAAAATGCCCCGATGATTTTTAGTTATCGGGGCATTTTTTATTACTATATCTACTTGGATGTGTCTACTCGTTAACTTATCTACTTTCAACTATTTATTATACTGCTGCAATAACATTTTCGCTTTGTTCAAATCCGATTGGGTTGTGCCTATTTGGGTTTGGCGGTTGTTGAGGTCTTTCGTCATTTTGTCGATTTTCGATTGTTGTTTGTCGCGTTTTTTCGTTGCGGAGGTTAACTGTTTTTGTTGTTTGGCCAAATCTTTCTCCAGCGCTTCGACATTTTTGCCCACAGCGTATCCGCGTGCGTGAGTCGTGAACTCTTCCAGGAAAACCATGATTTTGTCCATTACTTCGCGGTCTGCAGTTTCGGTAAGAGGGTTCATGTTTCCTTTTGTCGCAACGAAATAGACCTTTACCTTGTTGGCTTTCTTTTTCCCTTCTTGCACCACTTTGGTGTAGATGTCGTAGTGGAGGGTACCGATTTTCGGGATGTTTTGATTGCCATAGAATGCGAAACCGGATAATTTTCCGGGTTTTACCAACCCTTGTTTCGCCAAATAGTCTGCCATTGCCGACTCCACCACACCGACATCCAAGTCCGATACGATTAAAGAAAATCCGGGAAGGATCTGCTTGTCAATGGGAATGTTCTCTCTGGCTGGTTTTTGTGCAAACGCAGTGGCCGTCATGAGCAGCCCGATCACGAATAATAATGTGAATTTTTTCATTTTCTTTTAATTTTAGGTTATTATTTTTTACTACAACGCTACTACAAACAAATTTGTTTAAAATGTTTGAATGCACAAAAATAAAAAATCTTATCTTTGCCATGTCGTTTCATCAAATAAAAAATTGGTTATGAAGTGTTTTTTTATTTTTTTAACTTTTATATTGTTTCCTATAATCCTTTTTGCCCAGTTTTCCTTGGCCGATTTTAATTGGTTGAAAAGCGAAGGGAAAATTCCAGCTGATTTCAAAAAAGCGATGGACAGTCCAAGCGATATGACACAATGGACCCTGCATGGTCTTTTTGCTCAGGGAGATGTGATTTACGGCACGGAGGTGAATCAATATTTGGACAATATCATCGACCGTCTTCTAACGGAGCATCCGGAGTTGCGCAACGAGATCCGCTGTTATGCCGTCCGTTCTACCGAGGTGAACGCCTATGCGATGCCGAACGGTGTGATCTTCGTGAACCTCGGATTGATTGCGCAGTCTAGCAATGAAGGCGAAATCGCATTCGTGTTGGCTCACGAAATCGCCCACTACGTAAAAAAACATCACCGGCAGAAAAAGGAGTACAAGAGAGACAAAACCAATGAGACAATCGATGATTTTTTGAAAATACACAACTATTCCCGTGAAATCGAAATGGAAGCCGACCGTTTCGCTATCGAGCACTACTACACCAATTCCGCTTATTCGTATGCTGCGCTGGAGGGCGTTTTCGATATGCTCCAGTATGGCTATCTTCCATTTGACGAGATGCCATTTTCCCGAACGTTCGTGGAAGAGGAGTTCTATCATTTTCCCGACAGCTATTTCTTGGACAATCTGAACCCGATTCGAAGTAGGGATGATTATGTCGATACGCTAAGCACACACCCTAACATCAAACGGCGGCGGGAAAATGTGGAAAACATCATCCGAAATCTGGATAATAACGGTCGGGAACTTTTTGTGCAATCGGAGGCTAAATTTAAACAAATCAGGGAAATATGCCGCTTCGAGTGCATCAATGTTTTCTTGGTTGATCATGAGTATGACAATGCGTTATACAATATATATTTCTTGCGGAAAAACAATCCGGAGCATTCATTTTTGGATATTGCGTTGGCGATGGCATATTACGGGTTGTGCGCTCACAAACTGCAAAGCGACTATACGGATGTGATGGAAAACTATCGAAATATTGAGGGCGAGAAGCAGCAGATGCACCACATCTTCACCAAGTTGACCCGCCAAGAATTGAATGTGTTGGCGTTGCGGAATATCTGGATAATACATAAAAAATATCCTGAAAATGTTTTTGTACAAGGACTTTTGGAAGATATGGCGAGCGAGTTGATTGTGCGCAATAAAATGGAATACACTGATTTCTCAGATTATGCACAACACGTTAATATTGAAGAAATTAAAATAGAAGAAGAACCGGCAGACACCACCGCCACGGCAGGTACCCGCTATCAACGGATTCGAAAAACGACCCGCGGGAAAGTGGTGCCCACGGAAAAGTTCAAAACTGTGAACTATATGTTAGTTGATCTGAAAGCAAATCCCGATTTTGTGGATTATATGGATCAATTGACGAAAAAAATCGAGGATAAAGCAATACTGCAATCGTTGACCCAATCCAAAACCTATGCTCCGGTAAACGGCATCGCCGTGATGAATCCCTATTACTGGCGAGGTATTAAGGTGATGAAAAACACGAGTGATGAAAAAATCGAAGAACATGTAAAAAAGGTTGAAAACCAAGCGAGGGCATTGGATAAGACCGTGGAATACTCCTTGAAGGATTTGAAATTCGATTATCACTATTATACGAATGAGAATATGTTGAAATTTGATACGGAAAATTACAATAACTATACGCAAATACAACTTTGGCGATCGGAATATTTCTCCGCCGGAAAAACCGAGATGCGACTTTATCAATGCCGTAATAGCGAGCAAATCACAGAGACACTGGGATATGAAAACGCCGCATTCATTTATGTTTATTCGGCACCTGCTAAATTCGCCGCATATGACAAATTTGAAAAAATCCTACTTTATGCGCCTTTCCAATACACCATTCTCCCGATGTCGGTTTTTAACTTCTTATTGCCCCGATATCAAACATATATCACGGTAAATACGGTGGATTTGCGTGACGGAAAAACTATCCGCTCGGCGAGTGTCATCCGTACCGGCGATATGACTCAGAGTTATATCAATTATTTTATCTATGATTCATTCTACAATTTAAAGAAAGGGAAATAACGATGAAGAAACATATATTTTTAACTGTTATTTTAGTAATTTTTTATGCTGCACAACTCTTTCCCCAAGGCAGCGGTTACATGGGAAAACGTTTCGTGATCAATGCGGAGGTGATTAACTCGCCATGCTACTTCAAGCCTAATCACAAAGGGAATACAGGTTATTTCGCTTTTGATTACATCTTGAATCCAAGCGTGGAAGTTATTGCTGGAAAGACAATTACACTTGGTGCCAGTTTTATGTACAATAAATCCATGTACAAAATAGCTGAAAAATTTGAGTTCGATGAGATAAACGTAGAAACACTTTACTTCCCGGAAACTTCCCATGAATACACGGCGATGGGCGGTGGACTTTTTTTCAAATCTTATTTTGGAATTGGAAAAAGAACTCCCCTCATGGGGAACTATTTTCGAATAGAAATCAATGTGCTGAATGTTGCCGAACTGGGTGGTTCTGAACGCTTCCTCATGGGCGGTGGCCGTTTCGAATTAGGAAAGGATTTCCTCTTTTTCAATAGATTGAAGTTGAATATGGGAATTGGTGTAGGGCTTATATTTGGTAAAAATTCGATTGATGATGCGGAAGATAATTTATATAGTAGGGATGTGGTAACCGCTGGCGGTCGAATGTTCCGCAACTATTTTTTCGGATTGCGAATGGGAGTGGGTTTTTTGGCATTTTAATCACTCCTGTTACGCACTTGGTATAATTTTTTAGTCCCCCCAGTTCCTTTCCAAGCCATTTTGATGGCCACCAAATATACCTTTGCTTTGAGGGCAAAGCGATTCAAGTTGTGTGCAAATTTTAGTTGTTCCAATTTGACATATTTTGTCCATCTGTAAATTTTATTGTATGCAACACCAAAGTTACAGTTAGTTAATCGGGCAGTAGTGATAAGAAAACGGGCATTACAAAATGGTCAAAACCATCGGGAGTATTCAAGATGAACGGGAAGTACATCATTTCGATAAGCTATTGAACTATGCTTCCCGCCTTCACCACTTTCTCCGGCTCCACCGTGCTTAGTTCACCGTTGGCGTTTTCAACCATCAAAATCATACCATGGGAAGATATACCTTTGATCTCCTTGGGTGTCAGGTTGATGAGCATCAGTACTTGCTTGCCGGGCAACTCTTCGTGAGCGTAATACTCTGCAATGCCGGAAACCACCTCGCGCACATCTATGCCTGTATCGATTTTCAGTTTCAATAACTTCTTGGTTTTCGCCACCTTCTCCGCCTCCAACACCGTGCAGATTCGAAGATCCATCTTCTGAAAATCATCATACGATATGTCCGGTTTTGCCTCTTGCGCAGGGGCTTGTTCCAACTGCATCTGCTTGCGGCTGGCTTGCAATTTAGCCACTTGCGCCTCCATCACTGTGTCGTCTATTTTCTCAAACAGGTACTGCGGTTCGCCAATCAGGTTGCCGGCTTGCAGTAGATCCATATCCGCCGCACCATCCCACGTATGACGGTCAATCTTCAACATCTCCTGCAACTTCTTGGAGGTGAATGGGAGGAACGGCTCGCTCAGCACCGACAACGCCGCCGCAATCTGCAACGAAAGGTACAGTATTGTCTTTACTCTTTCAGGATCTTCTTTCACTTTCTTCCACGGCTCGGTGTCGGTCAAATATTTGTTCCCCACGCGCGCCAAGTTCATCAGCTCCATCTGCGCTTCGCGGAAACGGAACTTCTCTAACGACTCCCCGATTTTTGTCGGGAAAGTTTTGATCAAAGTGATCATCCCTTGCTCTTCCGGTGTCAATTCGCCTGCGGAAGGAATGATGCCATCGTAGTATTTGTGGGTCAGCACCACGGTACGGTTCACAAGATTGCCGAAAATAGCGAGTAACTCGTTGTTATTTTTGGCCTGAAGATCAGCCCAAGTGAAGTCGGAATCTTTGGTTTCGGGTGCGATGGAGGTCAATGTGTAACGCAGCACATCTTGCTTATCCTTAAACTCTTCCAGATATTCGTGCAACCACACCGCCCAATTCCGGGAAGTGGAAATCTTGTCGCTCTCCAAATTCAGAAACTCATTGGCCGGCACGTTTGTGGGGAGGATGTATGATCCCTCGGCCTTCAACATCACCGGAAAAATGATGCAATGGAACACGATATTATCTTTCCCGATAAAATGGAGCAGCTCCGTATTCTCGTCTTTCCACCACTCTTCCCATGTTCTGCCGTTTTGCTCCGCCCACTCTTTCGTGGCGGAAATATAGCCGATCGGCGCATCAAACCAGACATAGAGTACTTTACCTTCTGCCTCTTGCAGCAGCACCTTCACGCCCCAATCCAGATCGCGGGTCACAGCACGCGGGTGCAGGCCCTGCTCAATCCACGACTTGCACTGTCCGTAAACATTAGTCTTCCAATCTTCCTTATGTTCATCCAAAATCCACGCTTTCAACCATCCTTCATATTGATCCAAAGGCAAATACCAGTGTTTGGTCTCTTTCAACACCGGCACGTTTCCGGTCAGCGCCGACTTGGGGTTAATCAGATCAGTAGCACTTAAGCTGGTGCCGCATGCCTCACACTGGTCGCCATAAGCTTTCTCATTGTTGCAAAACGGACAACCGCCAGTAATGTATCGATCCGCCAGAAACTGATCTGCTTCCGCATCGTAATACTGCATCGTGGTCTTTTCGATCAATTTGCCATCATTATACAATTTCGCAAAATAATCCGCTGCCGTTTGGTGGTGTATCGGATTGGAAGTACGGGAATAGATGTCGAACGAGATGCCAAACTCCTCAAACGACTTCTTGATCATGGCATGATACCGATCCACAATGGCTTGCGGCGTGGTGTTCTCGTTCTTCGCCTTGATGGTGATCGGTACGCCGTGTTCATCGGAGCCGCCAATGAAAAGCACCTCCTCCCCTTTCATCCGGAGATAACGAGCGTAAATATCGGCCGGCACGTAAACCCCTGCCAAATGCCCGATATGAACCGGACCATTGGCGTAAGGCAATGCAGAGGTGATGGTGTGGCGTTTTTTCAGGTGAGAGGTAAGAGGGGGGAGGTGAGAAATATTGGTTTTGTTCATTGGTTATGTTTTTATTTGGTATTTTTAATTTAAGTTTTGAAATTCAACAAATATTTTGGTACTTGCGTCCATTTGACCTAATTTATTTTCAGAAGCGCTATCTTCAAGAAAAAAGAATAAATAAGCAAATTTATTTCACCTTTTCACCTCATTAAATACACAATCTCCCTTCCCCCCTCCTCTCCATTCCACACTACCAAATCCGCCATCTTCACCTTGCACTCCTGATCCAGCTGGGAGGCGACCCGTTGATTGATGTCGGCGTTCGTCCAGTCGGGGTTACGGTTTTTGAGGCGATGAAGTCGTTTTTCGAGCGGAGCGTGGACTGTTAGCACCAAATCGAAAAAACGGGCGAGGTTCGCCTCGAAAATGATGGCCGATTCCAATATCACCACAGGGGAGCGTTGCGCCACCGCCCAACAGTCGAAATCCTCCATCAAGCGGGGATGGATAATGTTATTAATCAAAGTCAGATTGTCGGGATTTGAGAAAACGGCTTGTGTGAGTTTGGTTTTATCTAAAACATCGTTTTGATAAACGGCTTCGCCGAAATGGCGTTTCACCAACGCCTTAACATCTCCCCTATCATAGAGTTTTTTTGCTTCATCGTCGGCGTAGAAAACCGGCACTGACATGATCTCGAAGAGCGAGGCCACATAACTTTTCCCCGCTCCGATTCCCCCGGTGAGTGCGATTTTCAACATCGCTATCTCAGATAAACGGTAATCGATTCCGGAGTTTCCACTTCCATGAATGCCGCATCGATTCCGGGTTGCGTGCGGATATATTCCGTCAACACTCGTCGATTGAACGTGTAGACATTCCGTTTGGAACTGTTCTGCGTAAGCGTGGTCAATGACAAGTTGATCTGACGATGGGAATCCGAATACTTGGGACCTAGGAAGTTGAACCCGCGGGTCGTAAACGTGAGGTTCACCACCGAATCCGATAATGCCACCAACTGCTTGCTGGCCGGCAGATCCTTGCAACTCACCTGGTATTCCAACGTCATCGTATATTCCTTAGAGAGGGTCGTAAATAACCAGATTGCCGCTGCCATCACCAAACAAGTCACAAACGCCAATGAAGGCAATTTGATTTTGTTTTTTAATTCTGGTGATTCTTCCTTTTTCATCATTGTTGAATGAAGGTTTCCCCCCCTACTTTCTCCCTTCTCCTTTTTCTCCTTTTTTGCGTTTACTGCTTATTTTTCATATCATTTGCGTCAATTGCCACCGCCGCTTTGTCGATTCTTAACTTCGTACCGTCTTCCACTTCGATTACGAAAGTGGTCTCGTCCACATTGACGATTTTGCCGTGGATGCCGCCGATGGTGACGATTTTGTCGCCTTTATTCAACGAGGATCTAAATTCTTGCATCTTTTTTTGTTTCTTTTGTTGCGGACGGATCATGAAGAAATAGAATATCGCAATCATGAGCACCAAGAAAATGATCATGGAACTGCCGCCACCTTGTCCGCCTTCGCCCGTAGGAGCCATAAGAAGTAAATTGTAAAAAATCATACTGTAAATATTAATGTATTAATTTATATTGATTTATGGTATTTTAACGTCGGCGGTGACCCGCAGAATCGTGTGTGTCGGGTAGGTGTTAGCCGAAACGAGCACCGTGCTGTTCACCTCTCCTGATTTCGTTTTAGAGTCGAACAGCACGGTTATTTCGCCGCTTTCCCCCGGTTTGATAGGTGCTTTGGGCGGTGTAGTTGTGGTGCAATTGCACGAACCGTTGGCATTTTCGATAATCAAGTTTGATTTTCCCGTATTGGTGAATTTGAAAACATACGACAAACGTTCCCCTTGAATCACCTTGCCGAAATCGTGCACGGTTTTTTCGAAAGTGATTTCAGGCATGTCGGTTTTCTTAGCATCTTGACCCTGCGCAGTGGCCGGATTCTTGATCTCGTTCACTGTAATCCCATCATTTTTCTTTCCGCAAGAGCAGAAAAATAAGAGTGTGAATAGTAACATGAAAGTATATCTCATAATAAATAATTATTTGTCTAACAATCCCCGTCCCATCTTGTTTAACTCGTTATTGGCTCTCAGTTGAACGATCACTTTATCCAAGATGCCATTGATGAAAAAGCCGCTTTTGGCGGAGCTATACGTCTTGGCCAGTTCAATGTATTCATTGATAATCACTTTCACTGGGATAGTGGGAAATTCGCGCAATTCACAGATCGCCATCTTCATCAAAATCACATCCACGGTGAGCAAGCGCTCCGACTCCCAATTTTGGAGTTTATCTTCAATCAACGAGAAGTAGTAGCCATCATTCAGGATGGCTTTAGAATATAAATCCTGATAAAACGCCACATCGTCCTGATCTTTGAACAGCGGCATGATCTTCACCTCGTTTCCCTTGGACTCTTTGAAAGCTTGGATATTCTTATAAACGATCAACAAGGCGTCGTTATAATCATCGAACCAATGCACGTTTTTCTCCTCAAAAAACCAATGGATCAATGTGCTCTCCACAAACACTTTCTCGATGATATCTAACACCAACTGCCGATCTTCGTCATAAGACCTTTTCGGATTTTCCATATATTGCTGAAACTTCTCCAACTTGCCCACTTCTTGAAAAATCTGCACGATTACATCATTATGATTCGTCCAGTTGACTTTGTTATTTTTCCACTCCTTTTTCAAGGTCACATTATCCTCAATTTGATTGATCACGATATTGTCCAAAAATTTGGTATTGGGATTTCTATCCTCCTGCGTGGGATTGACTTTCGCTTTCAACTCCTCGAGTTTATTGAGGCGGTATCTGCGCAATTCGGGGAAGATAGAGAAGAAGTAAAGAAACAGCGTGTAACAATTGTAAATGGAGTCTGTCAATTTTTTACGTCCTTCCACCACATTTTCCGTTTCATTAATTTTGTGAGCAAAAAGGGCTTGCATCACCTTTGTTCTCAAATATCGCCGATTAACCATTATCTATTTTTTACGTTCGCAAAAATATAAAAAAAAAGTGGAGTTATCAGCTCCACTTTTCAAGTTCATCAATTATGATTCGATTAGTTATTAGCGATGTGTACTTTGTACGTGTTAATTTTGCCGTTCATAGTAATGCGCACCATGTAAGTACCCGTTGCCACGTTCAGGTCGATAATTTCAGGATTGTTCAACGCACTTCCTGTATAAATCAATCTGCCGTATATGTCATAGATATCCACGCCTTGTATTACTAAACCCGCTTCATTTACAATGTAAACGCGCGTTTGGTTACTGTAAACAGTAATTTGAGATGGATCAAAATCATCGATGCCAACGATGATTGTCGGTTTCGCCGTTTTGAATGTCGCATAAATAGCATCAGCACTTTCGGAAACGTTTCCGCAAGCCGCTCTCACTGTCCAATCATAATAGGCGTTGGTATCCAAACCTTGAACTTCCACATAGTTTTCCGTGATGTTCGGGATAATTGTCGCATTGTCGTCTCCTCTTCGCATGTAAGTCACGATATAAGCATCCGCTCCATCGTGAGACCAGTTGAGTTTTGCGGTAGTGTAAGTGATTTCAGTCGTATACAAATTGACGGGAGCATGACAAGTGATCGGAACGAAAGTCGCGATGATCGTTCTGTTAGAAGTAACATTGGCAAAAACGAAAGAAGTAACCGCACCTACGAAGACACCGTCAACCTGAACGTTTTCAACCATATAGCCAGCATGTGCCGTAATGGTATAGGTTTGCGATCCACCGTAGTTAACCGTAACTGCTCCGGAAGGAGTAATTGTTCCGTTAGAGCCGGCTATGGCTGTGATCGTGAAAGTCTTGATCTTCATCGTAGCGGTGATCGTGGTGTTAGCCGTGATGTTGCTGATGGTGTGGGATGCCGCACCGGTAGCATCTGGTGTAAATGCAACGTTAGAACCATTCACTTTGATGTTTTCGATATCATATCCCTCGTTCGGGGTAACTCGGAAAGTAACGGAAGAACCATGGTCAACCACTTGTGTCCCTGGGGCAATCGTTCCGTTTGCCGGTTGAGAAACCGTCACGGTGTAAGTGTTGATTGCGAAGTTAGCAAAAATATCGTGGTTCGTCGTAACATTGCTGAATGTGTGGCTGTAAGTCGCCGCATTCACTGTGGTTGTCGAACCGTCGATCACCACTGTTGAAACGGTGTAACCGGTAGCTGCCGTGATGCTGTATGCTTGGCTTGCTCCGTGAGCCACGGTGGTTGTTCCTGTCGGAGAGATTGCGCCACCCGTAGCAGCACCGGATGTGATCGTGTATTGATATTGCGTGAAAGTAACTGCGATCGTGTGGTTCGCCGTGATATTAGCGAATGTGTAAGTGTTACCGCCGAAGCCTGCTACCACCGCGCCATCAACCGTAACAGTAGAGATATAGTATCCCGTATTCGGAGTGATGGTGTAAACTTGCGTCGCACCGTGGTCGTACGTGTTGATTCCGGAAGGAGTGATCAATCCGCCAATTCCCGCCGTAGCCTCAATGGTGTACGTATGGGTAGCGAAAGTCACTTCAATAGCATGGGTACTCTCAACCACGAAAGTTTGCGACCAATAGGTCATATTGTCCGTGGCGGTGTAGTTGGTCACTGTGCCGTCCACATTCACGGAAGTGACATAGTGACCTTGGTCGGCATTGATTTCGTAAGTTGCAATCGCACCATAACCGTACGAGGTCGTTCCGTTCGGGGTGATGGAACCGCCATTGCCTGCGGTTGCCGTGATCGGGTAAGTGTGGAGCGCAAATCTTGCCACGATATTGTAATTTTCAGCGATGTTGCTTAATGAATCGGTGAATAGATCCGGATTGGTGATCGTTTGCTCAACGCCGTTGACCATCACGGAAGTGATATAGTATCCCGTGTTTGGAGTCACGGTATAGTTGTATACATAGTCAGGATCGTACTCGATGGTCACACCGTCGGTAATCATTCCATTTCCGTATGCTTGTGTAGCCACAGTATAAGTGTTTTTCGTGAAATAGATGTCGAATACGTGATTTGAAGTGATTTCAAACAGGTTATACTGTTCTACAAATCCAACATCAATCCCGTTGTAAGACGCACTCACGCTATACCCTCTTTCAGGAACAAACGAAGCATAGAAATCTCCCCAGAAAGGTACGCTGTACGTGTAAACGACTTCCGCATCAGTTGCATCAGCGGGCATACCACAAACCGTACCGATTCCGCTGTGAGTACGCACAATCACATGAACAGAGTCAACAATAGCGATAACTTGAATGATTGAATTTCTACGTACTTGTTCAAAGTCATACCTAAAATTATACTCATCAATAACAGTTAACTGATCCATTGCCGATTCACCGTTAATTAAGACATCATGGAGATGGAAATGTTCAGCGATGTGAATTTGATAAGATTGACTTCCACCGTAATCCACTTCAACGATACCCTCAGGAGTGATTGTTCCAGCAACCATATCCAGGTAAGTGTTGATCGAAGACATTATAGTGAATGTATTCTTTGTGAATTCCACATGAACGGTAACTTCGGCTTGATCCGGTGTGAAAGTGAAGAATTGATAATTGGGGAATATAATATTTTCACCTTCCACCAATTCACCGTTCACATAAATACCGCTTACGTGATATCCGGCTTCAGGAACAATGGTGATCATCATCGATTCATTTTGATAAACGGTAACTAAACCTTCTTCCATCACAGAACCATGATCTCCTGAGGTAATGGTTACATCCGACAATGCTTTAATGGAAAGATTATCAAAAGTAATTCCCGCAGTGCCTGCCAAAGAAGTAGCATGCAAACCAAGGTAATAAGTACCTGCAAGCGGAACGTCAACGATATGAGAAGCGCTATAATCTGTGGATGCTTTTGAAAAACCGGTATAAGATGCCAAAGGCATAATCATTCCCGCTGGATTTGGAGCCACTCCGCAGTAAACGTCAAATGATTCGGTAAATACATTCAGTGCATTATAATCATAAGAAATTTCGTACTTGCCAACAGGAATGTCAAGACAAGTTGTTAAAAACCAATCATTTGTATTCGCCGTGTCATTTGTTGCAATTTGCAATTTACCGTTTTGAACCGTCCAAGTAATATCATCGTTATTCGCATCGGTGGCAAAATAACCACCTTTTCCTATGGTCACCGAAGAAAAATCTTGATAATAAGGAATCGCAGCCGGCGCAACCAATGCAAAATTGGAAAGCAATAAAGCATTATTGGGCAAATAGTAATCTCCCTCAACCATTACTTCAACAAGAAGATAATTATTTTCTTGAACAAAATTAGCCGGTATTGAAAATGTATGTTTGTATTCTTCGCCCTGTCTTAGCGTATCTGAAAGGATTACGGTCTCCGTAACCATTGCGTTGGTAGTGGTATACCTTGCTGTAAATTCGGTAATTGGCGTAGTACTGTTTTGCTTAACAGTGAATGAAACGGGGATGTTAGTCAAGTCGCATTGGTCTGAAATCGCATCTATTGACACCACTTCCATTTCCATGGTGGAGTATACCGGAGGAAGAGCCACATCGCCTTTAGCGATTAATGAAACATTATCAATGGCAATGGGGAGGGAACCTCCACTACCATCATTTCTCCACCTGAAATAAAGCCGTTGCACGGTTCCAGCATATTGCGAAGCATTTAACTCGGTTTCAAAGTGAACCCAATTTGACTGTCCATTAAACTGTTGTGTTCCTTTTAATGGATTATTAAACCTAATAGCAGCGGATGGTTCGGACATTGACGTGGAAGACAAAGGATCTACTTGTTGAGGAGTTCCAATATAGACTGATAGCCAGTCATAATTATTTTCTCCCGTGCATTTCCAATCAAAACTAAATACATAATTCGAATCGGAAGGCGTAAAATAGAAATCTCTGTAAGCCCATACTTGACACGCACTATTATTAGTATAGGCGTGGGATATTCCCTTATCATTTGAAATATATAAAGATTTTACCCCATCTTTAAATGTGGCATTACCCGTATACCAATCATTTCTGCTGCCTGTATTTCTAAATGCCCACAAAGAGTTATCAATATCATCTTCAAATCCCGTAGCATAAGGCACATTTGTCAAAAATCCCATAGTCGTGAACGTTGCAGCAGCCCAGTCAGATTCATCGTCGGTACAGATTGCTTTTACCCTGACATTGTATGTTATGCCCGAAACAAGATCGTCAATAGTAACTGCAGGAACGGCAACCGTACCAACAGAAGTATAATTTTGATCATTTTCAATCTTATATTCCACGATCCATTCGGGAACCCCATCATTAGCCGCCCAAGAAACAGTGGCTGATGTAGGTTGTGCGGAAACAGACAACGAAGATATTTCGCAACTTTCAGCAGCGATATAATTAATGGCCATATTATCCACCAAAAATGTATTCTGAACTGTTCCCTGACCATTCTCCATTTTCAGCGCAATGTAGCGTCCGGTTCCGGCATAATTGGAAAATGTATTCGTATGATCATACCAGGTGTTGGCCGTAACACATTCCGTAACCGTATCAACCACTACAAAAGAATCCGGATCCTCAGGATCAGACATGACTCCAACAAGGAAATGGCCTTGGTTCAAAACGCGTTGGAAAGCCTTACATGACATTTGAATAGCTTGGATATCTATATTATCTACCAATACAGGAAGAATAACCATATTAAATCCTGTCCGCGTATGATGAAAATCCAAATAATTCGGACTTGTCGGCGGTCTGTCAGACGAATTATTCGCTATATAAGGAAGTCCATTGGCTGTGGTAGTTTTGTATGTTGACCAACATGGCAGCATTCTATTTTCTCCCGTTTGAGGGGCTTTGTCAAAATTCTCCACAAAAGGAAGCCTTGAAATTATATTACAACTTGTAGCAGTGGTGACGATTTCCGAATAGATGGATTTTTCAGTTTCCGAACACAAGGATTGCAGTCTGAAACGATATGTTGAATTAGCATCCAAACCGGTTACCTCATATTCATTAGAATTTACGATTATACTGGTCCAATTGCTTCCCGTACCTTTCACATATTCCAAATTCCATTGTGTCGCCGTATTGGCTTCCCAAGTAAGTGTAGCATAAGATTCTCCGGTAAAAGCAACTTCCAAGGTTGGTACTTCAAAACAGGAGCTAATTAAAACATTGTCCAATGTAAGCGCAGCGTTGGATGTTGGAGTATTGTGAACAAAAGCCAAATATATAATTTCCCCTT